>JAWXBU010000093.1:0-26963 GCA_034440255.1 Planctomycetota bacterium | reverse complement strand
GGCAACCAAGTGCGCTCGAGCGCCCTACCGAATCAGCCCTGTCCCCGTTGCAGCCGGTGCCTCTGTCCTGGCGCAACCTCTTCGTCCTTCGACAACACGTCCGAGCAAGACACGCTCTTCCTCAAGGCTCTTCGAGCGCCAACTCCTGCGCCAACGCCATCAGTGCCGCTCGATTCTGCCAGTTGTAGAGCGGATAGTTGAGCGCACCACTCACGAACTCCGGAGCACCCATCGCCTCAGCCGCCTTCTCGAGGAAGATCGGATCGTGCGTCAGCTCGAAGCCGTACGCGAACGACGACCAGATCTGGTAGTGATCGGGAATACCGTAGTTGCCGTCGGCAGGAATCCACGTGCAGTACGGCGCTTGCGCCATGTCGAACGGGCCGACAGCGATCATCGCCCAAGGCCCGTTATTCGCGGCACTCCACACGAGCGGCGACACCATCGCGTAGAGATCCTTGCGCAACATGTCGTCCAAGCGAACCGTGCGCGCATCATCACGACCGAGCAGCACCGTCTCGCGCAAAGCCACGAGCGCGTTCTGCACGATCGCGGCTTCGATCGACTGGCGGCAGCGGTATTTGGCTCCGAACACGTTGTACAAGGGCAGCGTGTGAATCACGTTCGAGCAGGCTGTTTGACCGCGCTCGAGCGCATCCTGAATCGTTTCCAACCACGGCAATTGTCGCGCGCGCCACTCGTCGCTCTCGACCGAGTACGCGACGAGCGCCGCGTCCAACCCCCAGCCCTCGCCGCGACCGAACGGTGCACCGTTCTGCGGATGTTCTGTGGTATAGGTCCTCAGTGCGTACAAACCCGTCGGGATGATCGCGCCCCAGACGTCCTGCGGATGGTTCGTGAACGCGATACGGAAGCCCTCGGCTTGCGCGCACAGGTCGTCCTTGGCGATCGCGTCGTTGCCGAGCCACAAAAGCACTTTCGCCGAGCGCGTGTAGCGGATCAGGTGTTGACGATCGATCGCGTAGAACGACGACAGGATGTCTTCGTAGAACGGCTTGCGATTCGCCGCCGCGACGGCTTCGACTTGGAACGTGGGCGCCGAGTTGTAGCCGAACGGATCGGCTGCCCAGAACATCGGTTCGTTGTACCACCAGATCGGCTGCGTCTCGCCGCTCTCCCCGTGCACGATCCACTGATGTTCTTGCGTGTGTCTGCCGTCGTTGTTGAAGAGCACGTTCGGTTGGCGATCCGTGTACATGCGATGGCTGATCTCGTGCCAACGGTAGCCGTCGCGCGACGCGCTCCACGCGACGTCGACGCCGTCGTAGAGGTAGATCTCGCTGCCGCTGACCATGCCGCCAGCCGCCGTACCCCACGGATGCGCCCAGCCCATGTTCGCGTTCTCGATCGGGAATTCACCGACTGTTCCCGTCGCGATCTGGTTCGAGACTTGCGCGAATTCACCGCTCAATTGAGCTCGAACTGCGTCCTCGGTCGCAGGCGCGAGCGACGGCAGGACGTGGCGCTGCGAGAACCAGCGACCCGTGTTCTTGTTCCACCACGAGAACCATTCGCGACCGTCTTCGTTGATGCCGGCGCGCGCGAACGCGAGACCTGCCTCGGTGAGACAAGCAGTCGCTTCCGCTTCGTGACCGTCTCGCGCGAGCACGAGTCGGCGATGGAACTGTGCCATGCGCGGCATCATGTGCATCTGTCCTTCGCCGATCGGACGCACGATCGGGTAGACACGACGATCGCCTTCGTCGTACGGCACGCCGAGGAACGGGTCTTCGATCGAGGAGATCACACTCCAACCGAGCGGCACGACGAGTTCGAGCGCGTCGAAGTAGACCTTGCCGAGCGGATCGTCGTCGCTCGTCGTCTGATCGAGCCCGCTGAAGGCATTGTGTACGCGCAGGTCGAGAGAAACGAACTCGTCCGCGGAGTACGTCGTGGCGTAGGCGTGCACGCCGACGTGGTGCGACAACGTGCCCTGCGGCCCTTCGACGACGAGATCGGCGCGCAAGGGTTGGTGCGTCGAGAACTGCTTCTCGAAGCGACCGTCCTTCAGCTTGCGCAGCGAAGGCCCGTTCTCGCGTGCGTCGTGGAACAAGTCGGCCGAGTACGCGTTGCCGAAGACGTCTTTCGTGCGCAGGACGACTCCGCGCTCGTACGAGATCAGGTTCGCGACCGCTTGCGGAGCGCTCGACGGCGAGGTCGGGTGCGGCTGGTAGCGCACGTCGTAACGCAGCATCTGTCCGGCGGAGACGGAGGCCGGTCGATCGACGCGCGCGATCACTTCGACGACGTCGGATCCGTCGGCCGCATCGGGATACCGGGTAACCGATTCGCACTGCGCCAGCGTGGCGTTGCCCGCCGAGTCGACGATCACGAACGGCTCGACGCCGCTCCCGGGGACGAATGTGCCGCGCGGAACCGGCAGCGTGCCGTGCAGCGTGAACGTCGCGACCGACGGGGCTTGCAGTTCGAACTGTCCGACCGTGTCACCGGCCACGGCGAGAGCTCCGATCGGCGGCTTCTCGAGCGTCGGAATGCCCGGCCCCGAGTGTTGGATCGCACCGCCGACGGTGATGCCGGACCCGACACCGACCTCGTCATCGCCACTCGAACAACCGCCGAGCACGAGTGTGCCGATGATCAAAGCCTGCACTGCGTTCGTACGCACCGAATGGGTGCGCACGTTTCTGACATCTGCCATGAACTCTTCTCCCTTGTGGAGAGCGCGCCTCGCTGCCACGAGTGCGTGCGCTCCTTGCCGGGGAGGTACTTCGGAGGACCGAATGCAATTTTCTGAAT
The DNA here is from genome assembly GCA_034440255.1 of Planctomycetota bacterium. Lineage (GTDB taxonomy): Bacteria > Planctomycetota > UBA1135 > UBA1135 > JAEUIA01. The sequence continues at coordinate 24,185 of JAWXBU010000093.1, read as the reverse complement.
AGAACCGTGAACTGCCTTGAAATAGCGCGTTCGCGAAATCTTTTCGCTAGGACTGTCAGGTCGCGCGCGCAAGGCTCGAGGCGGTGCTCGTGGGCAGTGAGCAGGCGAAATCGCGCTGCACTTTCTTCACCAGTGCCGGCACGCCGACGGCGAGCGCGTGATCGGGAACGTCGCGCGTTGCGACTCCGCCCGCACCGAGGATCGAGCGAGCGCCGAGCGTGATCCCTTCGAGGATCGAAGCTCCCGTTCCCACGTACACGGCGTGCACGAGTTCGACGTTGCCCGACACGTGCACTCCCGGCGAGAGCGTCGAAAAATCGCCGATCTTCGCGTCGTGACCGACCGTGCAATCGAGATTGATCGCGACGTGCTCGCCGATCGCGATGTCGCACGTGACGATCGATCCGGCGCACACGATGGTGCCTCTGCCGATCGTGACGTCGGGGCCGATCTCGGCACCGCGAGCGATGACGGCGGGAGCGAAGCGATGTCCGCGTGCGAGCGCATCGCGCACGACGCGTTCCTTGATCTCGGTCATGCCGCCGATCCCGCAGATCAGCAACGTGCCCGGTTTCACGTCGGCGAGCGTGATCACCGGCAGGCCTTTGAAAAGTTCCGCGCGCGGCTCGCGATCGACGAAGGCGATCGGTTCGAAACGCTCGTTCGTGCCGTGCGCGCGCGCATCGCGGAGCGCCCACAAGACTTCGCGAGCGAAACCGCCACCGCCGAGGATCGCGACTTGAATCGTGCTCATGAGGCTTTGACTCCGATCTTCGGGAGAGCGCGCAGACGGCTGGTCGCGCGCGTTTCTGCCGCAGAAACAGCGCGTGCATGAAAGACGAGACGCGACGCGACGTGTTCGACGTCGGCGCGCGTGAGGCGCGGCGAACTCGGCAGATTCAAGCCGGAACTGGCCACCAGATCGGCGACGGGGAAACGTTCGCTCGAGCGATGCACCGGCATCGCGTGCATCGGATAGAAGAACGGGCGCGTGTCGATTCCGTCGGCGGTGAGGCGCGACATCAGGAGATCGCGCAGCTCGGGTCTGTTCTCGGCGTCGCGCCAACGCAGGCTCGCGAGCCAGTGCACGCTTTCTACGCCGGGATGTTCCGCTTGCCACGAGAACTCATCACAGCCGTGCAAGAATTCGCGGTACCACGCCGCGACTTGGCGGTGTGCCGCGATCAAGCGCTCGATCTTCGCCATCTGCGACACACCGAGTGCCGCAGCGAGATTCGTCATGCGGTAGTTGTAGCCGACGGTGTCGAACCAATATCTGCGCGTCGGATCCATGCCTTGCCCGCGGTAGAGCGCCATTTTGCGCGCGAGTTCCGCATCGTTCGTGGTGACGACGCCGCCTTCGCCCGTCGTCACGATCTTGTTGCCGTACAGGCTGAAGCTCGAGATTTCACCGAAAGATCCGACGCGCTGGCCGTCGATCGTGGCGCCGTGTGCTTCGGCGGCATCTTCGACGATCCACAACTTGTGTTTCATCGCGAGCGAGCGCAGAGCACGCATGTCGCACGGCATTCCGTACAAGTGCACGGGCAAGATGCCGACGGTGCGCGGCGTGATCGCGCGCTCGACGGCCGCGGGATCGATGTTCCAAGTGTCGACCTCGCAGTCGACGAGCACGGGCGTCGCGTTGCAGTAGCGCACCGCGTTCGCCGTCGCGACGTACGTGAACGTCGGCACGATGACTTCGTCGCCGCGTCCGACTCCGAGCGCGAGCAGCGCCAGGTGCAGCGCGACCGTGCCGTTCGCGGTCGCGAGAGCGTGCTCGGTACGGCAAAACTGCGCGAAATCGTGCTCGAAACGGGCCAAGTACGGACCTTGCGAGGAGATCCAGCCGGAGTCGAACGCATCGAGCAAGTGTTCGCGATCCGTTGCGTCGAGGTGGGGTTCGGTGACGGGATAGTTCTTCATGCGGGGTTCGTTCCGACGTCTTCGAGGACGAGCGCGTAGCGCTTGCGCGACTCGGAGGCGAGTCGCACGGTGAGCGTGTGTGCGCGGCCCGGCAGGCGTCGCTCGACGATCTTGCGCGCGGGCTCGAAGACCGCGTGATCGCCGGTGACGTCGAGGCTGCCGAGGGTCGCGTCGAAGCTGTTCTCGATTTCGCACGCGACGTCGAGCCAAGTCTCGCGCACTCGTGCGCTCGCGCAGACGATTTCGACGCGCTCGAGCTTGTACTGTTGCTTGCGCCAACCCGAAGTCGGATGCAGGACGGCGACGCGCGAGTCCATGAACGTCTGGAAGCCCGCTCTGCGCGCGTCTTGATTCACGCCGGCGAGCAAGCCGTTCTCATATTCGCCGCGGAAGCGCACGCCGCGATCGAACACGGCGCGCTTGAACAGAACGACGCTGCCGACGCTCGCGAGTTCGACGAGCTCGTGCGGACGGAAGTCGCGGTGGTAGGGCGCAACATTCGTGAAGCGCACGCCGTCGAGTCCGCGAAAGCCCCACGTGTCGTAGAACATTCCGCCCAAGAAGATCGCGGGCGCCACGATGTCGACGTCGCTCGCGACGAGTTGTTCGAGCAAGTCGTGGGGGAGCGCCAGGTCGCTCTCGCACCAGAGAACGTGAGTGCAATCCGTCGCGAGTGCCGTCTCGAGCGCGACGTTTCCGAGCAAGGCCCACTTCTTGACGCGGTCGTCGAAGTCGGCGACGGGTTCGACGTCGAGCTTCGCGAGCGAGACGCGGGCGTCCTGATCGCGCCACGCTTTCAAGCGCGCGAGCGTGTCGTCGGAGGAGTCGCCCTCGACGAACGAGAATGCGAGTTCGATGTCCGGACGCGCCTGCGCCGAGATGACGGCGCGGAAGTATTCGAGCGTGCTCGCGCTGTTGCGGAAAAGCGAACAGACGGCGATTTTGGCTGTGGGGCGGCTCACGCGGAGGCTTTTCGACTCGACTTCGGGAAACCTTTCGCAGGCTTCCCGCGAGCGTCGGTTCCGTCGTTCAGGAAATGGGAGTTCGTGTCGACGGTTCGAGGATGCAACAAGCTCTCGCCTGCCCGTTCACGGTGCGCCGCCTGGACACGATTCGCGCTCACCTCGGTGCCCGATCCGTGAATGCGGCGACGGTCGCGACGCTCGAAACCCTGGCGCAGGATGCGCCGAACAAGACCCCGCTCGTCGATTGGCTGAAGGCTGGCGTCGCCGCGAACGATCGCCGCTTCGAGATTCGATCCGCCCTGCGTGCTCTCGCGCGCTCGATGCAACCGCGCAGCTACTTAGAGATCGGCACGCGCCGCGGTTGGAGTCTGGCGCAAGTGCTCGCCGAGTCACCGACGTGCCGCGCGTACTCGTTCGATCGTTGGATCGAAGGTTACGGCGGCGTCGAGAATCCCGGCCCCGAGTTCGTGCGCGACGAGATGAAGCGCGCCGCCCCGGATCACACGGGCACGCTGCGTTTCATCGCGGGAAACAGTCACGACACGCTGCCGGTGTTCCTCCAAGGCGTGCCGATCGAGGAGCGCGAGCTCGCAGACTTGTCCATCGTGCGCGCCGGTGAAGATGCGCCGCGCAGTTTCGATCTCGTGACCGTCGACGGCGATCACACTGCGCTCGGCACCTGGTGGGACGTCACCGATGTGCTTCCGTACATCGCGATCGGCGGCGCGCTCGTGATCGACGATCTCGTCGACACGGCCGACGAAGCGTTGGGCGACGTTGCAACGAGTCGCTACGAGTCGATCCGTCCGTCACCGAACGATCTGCGTCCGTCGCTCTTGGATGTTTGGAATCGCCTGAAAAACGGCCTCGACAACTACGAGTTCCTGGAGAGCTTCGATTCGATCGTGCCGATTGGGATCGCGATTCGAATGCGCTGAGGGAGCGGCACCAACTGCGAAAACAGTCGAAAAGCACTTGAAAACGATCCCGTTCAGCGTGCGAATAGATTTTGAAACGCGGGCGAATGTTCGAGGCCCCGCAAGATTCGCTGCGCCTGCCAACGACAGCCCTCGTCCGTGAACTGCACCGAATCGGCGAAGTGCGCCTCATCCGCAGGCACTTCGTTCTCGCCCTCGACCAAGATGGCACCGGTGTCGATTGCGGCTGCCCGAATCGCGCGATTGTACGCCTCGAAGCCGTCGAGGATGCTGGCCACGTCCATGTACGGCATGTAGTAGAAAGTGCGTGATGCACGAGCGTTGTTGCTCGTCGAACGTCATCTCGCGCCGCGTCGCTTGGGCAAACGTCGCCACCAACACGACCGGCGCGACTTTCTGCGCCGATCGGATCAAGTGTGTGAAGCGCTCGCGGTACGGCGCGACCGACGAGCGTCAACTCATTCGTCTACGCTCCGCTCGCGAAGTGGGCTCGCGAAACTTCGAGCGCCGAGCCGCACGCAAGGATCATGGCCGCCGACATCGGAGCGATCGGTTGGAACTGGCGGGGGACCATCCTCGACAGCATGGGACTCGTGTGGCCCGCGGCACTCGAGTACGGATCGCTGAACGCGATCATCGCAGGCGAATCACCTGAGTACGTGATGCTCTACGCAGATCGCTTCACGCTGCGGGAGTTTCGAGCTCGCGACGATTTGTACGCGCGCTACGAGCCGATCGCACGCTTCAGCGCATTCGGCCTGACGGATCTCGCGCCGCGTTTGGAAGACGTCGACGTGGATTGGTCGCAGGACTATTTGATCTACCGGCGCCGCTGACCTGGATCACGGTTCAGTGCGCTCAGCGATAGCCCGCGCGCTGCAGATCCTCGTGACCGGCTTCCTTGAGCACGAGTTCGAGCTCGGCCAGCTCGAGATCGCTTTCGATCATCATCTACACGAGGTCCTGCAGAAACGTCCTCGCCGATCGGCTGAGCAGATCACGAACTTTCGACGGGTTGCCCTCCTGATGGTCGAAATCGGCGGGCTGAAAGAGCGTGAATCGCTTACTCGATCAGGATCAGGAGTGCCTTCTTCGGATCTCGCTCGAAGCTCTCGATGTTGGAGTGGCGTCGACGCAGGAGTTCCACCATTTCCACCGTCGAGCGATTGCCGACGCGCAGCCAAACGACCTTGGGGAGTGCGCCACGCACTGCGCTCAGTTGCTGGAAGTCCTTGTCCTTCGTGAGCAAGACGAATCCATGCAGGCGCGCATGATCCCAGACGACCTCGTCATCGCTCCGCATCAACCCGAGTTACTTGACATGACGAGAGTTGGGAAACAACTCCGCCAATCGCTCCACTAAACGATCACGCAGATTTTCGTCGACCAGGAACTTCACGCCGCTGGCGGGATGATCATGGTGCCTTTTTCACGGTCCGCCGCGAACGCGAGGCACGCGCGAACATCTTCCTCGGTCAGTTCGGAGAAGTCGGCCAGGACAGCGGCGACGCTCATGCCGGAGGCGAGGTACTCGAGCACGTCGCCGACCGTGATGCGCAGGTCGCGGACGCAGGGTTGCCCGCTCCGTTTGCCCGGCGTGATCGTGATCAGGTGGCGGTATTCCATGGAATCGGCCTCCGGGCCTTCTACGCTACCAGGAAGAGCGCTGCTCGTGCAGAGCAGGAGAGCGGGTTCGAAGCCAACGATCCGCTCAGCGATAACCCGCGCGCTGCAAGTCCTCGTGGCCGGCTTCCTTGAGCACGCGTTCGCGCTCGGCGAGCTTCATGTCGCTGTCGATCATCATCGACACGAGTTGCGGCAGCGAGGTCTTCGCTGACCAACCGAGCAGGTCGCGCGCTTTCGACGCATCGCCTTCGAGGTGATCGACTTCGGCGGGCCTGAAGTAGCGCGCGTCGATCTCGACGTACTGCTTCCAATCCAGATCCAACGCGCCGAACGCTAGCCCTAAGAACTCGCGCAGTGAGTATGCGACGCCCGTCGCGACGCAGAAATCATCGGGTGAATCGTGTTGCAGCATACGCCACATCGCTTCGACGTAGTCGCCAGCGAAACCCCAGTCGCGCTTCGCATCGAGATTGCCGAGCGCCAGCTTGTTCTGCAGTCCCAGCTTGATGCGCGTCGCCGCACGCGTGATCTTGCGCGTCACGAAGGTCTCGCCGCGGCGCGGACTCTCGTGATTGAAGAGGATCCCGTTCGTCGCGAACAAGCCGTAGCTCTCGCGGTGATTGACGACTTGATAGTGCGCGTAGACCTTGGCGCACGCGTAGGGCGAGCGCGGTTGAAAGCGCGTCGCTTCACTCTGGCGCGGCTTCGCGGAACCAAACATCTCGGAAGAGCCGGCTTGATAGAAGCGCACACGCTTGCCGCCGTTCTTCTCGTAGCCGCGGATCGCTTCGAGCAAGCGGATCACGCCGACCGCCGTCACGTCGACCGTGTATTCGGGCTGATCGAAACTGACGCGCACGTGGCTTTGCGCACCCAAGTTGTAGAGCTCGTCCGGTTGGACTTCCTCGATCAAGTTGCGCATCGCGCCGGCGTCCGACAGATCGCCGTAGTGCATGTGGAAGCGCGGATTGCGATCGTCACCGAGGTGCAGATGCTCGATGCGATCCGTGTTGAAGAGCGACGAGCGCCGCACCATCCCGTGCACGTCGTAAGCCTGCGCGAGGAGGAATTCGGCCAGGTAGCTGCCGTCTTGTCCGGTGATGCCAGTGATGAGCGCGGTCTTCGGCATGGTCTTCGTCCTCGTGTGCGTTCGCTTCATCTGGTTCGGATCGAGAAGATCCGCCCGGAACTGAAGGGTGCACTTGCCGACGATAGAGAGCGCGGTTGCTTTTGCAAGAAAGGGCAGAAATCAGAGCCGTTTTTCGCGTTTTTCGGACGCGATCCAGGCCAGCGTTTCGGCGAGAGGAATCTGCGGCTCGAATCGAATCGCGCGGGCGAGCGCCGCCCGGCTGCCGACGAAAGGCAGGGGATTCTCCGTGGGAAAGTGCACTTCGCGCTCCACACCGAGCGCGCGCGCGAGTCCGGCGGCGAGCGTGGAGAGCGCGACACCGCGACCGCTGCACAAGTTGAATACCGATCCGCTCTCGACGTCGGCGGCGACGAGGTCGGCGAGTGCTCGCGCTCCTTCGCGCACGTCGAGGAAATCGCGCACGCCGTCGGCGCCTTTCATCACGACGGGACCCGCGCCGTGCGTGAGCGCCTCGATCAGATCGGGAACGAGCAGACCGTCGGGCATCGCACGTCCGATCTGATTGAACGAGCGCACGATCACGATCGACAGCTGTCTCGCCGATTCGTGCGCGATGCGTTCTACAGCGAGCTTCGAGTGTCCGTACGGACCGTTGGGGCTCAATGCGCGCGCTTCGACGAGCGGTTTGTCGTCACCTTGTGCTCCGTACACGTGGGCCGACGACATCACGATCACGCGCGCGCCGGGTGAGTGCTCGGCGAGCCAAGCGAGCGCGTGACGCGCGATGCCCACGTTGATCGCCGCCGCACGCTCGTCGAAGCGCGGTCCGGGCACGGCGACGCCGGCGAGCAGAACAGCTGCATCGAAGCGCCTCGCGAGAGTGGTCGGCAGACGCGCAAGAGCTTGGGCGTCGGAGAGATCGACGCTCACCTCGCGATGACTCGCGCCGATCGGCGTGCGACCGAAACCGACCACTTCGTGTCCGCGCGACACGAGTTCGACGCTCGAGTGACGACCGACGAAGCCCGTGGAACCGAGGATCAAGACGCGCATGAACTCGAACGGTGTACCAGCGCGCACGCGCGGACACTACTGCGCGGCTCTCACTTCGTCGCGGAGCGCTCGATTCGCCGACCGACGCTCATTTCGAGCGCTTCTTCGACGGCGTCGGCGTCGGCCGATCGACCGCGGGTAACACGATGCGCCACGCGAGGCGTCCGTTCGAGACGCGCGACAGTTCGACGCTGCCGCCTTGCCCGGCGACGATCGAACTCGCCGCCGACAGCGCGTTCGGACCCAGATCCGGCAGCACGCGGCGCAGTCCGTAAGGCTCCAAAATGCGCGCAGTCTCGATGCGATCGAGCGGGCCTGAGTTGAATTCGACGCGCACTTCGGCCGGGCCGCCGTCGCGAATCACTTGCGCGCGCACGAGATCGCCCTTCGCCGAGCACGCACCCGCGAGCCAGAAGAACGCATCGAAGGCCTGGCCGAGCAGCGCGCGATCCGAGCGCACGAAAACCGGCTCGCTCGAGCGGAATTGGCAGCGCGGCGTCGCTTCGGGGCGACTCGCGAGTTGCGCGACGAACACTTGCACCGTGTCGCCGAGATCGAAGACTTGATCGCCGCGCGCCGGAGGAGCTGCGACGTAACCGAGGGTGCGCGCGAACTGCATGAGCCGCGCAACTTCGCCGTCGAGTTGATCGACGTGTTCGCGCACTTCTTCGTGACTGTCGGGCTCGACCATGCGCAGGGCTTGAAGACCCAACTCGACGCGTTGCGCCGTGTCGGCGAGGTCGGCGATCTGCGCGCGCCACCACGGCGGGTGAACCGCGTTCGTGTCCGCTTTCGGCTCGCTCGTCGAGCTGTGCGACGGAATTTCAGGGTCGAAATCGGCGAAGTCGGGCTCGCTCGCCGAAGCGCGCTCTGTGCCTGAGTCCGGCGCGAAATTGGGCACGCTGTCGTCATCTTCGTCGTCGATACGCACGACGCTTTTCACGCCGCTGCGAGGCTCACCGGCGATCGGTGCGCGCACCAGGTCGGGTTCCGAGCGCTCGAGCAAAGCCTGGATCTCGTCGACTTCGTCGAAGGCCTTCGCCGCATCCAACTCGTCGTCGATCGGGTCGTGCTCGGGGACGAACCGGTGCGGTGCGTCGATCGCCGCAGCGCGCTCGGTCGACCTGATCACGTCGGGACGCGATCGCTCCAGCGACGCTTCCTCATGCAGCACTCGCTCGGTCCGAGTTCGTTCCGCGCGCGCCCGGTCCTGCACGCGCCGGCGGTCTTGATTCGGCAGAGATCCATCGACTCCCGCCATCGCGATCAGATCGTCGAGCAGCGGGGGCCAGGGCATCCACCGCGAACGCGGCAAGGCGAGCACGGTGCGCACGACGCGCGTGCCGGCATCGTGACCGACGAGCGCGACGCGCGAACGTCCGGACTCGCTCAAAAAACGCTTCAGGTAGCCGACGTCCTCGATCGGAATCAGGTCGGCGTCCAGCACGACTTCGATGTCGTCGGCCCCGGTCGCGTTCGCGGTCGAGGCGAGGTCGTCGATGTCACGGACGGCGACGCCTAGACCCGCCAGAACGAGCGACAGAGGTCGGAGCCGCTCGCCCGGGCCGATCCAGATCGACCGTGCGGCACGCCCACCTGCTCGTTCACCGTCGGGTCGTGTCATGGCCGCATCCTATCCCCCTGGAAAGAACCGACAAGACGGAAGCCGTCAGGAAGCCGCAATGTCGCGCGTGAGACTCGAAAAGGCGCGCGCAGGCGCGCGGCGAGGAATTGGCTTGGGTCGAATGCGGTTTCTGGGCGACCCTACTGCGCTCATCCTGCTCCCGAACATGAAGGAAACGGTCCAATCCAGCGCCCCTTCGTCGCCCGAAAGTGCCATCCGCATCTCCGTCGTCGTGCCCGTTTTCGACGAGGAAGCGAACCTGCCGATCCTGCACGAGGAGATCGTTGCCGCCCTGGATCCGCTGGGAGTCGCTTGGGAGGTGCTGTACGTCGACGATCGCTCGCTCGATCAAAGTCTAGTCGTGATGCTCGAGCTGTGGAAGAAGGACGGACGCGTGCGCGTCGTGAAATTCCGCGCGCGCTCCGGACAAACCGCGGCAATGGCGGCTGGGTTCGACCATGCGCGCGGTGAGATCGTCGTGACGCTCGACGGCGATCTGCAGAACGATCCGGCGGACATCCCGAAATTGGTCGCTGAGCTCGAGCGCGGCTTCGACGTCGTCGCCGGATGGCGCAAGTCGCGGCAAGACGGGTTCGTCCTGCGCAAGCTGCCTTCGAAGATCGCGAACCGTTTGATCGCGTGGGTGACGGGTGTGCAGATCCACGATACCGGTTGCACGCTCAAAGCGTTTCGGCGCGAGGTCGTGAAGAACTTGCCGATCTACGCGGAACAGCATCGTTTCCTGCCGGCGATGTCGGCCGGCGGTGGTGCGCGCGTGAGCGAGATGGTCGTCAATCACAGGCCGCGTCGCTTCGGTCGCAGCAAATACGGCATCGGACGAGCGACACGCGTGCTCCTCGATCTGTTGTCGATCAAGATGATCAGTTCGTTCTCGCACCGTCCGTTGCAGTACTTCGCTTTGTTGACGGCGCCGTTCGTTCTCGGACTGTTCGGCTACATGATCTCGCTCGCCGTCGCCAAGGCACCGATCGACTTCGACACGGAATGGGGGCGGATCGCGCTCGTCCTGTTCATGTTGCTCTTCATGTTGTGCGCTTACTTCGTGATGCTCGGACTGCTCGCTGAACTCGTCGTGAAGGCGAGCGGCATGCACCAACCGCGTCACACACGCGTGCTCGTGTCCGGCCCGAGGAGCGGCGTATGAAAGCGGACGAGATCGACAGCGCCACGCCGCAACCGGAAGAGACTCCGGTAGACCGTACGCACAACCCGCGCAGTCAGCCGACCGGGGAGAACGAAGCAGATCCCTACGCGGCGCAAAGAGCCGAAAAACAGGCTCGTAAGCGCGCACAAGCTGCCGCAGCCGCCGGCCAGTCGAAGGAGGACGACGAATCAGCGCCGACTGCGGAAGAACTGCCGAAGCCGAAGAAACAGAAAAGCCCGAAGGTCGTCGCGCGCGTCGATGTCGCAGCACCCGAACTCGATCCGGCGCGTGACATCGAGGTCACGATCATCGTTCCGATCCAGACCGGCGACGGACGCGTGCGCGATGTCGTCGAAGCACTCGGCTCGGAGCTCGAGCGCCTCGGGCGCAATTGGGAATGCATACTCGTCTTCGACGGCGTGCGCGGTCCAGCGTGGGAGGATGCGCACCGACTGGCGCGCGAGAAACCGGGGCGCGTGCATCCGATTGCGTTTCAGCAACCAGCTGGCGAATCGACGTGCTTGACGGCAGCGTTCGAACGCGCGCGCGGATCGATCATCGTGACGTCGCCACAGTACGTGCAAGTCGATCCGTTCGAGTTGTCGCGCATGCTCGCGCTCGTCGACGGTGGCGCCGATTTCGTTTCACCGTGGCGTCACCCGCGCATCGATCCGTACTTGAACCGCATTCAATCGGCGCTGTTCAACTGGGTGATGCGGCGCATCATGCACGCTCCGTTCCACGATCTGAATTGCTACTTCCGCGTATTCCGTCGCGGCGTGCTCGAGGACGTCGCGATCTACGGCGATCAATATCGCTTCCTACCGGCTATCGCATTGCGGCAAGGATTCAAGGTCGTCGAGCTGAAGGTTCGACACCTGAAGGAATGGGGCGGCAAGGGATTCTTCGGACTCGGCGTGTACGCGCGGCGCTTCCTCGACATCCTCGGCGTCGTCTTCCTGTCCAAGTTCACGCTGAAGCCGTTGCGCTTCTTCGGAACGCTGGGCGGGATCTGCGCGCTGATCGGCGGAGCGGTGTGTCTGTCGCGTGTGGCCTCGAAGTGGATACTCGAGACGGAAGGTGCCTTGCTCGGGCCGATCTTCATGCTGGGAGCGCTGCTCTTCGTGCTCGGCGTGCAGATCATCGGGTTCGGCCTCGTCGGCGAGATCATCATCTACACGCAAGCGCGCAACTTGCGCGAGTACCGCATCGAACGCATCTGGGAATCGGGACCGAAGAAGCATGACGACGACCCAGATCGAACCGCTGCTGTCGAGCCTCTCGATCCCTCTCGTACGACCGGCGGCGATGGTGGAAGTTCGTAGATTCGAAGCGCACAGCGATGCAGCGCGCGACGAGTTCGTGCGCGGTTCGGCGAGTGCGAGCGTCTTCCATCTGTCCGGCTGGAGACGCGCGGTCGAGCGCGTGTTCGGTCACGATGCACGCGATCTGATCGCGTGGCGCGAAAACAAGATCGTAGGCGTTTTGCCCCTGTTTTCGTGCAGTTCGCCCTTCGGCAAGCGGCACCTGATCTCGACCCCGTACGGTGTCTACGGCGGACCGGTCGGGACGGATCGCGAAGTCGAGAAAGCGCTCGCCGATGCCGCAGTCGCGATGGCGAAGGCCGACGGCGTCGGTCGCCTGGAGCTGCGCTGTTTCCAAGATCCCGGTCTCGCGCTCGAGCCGTCGTCGCTCTACGCGACGTTCATCCAACCGCTGCCGCCGACTGCGGAAGAAGTGTGGACGCGCATGCCGAAGCGCGCGCGCGCCGAGGTACGCAAAGCGATCGAGAAACACTCGCTCGTGCTCACTCAGGGCGATTGGTATCTCGACGATCTGTTCGAGATGTTCCACCACTCGAAGAAGGGCCTCGGTTCGCCAGGCTTGCCGAAGAAGTGGTTCCAAGCGCTGACGCAAGAGCTCGGGGATGCAGCGGTGATCCACCTCGCGCGCACGCCCGAAAAACCGATCGCAGCGACGATGTCGTTCCTCTTCCGCGACACGATCTACTTCTATTACGTCGGCACGATCCTGGACGCGAACAAGAACTTCAACGCGACGAACTACTTGGTGACACGCTTGCAGGAGTGGGCCGTCGAGCGCGGTTACAAGCACTTCGATCTAGGCCGCAGTCGCGTGGATTCGGGTCCGTACGAGTTCAAGAAAAACCAAGGCTTCGAGCCGACGCCGCTCCACTATCGCTACGCACTCGTGAAGAGTGCGACGCTCCCGACCTTCAATCCGAGCAATCCCAAGACCGAAAAGTTCCGCAACACGTGGTCGAAGCTGCCGACGTGGGTGACGAAGCCGATGTCGTCCGCGTTGATGCGCTATCTGCCCTGACGCGGGTCTCGAACGTGCGCGAGAACGCCGCGCTCAATCCGCGCCATCGATCTGCGTGAGCGAGAGAATCCGCCGCGTTGCCGCCGTGATGTCGGGCTCGAACCACTCGGGGGGGCGACCCTCGCCCTTCATTCGCGCGAACTCTTCCACACCCTTGCCGGTCGCGACGAGAATTCCGCGCACCCCGGCCGCCCGTCCTGCATCCAGATCGCGCGCCATGTCGCCGACGCACCACGAGCCGGCCAAGTCGATGTTCATCTCGCGCGCGGCTTGCAGCACGAGGCCGGGTTTCGGTTTGCGACAGTCGCACACCACTCGGTACTGGCCGACGCCTGCGGTCGGATGGTGAGGGCAGTAGTAGATCGCGTCCAAGCGCTCGCCCTGCGCCTCCAAGAGACGTTGCAACTGTTCATGGATGTCGGCCAAGCCTTCTTCCGTGATCATCCCGCGCGCGACCGCGCTCTGGTTCGAGTACATCACGACCAGAAAACCGGCCTGATGCAGAGCGCGAAGCGCTTCACCGGCTCCGTCGACGAGCTCGAGCGCGCCGGGATGCCGGATCCACTCGCCTTCCTTCGTGATCGTTCCGTCGCGGTCGACGAACACGGCGCGGCGCATGCGCGCGCTCATCGATTCGGACGCGCGCTCGCTGCTGCGGCTTTGCTCGCGGCATCCGCAGTGCGATCGAGCCGCACGTGAATGCGACCCGGCGACGCGGTTGCGCGATACTTCACCGGCACGAAGAAGTCGCGGAAGTTCAGGAACAGCGGGAAATCGAAGGTCGAATACCCGGCGCTCATCTCGCGCCAGAGCAGCGCATACACCTCGTGATCGGGGGTGATGAAGCGCGTCTCCGTCACGTATCCGGGCAGCGCGATGTCGATGCGCCGATCGTCCTCGGCATCGACCTCCAACTGGCACGGCGTGACGAAACCCGAGTCGCGTCGATCGATCGACACGGTCGCTCCCGGCGGATCGCTGGCCACGACGATGCCGCTCGGACGGCTGAAGAGCACGCAGCCAGGCGTGACGATCGCCGTCGCGAATGCCGCGACCACAGGGAAACGAATTCTCATGAGCGGATTGTCGAAGGTGTCGAAGGGGATGGCAAGGAGAGTCTGTTGCCTTCATCGACCGGCTGTGGAACCTTGGCTTTAGTGTCAGAGGCCAGAACCACGCTCGCAATGCTCGAATCGGACGCTTCTTCCCGGCCGCGGGTCGCGCGCTACATCTTCGCCCTGGCGCTCGTTGTCGCGCTCGTGCGCTTCGTGCGCTTGTCGCACTGGAGTCTGTGGCTCGACGAAGCACTGACGTGGACCGATTGGCACATCGGGCTCGAAGGCGGCGAGATTCACAATCCGGCCGGCTACGCGTTGATCGCCTGGGCCGTGAAAATGTGTGGCGGTGTCCCCGACGAGTTCGCACTGCGCATCCTGCCGGCGACCGTCGGATTCCTGTGCGTGCCGCTGACTTGGTTCGCCTTTCGACGCTTCGCAGGTGAACTGCGCGCGTCGTGTACGGCCCTCTTGCTCGCGGCGAGTTCGTGGCACGTGTACTGGTCGCAGAACGCGCGCTTCTACACGCTCGCGCAAGCTTGCACGTTGATCGGAACAGGCCTGTTGTTGTCGGCCTATCTGCGCGGCTCGACGGTCCGCGCGTTCCTGGGTCTCGCGACCATCGCAGCCGGAGCGGCGTTTCACCCATCCGTCGTGTTCTTGTTGCCAGCGGTCGTCTTGGCGCCGTTCGTCATGCGCGCACTCGGCGTCCCCCTCGCGGATCCGGCACGACGCGTCGCCAAACACTGCTTGTTTGCCGGCGTCTTGGCCGCGCTCGTCGGCGCGAAGTGGGCCTACGACGCCTGGAGAACGTACGTTATCCAAAAGGGCATTCAGGCCGACGCTGCCGATTCGAGCGCCGAGGTCTGGGCGTCGGTCGGTCACTATTTGAAGACGACGGGGTTCTTCGTCACGCCGCTCGTGTTTACCGGCGTGCTGTGCGGCGTGTGGTTCGCGTGGAAGCGGCGCGAGCGCGAGGGCCTGTTCGTCGCGATCGTCGTGATACTGTGCCTCGCTGCCGCCCTGGTCGCCGCCTTGATCGTGAAGGTCGCCGCGCAGTACGTGTTCTTCCTCCTGCCGTGGATCTTGTTGCTCGCCTGCACGCCGCTTGCGCGCGATCGCGCGACGCCTGAGCCACGCCTCGGCGGCGCTGTGAGCTTCGCCTTCGTCACGCTCTTGCTGCTGCCGACGCTGGTCACCACCGGGCTCTACATGACCGTTCGTCGCGGCGAGCGCCCGCAATGGCGGGACGCCTACGACTTCGTGTGGAACGAGCGCCGCGACGGCGATCTCGTGCTCGGGATGCATGCGACGGTAGGCGAGTACTACTTGTCCCCACGTGCAACGGACTTGCGCTTCCCGATTCAGGTCGGATGGCTCGACTGGTTCCACACCTTCGACGCGAAGACCTGGTCGAAGTATCCACGGCGCGCGTGGTTCGTCGTCAATCCGGAAGAGTTCTACGACTGGAAGCCCGACGAGGCGGCGGCGTTCCAGCGCATGTTGCGCGAGGAGTGTCGACTCGTGAAGGCGTATCCGCTGTACGTCGAGAGTCGCGACTTGTCGGTGTGGGTGTACTTGCGCGGTGGATGACGGGGCCGCGGACCCTGCGCGGGTGGCGACGCACTCGACGCAGCGAACGCGATGAGCACAGACTCAGCTGTTGTCGCGTCCTTGGAATTCGCCGTCGACCGTACTGATCTTGATCTGATCACCCGCAACCACGTGCAACGGCACCTTGACCTTCATCCCGGTCTCGACGATCGCTTCCTTCTTCACGTTCGTCGCAGTGTTGCCTTTCACCGCGTGCTCGGCTTCGATCACTTTCAGGGTGACGCTCGAAGGCAGCTCGACACCGAGCGCCAGCGCTTCGTGAAACGTGACGTCGACCACGGTGTTCTCACGCACGAAGCCCATCTTGTCGGCGACGATCTCCGCGCTCAGCGGAAATTGCTCGTACGTCTCCTGATCCATGAACACGTAGTCGCCGTTCTGTTCCTTGTAGAGGTACTCGCACTTCTTCTTGTCGAGGTACGCGACCTCGAAGGAATCAGCGCTCGACAAGCGCATCGGCGTCACCGTGCCCGTCATCACGTCCTTCACTTTCAGGTGGATGACCGCGCGCAAGTTGCCCGGCGTGTGGTGGTGGTACTCCGTGATCAGGAGCAGTTTGCCGCGCTCACCGATGATGACGGTGCCTTTGCGCAATTCGGTTGCCTTGACGGCCATGACGAGATCTTTCGTTCGAAACTGGGTGCGCGCAGAGAATAGAGGCCGGTCGTCGAAATCGCCACGCGCGATCGGTCAGAACTGCTTGCGCCTCGTTTACCCAGAACTGCTTGCGCCTCGTCTACTCAAAATTGTTTCCGCTGGCTCGAAGAAGGGATCGAGAGGCTCTTGCGATATTTGGTGACGGTGCGCCGCGCGATCTTGACGTGGTCTTCGGCCTCGAGCTTCGCTGCCAACTCCTCGTCCGACAGCGGGCTCTTCCCGTCCTCGCCCGCGATCAATTCGGCGATGCGTTGCTTGAGGCTCGTCTGACTCTGCACCTCGCCCGATTCGGATTGCGTGCCACCGATGAAGAAGAATTTGAGCGGGAAGATGCCGCGCGGCGTCTGTGCGTACTTGCCCGACATGGCGCGCGACACCGTCGAAATGTGCACGCTGACTTCGTCGGCGACCTCTTGCATGCGCAACGGTCTCAAGCCTTGCACGCCGCGATCGAGGAAAGTCGATTGGCGCGTGAAGATCACGTTCGCGATGCGCTCGAGCGTCGACTGGCGTTGTTGCAGCGCGTCGAGGAACCACTTGGCGTTCTCGATGCGCGTCTTGACCCACTCGCGCACGCCGTCGCCCTTCTGCGCGTTCTTCAGGAATTCGCGGTAGGCCATCGACAAACGCAGACGCGGTGTGGTCGTACGATCGAGCCGCACTTCGTACTCGCCGTCGATCTCTTCGACGATCACGTCGGGCACGATCACGTCGGCGCGCACTTCGCCGAATCCGGCACCGGGATTCGGCTCGAGCGTCTTCAGCGCTTCGAGCGCTTCTTTGATCTCCTCGAGCGTCTTGCCCGTCGTCTTCGCGATGCGCGGCAAGCGATTCTCGCGCACGTCGTCGAGATGCTCGTTGACGATCTTCGTGAGCAATCCGTCGGGCTCGTACCCGAGCGCGTCGAGCTGCAGCACGAGGCATTCCTTTAAGTCGTGCGCGCCGAGCGCGGGGTGGCTGATCGTGCGGATCTCGTTCAGGATCGACGCCAATTCTGCGGCGGTCACGGGCGTCTCGCCGGGACCGATCAGCGGCTCTTCGCCCGGTTCTTCCGGGCGCATGCAGTCGAGCGCGATTTCTTCGAGCGGGCTGGCTAGGAAGCCGCGCTCGTCGAGTGAGTACAGCAAGTATTCGGCGAGCGCGCGCCGACGTTCGTCGAAGTCGAGGATGGCGAGTTCGTCGATCAGCACCTCGGCGAGGTTTTTGTCGACGTCGGGCGTGTTCGCCATCGCCTCCATCTTCTTGTCGCCGTCCTCCGAGCTACCGGTACGCGACGAACGCCCGTCGCCGAAGTCGCGTTCGTAGCGCTCGAACTCTTCGAGGATGTTCTCGACACCCGCTTCCTCGCGCTTTTCTTCCTTCGACAAGAGTGCAGCCGGTGCTTCCGCACTCGTCGCGTCCAGCGCAGCATTCTCAGGCGTTTCGCCGGCTTCGGTCACTCCGTCTTCGAGCTCGAGGAACGGATTCTCGACCAGCTCCTGCTGGATGCGCGCTTCCAGATCCAGCGCGGCCATCTGCAAGATCTGCATCGCCTGGATCATCTGCGGCGACTGCAGCATGCGCTGCTCGAGTCGTGCGGATTGATGGAGGCCGAGTCTCAAGTGTTGCGTATCCGAGGGGGACGAAGAAGACGACGCGTCGCGGACCGGCGAGTGCCGACGTAAACAGTATAAGAGCAGGAGAGCGATCGCGGACGCGTTCCGAATCCGAAAAACCGAACCTCAGCGTCGATCGACACGCACGGTCGCGACACCCGGACCCGTACCGGAGAGATCGAGCTTTGCACTCGTTCCCATTGCGACGCGAACCGCCCCCGACGATACAGATCGTGCGAGGGTTTGCAGGCGCCCGATCTGTGCACTTTCGCGCGCAATTTCTACAATCGGACCGCTCCAGGCCGTCGACAACGACACATCGAGCGCGCTGTCTGCCGCGATGAATTCGAAGCACGCGCCGTCGAACACGTTCTCGACGATCGGTGCCGGCATCCAGATCTGCGGCGCGACCTCGAGGCGATATTCGACGAGCAGAGGACGCTCACTGCCCGACACGAAGCGCGCGTTCGCTCCTGTCGCGACCGGAAACTTCGCGGACAACGGTCCCATGCCGACGGAGACGTCGGATTGCGAGAGACGCGCGGCTTCGAGTCCCGCGACGAGAGCGCGGACCTCTGCCAGAGCGAGCGCGTCCGAGCGCGGCACGAGCAACAGTCGATCGCTCCAGTAGAGAGAAGCGCGGCCGGTGCGTGGGCTCGGACCGCGAGCCGCCTCGACCAGAGACGCGATCGCCGAGGCCGGGATCGATGCGGCGCGCATGTCGCTCGGCAGCGTTCGCTTGCCGCTGAAAAGGCGCGGTTCGACGCGCTCGTTCGCTCCGTGGAGCCCGGCCGACGTGAACGCCAAATCGATGACTGCATAGCCGCTTCCGTCGCTGCGCGCACTCGCATCGTCGCGCGTCGTCGTCGCGGCGATCTCGAGCTTCCACTCCGAGGTCGCGCCACCCGTGCCGCGGACGTCGACTTGCAGGTGGCCGTCTCGTCCCACGACACCCGCGAATTCGACCTGCGTCCAGGCGACGCGCGGTTGCTGCAAAACGCCCAGATCAGCCGTGTCGGGATCGAACTCGGTGACCGCAGTCACTTCGGCGACGTCGAAGAAGCCTTGCAAGAAAACACGCTCGCCGCCCGCGACACGACTGGCCGTGAGATGCAGCCCGCGGCCATGGTGCACGCGGCCCATGACGGGTTCACTCTGACCGCTTTCGGCTGCGACTTGCACGCTGAAGCCAGCGACGAAGGACAGGATCTCGCGCGTGCCGAAGAAGGTGAGTGCTCCGGATGGCACGCGGCGCTCGAAACGCAGGGGAGTCGCACCGGTGCTCGGCGGCGACGGCGTGAGCGTCACGACGAGGTCGACGTCCAGCATGCGCGCGGCGGCTTCGAACTCGCTCGCGAGTGCGCTCGCGGCGGCCACGACGGATTTCTCACCGCGCACGAGGGCGCCGCCTTCGAAGCGCTGCACTTCGAGTCGCCCGCCGTTCGCGCGTGCCTCGTCCTCGGCCATCTGCAAGAACGTCGCGTAGGGGAAAAGAGCGCTCGGAGCTTCACGCGGATTCGCCGCGTCGCCGCGCGAGAGTTCGACGTGCGCACCCGATGCGAGCACGGGCGGTATCCGCGTTTCCAATCCGACGCGACACAAGGTCGGCGGCGGGAGCGGTGTCCATTCCTCGAGGGATGCGAACGCGGCTGTGACGGCAAAGAAGAGTGCGTGCATCGTGGTTCCGATTCCGAGGGGGGGGGCGGAGGCTCGCGATCAGAATAGTCGCTCGCGGGCGAGCGGACTACGCGCAGCAGCAGCGGCCGCTCGTCGATCGAGATTCAGAGGCAGGCACCGACGCAGTTCGCGCCCGGCCTCGCTGCTCGCGTGACGCCGCCCCGGAGATCCGCTACAAGGTGTCGCGAAAGTCGTCGCGAAAGCCAGAGATCGATCCGCATGCCCGAAGCCGCAGAACCAACGCGCGAGGAAGGCCGCAGCCTGTACTCCGTCGCGCAGATCCAACACGTTTTGCGCGTCGAATTCGGGCGCGCACAGCGCTACGGCTATCCGCTCGTCTGCTTCATGGTCGCTATCGATCCACTCGGGGTGGTGCGTGACGAGCACGGTTACGACGCCAAGGAAACGCTGTTCGGCGCCGTGGTGGGTCTGCTCGAAAATGCGACGCGTACGAGCGACTTCATCGGACGCACGGCCGACGATCGCTTGCTGGCCGTGCTGCCTCACACGGGAATCGAAGGCGCTCGGCTGTTGGCGCAGCGCCTCTTAAAAGAAGCGGGCGCACTGTCGTTGGGCGGTGAACTGAGAAGCACGAAAACGAGCCTCAGCATCGGCGCGGTCTCGAATGAGCACGAGGGCCTCGTCTACCACGATGCGCTCTACACGGCGACCGAGAACGCGCTCGCTGACGCGGTGGCGGCCGGCGGTGGGCGGCTCGTCGAGGGTCGGCCGTAAGGCGCGACCGATCGCGATGCGCATCCTGCTCTCCGAGGACGAAGTCACGATCCAAGTGACGCTCGGAGACGCGCTGACTGCGGCCGGTCACCACGTGATCGCTGCGAGCGACACGACGAGTGCGTTGCGCGCCCTCGAGGAGCAGCGACCGGAACTCGTCGTCACCGACATGCGCATGCCCGGTGCCGGAGGAATGGCCGTGTTGCAGCGCTCGGTCGAGCTCGATCGCACGCGGCCCGTCATCGTGATCACAGGCTACGCGTCGATCGATTCCGCAGTCGAAGCGATGCGACTCGGCGCTTCGAACTACGTGCAGAAGCCGTTTCGCAACGAAGCGATCCTCAACATGATCGAGACGTTCGCGCGCGTGCGCGACCTCGAGAACGAGAACAAGGATCTGCGCGCTCGCCTGGCTCACGATCTGTCGTTCGAAGGCGTCGTCGGCGCATCACCGGCGATGCTGAAGGTGTTCGAGCGCGTGCGGACTGTCGCTGTCACGGACGCGACGATTTTGATCCAAGGCGAGAGCGGCACGGGCAAGGAGCGCATCGCACGTGCGATCCACGAGTTGTCGTCGCGCAAGGCGGGTCCTTTCGTCGCGATCTCGTGCGCAGCGCTGCCCGAGACGCTACTCGAAGCCGAATTGTTCGGGCACGAGAAGGGGGCCTTCACCGACGCGCGCAAAGAACGCCGCGGGCGTTTCGAACTCGCGCACGGTGGAACGCTGTTCCTCGACGACATCGACGACATGCCGCTCGCCGTTCAAGTGAAGTTGTTGCGCGTGTTGCAGGAGCGCAATTTCGAACGCTTGGGCGGCGAAGAGACCCGCGATGTCGACATCCGCGTCGTCGCGGCAACCAAGGTTTCGCTGCGCGATCACGTGCGTGAGGGCAAGTTCCGCGAGGACTTGTTCTACCGCGTGCACGTCGTGCCCGTGATGCTGCCGCCGCTGCGCGAGCGCCAAGGCGACGTGCCGTTGCTCGTTCGAGCATTGATCGAACGCCACGGTCGTGGTCGCAAGTACACGGTGTCGCGCTCGACGCTCGCGTTGCTGGAGCGCTCGCCGTGGAAAGGCAACGTGCGCGAGCTCGAAAACGCCGTGCAACGCGCGATCGCTCTCGCGGGTGCGAACACCGAACTCGCTCAAGAGGACTTGTTGCCGGTCGATCCCCGCTGGCGCGGTGCCGTGGAAGTGTCCGACGAAGTGCGCCCGTTGCGAGAAGTGATGCGCGCCTTCGAGATCGCGCATCTGAAACGCGCGCTCGAAGAGACCGGCGGGCATCGCACGCAAACGGCCGACATGCTCGGTATCTCGCGCAAGGTTTTATGGGAAAAACTGCGCGATTTCGGCATCGATGCGCCCGGCGAAGGCGGCGAATCGTGAGCGCGGAACGTACGGTGCCCAACCATGTCGCACGCGAAGAGTGAGATCGAGTTCACGTCCACGACGCGCATCATCGCGGACTTGCATCTCGACACCAACGACGCAACGTGCGTCGAGCCGTTTGTGCGCTGGCTCGGCGAACAGAACGCTCTCTCACGCCTCGTGATCCTCGGCGACTTGTTCGACGTGTGGGTTGGACCAGCGCAGGCGCGTACCGTCGCCGCACCGCGCGTGCTCGACGCGCTGAGAGCGTGTTCCGAGCGCGGCATCGCGATCGAACTCGTGCCGGGCAACCGCGATTTCCTACTCGATCGCTCGTTCGAGGAACGCACGGGAGCGCGCTTGCACGAGGAAGGCTTCGTCGCGGTCGCGAACGGACGACGCTTCTTGTTCGTGCACGGCGACACGCTGTGCACGAAGGACTCCGGCTACTTGCGCTTGCGGCGCGTGCTGCGCTCGCGCGCCGTGTCGTGGATCGCACCGCGCGTGCCGCTGGCCGTCGGTTCGAGCATCGCGCGCAAGTTGCGCCGTGAATCCGTTCGCGCACTGTCACTGAAGTTGCCTGACGAAAAATCGATCCAACGCGACGCCGTCGTCGCCGCGGCGCGCGAGGAGCGGTGCGAGACGCTCGTCTGCGGTCACGCGCACGCGTTCCGCGACGAAACACTTGCCGGCGGAACGCGCTTCGTCGTGCTCGGCGCCTTCGGAGGCTCGTCCGACGTGCTCGATATCGACGCGCGCGGCGAGTTCCACATGAGCACCTCGCGCGGATGACTCGCACTCGGCTCACGACCTCGAACGCAGAGCCGCGCGACGCCGGAGCACGCGGCGATCGCCGCCTTCCACCTCACAGGCGGGAAATCGCGCTCGACTCACCCACGCGATCGACCCGGGCACGTCGGATCGCCGGTGCTGCAATTCCTCTGGATTGAAACGCATCGCACCCGCGCGCCGTCCGCTAGGATGAACAGGAACGTGCCCGCAGCAAAACGCCTGGAACAAGAGCCGAAACGCGTGAGGATCATCGCCATCGACGGCCCTGCCGCCGCCGGAAAAAGCACCGTCGCGAAGATCGTGGCGGAAGAAGTCGGCCTGACTTTCCTCGACACGGGCGCCATGTATCGCGCGGTGACGCTGCTCGCACTCGAGCGTGGCATCGATCCGCTCGACGAAGAAGCGTGCGCGAAAGTGGCGCGTGCGCTGCGGCTCACATTCGACTCGCGCGGCGCGATTCAGATCGACGGGCGCGCGGGCGAGCCGGCGATTCGCAGCGACGCCGTGACGCGCGCGGTCAGCCCGGTGTCCGCGCATTCCGCCGTGCGCGCAGCCGTCGTCCCGATGCAGCGCATCGAAGCCGAGAAGCGCGGCGGCATCGTCGCCGAAGGGCGCGACATCGGGTCGGTTGTTTTTCCCGACGCAGATTTCAAGTTCTACCTCGACGCGTCGAGCGAAGAGCGCGCTCGTCGGCGTGTGCTCGAGATCGGCACACCGGAACGTTTCGACGAAATCCACGCTGCGATCCGCCATCGCGATCACCTCGATTCGACGCGCAAGGATTCGCCGTTGACGGTCGCCAAGGACGCACTCGTCATTCGCACCGACGGACTCGATGCAGCGAAAGTGGCCGAGCGCATGTTGGCCGCGATGCGCGGAACGTCCGCTCGTCGATGAGGAGGGCGTGCCGATGAAGAGCGACACTCCGAGCGTCGCGGAGAAGACGAACGAAGCGTCCGAGCCCGTGCTCGTCACCAAGACGGTCGTCTACCGCTTGTGCAGTTTCGGCTCGCGCACGTACTGCCGCATCTGGCATCGCCTACGTGTGGAAGGGCTCGAAAACCTGCCGAAAACAGGTGGTGCCGTGCTGGCGTGCAACCACCAGAGCTTTCTCGACATCTTGATCCTGGGCGCTTACGTGCCGCGTCACACCGCGTTCGTCGCGCGCGACACGTTGGCGAATTGGCGTTGGCTCGCGTACGTGATGCGCGAGTGCGGCACCGTGCTCGTCAAACGCGGCTCGAGCGATCGCAAGGCGTTGCGCGGGATGGCCGAGCATCTCGAACTCGGGGATTGTGTCGCGATTTTTCCGGAAGGGACGCGCTCGCTCGACGGACGCCTCGGTGAGATGAAGGGCGGCGCGTTGCTCGCCGCGCGCATGGCGAAAGTGCCGATCGTTCCGCTCGGAATTCGTGGTGCGCACGAAGCGTGGCCGAAGGGGAGGTCGATCCCGTTTCCGAAGAAGATTGGACTCAGATTCGGCGAGCCGGTCGATTCGGCGCGTGATGATGCGCAGGAGTTGGTGGCAGCGAGAATTCGCGCGATGATCGGGGACGGGACCTACGAGTCGGTGCCCGAGACTTGACCCGCACACTTTCGAAGACGCACCGATGGAGCGACTCCGGCCGAGCGGCATTGTGCCACTTGGCCGGAGTCGTTCAGTTCACGGGGATGTGGGCCTCGACCGGAGCGGACGCGTCGGGGAGATCCGGCGCAACCACGGACTCCGCAACGAGCTGATGAAGCGACTCCGGCCGAGCGGCATAGTGCCACTCGGCCGGAGTCGTTCAGTTCACGGGGATGTGGGCCCTGACCGGAGCGGACGCGTCGGGGAGATGTGGCGCAAGCACGGACTCCGCAACGAGCTGATGAAGCGACTCCGGCCGAGCGGCATAGTGCCACTTGGCCGGAGTCGTTCAGTTCACGGGGATGTGGGCCTCGACCGGAGCGGACGCGTGGGGGAG
>JAWXBU010000092.1:0-7379 GCA_034440255.1 Planctomycetota bacterium | reverse complement strand
GCGCACGGCCACCAGCGCACGGCCAGCTGCGCACGGCCAGCTGCGCACGGCCACTCGCGCATGATCACTCGCCCACGGCTCCTCGCGCACCGCTCCTTGCGCATCGCCGCACGGCCACTTGCCCACGGCCACTTGCGCATGATCACTTTCACGCGGCCACTTGCTCGCGGGCACTTTGGCATCGCCAACGCAGTCGCCCGCCACAGAGAGCCCGCTCCAGCCGCGTGTCATCGCCACAAAGCAGCGGGCCCCGACAGCGCCAGAGAGAGTGACGCACGCTGCCGGGGCCCTTCGTCGGCCCCCCCCCACACATGTGCGGGTGGGGAACCCAGTCGAGGTGAGAGAGGTACCTCGTCCTGTCGCTACACGTCCCCCGCCGCCGCCGGCTGGAGTTCGAGGCTGACTGCCGCCGCGTAGACGGCAGCCGCAATACGTACCGCGTCGTGGACTTGGGACTCGTTCGCGCCCAATTCGAGAAGCGAGTGTTCGTGCGACTTGACGCACATCTCGCAGCCGTTTATGGCCGAAACCGCGAGACACATCAGCTCGAAATCGAGCTTCGAGGTGCGCGGATTCGCCAAACGATTCATGCGCAATTTGGCCGGCATCGCGTTGTACGACGACTTCCCGATCATGTGGCGGAAGCGGTAGTAGATGTTGTTCATCGACATCAGAGCCGCAGCCGCCATCGCATCGTCGAGCCACGCTTCGTCGAGCGTTTTTTGCGCATCGCTTTGCATCGCGTCACGCAGAGCGAAGTTCCGCGAAACGTACGCACAAGCGAGCGCAACGGCGGTACGTTGCTCGACCGACAGTGATCCGTCGCTCAAGACGCTCTGCAGGTTGAGCTTCAAGTCCTTCGCCGCATCGGGCAGGCCCGAGATCAGATCCTTGGTGTTTTCCATGCGTTCCTAGTCCCTTCGATGTCGCGGTGGTTCGTGGATTGGGGCGCTCGCGATTTATTCGTCGCGAGCGCGCACAGTCGAGCTCACGCCGGTTGCAGCGTCTTCTCGCCCGGTTTCCAATTGCACGGGCAGAGCTCGTCGGTTTGCAGCGCATCGAGCGTGCGCACGATCTCGTCGACGTTGCGCCCGACCGACAGATCGTTGGCCGACACGAAGCGGATGACGCCTTCCGGATCGACGATCATCGTCGCGCGCAAGGCCACTCCGGCGTCCTTGTGCAAGATACCGAGCTTCGACGCGAACTCAGGCGTCGCATGCAGCATCGGGAAGGGCAGGTTCTTCAGGTCCGCGTGCTGTTGGCGCCACGCGAGGTGGCTGAATTCGTTGTCCGTCGAAGCGCCCAAGACTTGCGCGTCGCGCTCCTTGAAGTCGCCGTTGCGCTTGCCGAATTCGGCGATCTCGGTCGGGCAGACGAAGGTGAAGTCCTTCGGCCAGAAGAAGAGCACGAGCCACTTCTTCGGGTAGGAAGCGTGCGTGATGTCCTTGAATTCCTTGCCCTTCTCCATAGAGACGCAGGCCTTCAAGTTGAACTCGGGGAGACGGTCGCCGACGGTGAGCATGGTTCGATTCCTTGGGATGATGTGAGTGTGTTCGGTGGTCGGAACTGGGCGGATGCGCTCGAGCTTTCGCTCCCGCGCGACTCGATCCGCCGTTTCGATGCAGCAAGTGTCGGCTGTAGACTCCCCGAGTTCGAATCGGATGTTTGGATCGGAGCGATCGGGAATGCCTATCGACATCACCGCCGTGACCCTGGCCGAGCTGCGCTATGTCGTGGCGCTGTCGGACCACAGGCATTTCGGCCGTGCGGCACGGGCGAGCTTGGTCACGCAACCGACGCTGTCGGCGGCGATCAAGAAGGTCGAGACGACCTTGCGCGTGACGATTTTCGAGCGCTCGTCCAAGCTCGTCGCGGTCACGCCGCTGGGCGCGCAGATCGTCGAGGAAGCGCGGCGCGTGCTCGACGCGATGGATCGTATCGGCGACATCGCGGCGCACAGTCGTGATCCGCTGGCGGGGCCGCTGCGGCTGGGCGTGATTCCGACCTTGGGGCCGTACTTGCTGCCGTGGCTGATTCCTCCGCTGCATGCGGCGTTTCCGCGCTTACAGCTCATTCTGCGCGAGCTGAAGACGTCGGACATGGTCGAGGAACTGACGCACAATCAGCTCGACGCCGGGATCTTGGCGCTGCCGTTGCCGATCCCGGGGCTCGCGTCGAGTGCGCTCTTCGAAGAGCCGTTCTTGTTCGTCGCGCCGACCGGTCACGCGCTCTCGAAGAAAGCGAGCGTGAAGGAAACCGATCTCGAGGGCGAGCGCGTCTTGCTGCTCGACGAAGGCCACTGCCTGCGCGACCAAGCGTTGTCCTTCTGCCGCAAGAGCGGTGCGACGACCTACGATCGCGAGGGCGATTTCCGCGCGACCAGCATCGAGACGTTGCGTCACATGGTCGGCGCCGGGATGGGCAGCACGCTCTTGCCCGCGCTCGCCGTGACGGCGGACGAAGAGTCACGCAGTCACGTGATGGTGCGCCATTTCGTTTCGCCTGAGCCCGGTCGCAAGATGGCGCTCGCGTGGCGCAAGACGCACCCGCGAGCGGCGGACCACCAGAAACTCGCGGAGTTCGTACGCGCCAACGTGCCGGACACGGTCAAAGCGCTCGCGAAGAAGTGAGAGGGAGCAGGCGGGTTTCCTAGTCGCGGGCTGTGCATACAGCCCGAAACTGAGACGGTCGTTGGGCACGCGGAACGGCATACCCCCTCCACTGCGGGCCGCGCTCTTGCGTACGTCTGGCTAGATGACGCCGAAGTCGATGGGGCTTCGGACGACCAGGATGGCCCAGGCTACTTGTGGGCCAACAGCATCGTCATGCGCCGCCCCATCAGCTTGGGCGTCATTTCGACTTTGCTCACATCCGCCAGCGTCTCCGCCACCATCTTCATGACCTGATACCCGTGCTCGGGGTGTGCCATTTGACGGCCGCGGAAGATGCACACGACCTGCACCTTGTGACCTTCTTGCAGGAATTCTCGACCCTGCTTCAAGCGATACTCGAGGTCGTGCTTGTCGATCGCGGGACGCACGCGCAACTCCTTCAGGAGCGACGCCTTCACGCCCGTGCCGCGCTCTTTTTTCTTCTGCGCGTATTTGAACTTGCCGTAGTCGAGGATCCTGCACACCGGCGGACGCGCCGTCGGTGACACCTCGACCAAATCGAGCCCAGCTTCTTCGGCGCGACGCAGCGCGTCGGCCGTCGGCACGACGCCGATCTGCTCTCCCTTGTCATCGATAAGGCGGACCTCGGCGATGCGGATCTGACGATTGATGCGGAAATCGGTTGCGGTCACTCGGCTCCTAGCGCGGGGAAAAAGGGTTCAGAAAAGGAACGCTCGCGTCGCAGCGAACGTTCCCTGGAGGATAGTCGGATGTCAGCGATGCCGCCAGCGAGATTGCGAAGTGCTCTCACGCTTTGGGCGGCGGGATCGCCGTCCGGATGTGCACTTCGACGAGCTGCTCGGGCGCCACGACGGAGGGTGCCCCGCACATCAGATCCGAAGCAGACGTGGTTTTCGGGAACGCCACGACGTCGCGGATGTTGTCCATCCCGAGCGACAGCGCCGTCAAACGGTCGAGCCCGATCGCAAAACCCGCGTGCGGCGGCGCGCCGAAAGAAAGTGCTTCGAGCAGGAAGCCGAACTTGCGTTTCTGCTCCTCTTCCCCGATTCCGAGGATGCTGAAGATGCGCTGTTGCACCTCGGTCTTGTGGATACGCACCGAGCCCGAACCGAGCTCCCACCCGTTCATGACGAGGTCGTAGGCGCGCGAAAAGAGTTCGCCCAGCTTGGGTGAATTCGCGTCGACGTCCGCTCCGCCCATGTCCCAGTCGACGGGAGCCGTGAACGGATGGTGCGCCGAGAACCAGCGCTTCGAGTCGGCGTCCCACTCGAACATCGGGAATTGCGTGACCCACGTGAAGCTCCACGTGCCGGGTTGCGTCAGTTGGAAGCGCTTGCCCAAGTGCGAGCGGATGTCGCCGAGCACGCGCCAGACTTGGTTCTTCGGCCCGGCGGCGAAGAGGCACATGTCCCCCTCGCTCGCCCCGATCTGACCCATCAGTGCGGCTGCTTGCTCACCCTTGCAGAAGCGCGCGAGCGGACCGACGCCGCCTTCCTTGCCCGCCTTCCACCAAGCGAGTCCGCCAGCGCCCGAATTCTTGGCGATCTGCGTCAAGGTGTCCTCGACGTCCTTGCGCGACAGCTCCATCTTGCCCGGCACGACGAGCGCCTTGACGCGGCCGCCCTTCGCGATCGCATCCTTGAACACGTTGAACTCGCAGGTCGGGACCCACGGGCCGGCCTCTTGCAGTTCGAGTCCGAAACGCACGTCGGGCTTGTCGACGCCGAAGCGTTCCATCGCGTCGATCCAGCTCATGCGCGGGAACGGAATCGCGACGTCGACGCCCATCGCGTCGCGGAAAGTCTCATGCAGCACTTGCTCCCACGTTTTGAAGATGTCGTCTTCTTCGACGAACGACATCTCCATGTCGAGCTGCGTGAATTCCGGCTGACGATCAGCGCGCAAATCCTCGTCGCGGAAACAGCGCGCGACTTGGAAGTAGCGATCGAGGCCCGCGACCATCAACAGCTGCTTGAAGATCTGCGGCGACTGCGGCAATGCGTAGAACTCGCCCGGATGCACGCGGCTCGGCACGAGGTAATCGCGCGCACCTTCGGGTGTCGCCTTGGTGAGGATCGGCGTCTCGACCTCGACGAAATTCTGCTTCTCGAACGCGCGGCGCATCGCGTTGATGAAGCGCGAGCGGTGCACCAAATTCTTCTGCACGTTCGGTCGGCGCAAGTCGAGGTAGCGGTACGTCAAACGCGTGTCGAGCGCGACCTCGTCGTCGGTGTCGATCTGGAACGGCGGAACTTTCGAACGCGAGAGGATCTCGAGTCGCTCGACGATGATTTCGATCTCGCCCGTCGGCCGATCCTTGTTCACGTTCGAGCCGTCGCGCGCGACGACCTTGCCGTGGACGGAGAGCGTGAACTCAGGCCCGATCTTGACAGCGTCTTTGAACTCGGTGCCGAGCACCACTTGCGTGAGGCCGTAGCGATCGCGCAAGTCGACGAAGTAGATGCCGCCGTGGTCGCGCCGCGCGTGCACCCAACCATTCAAGGTCACGGACGCGCCAACGTCCTTCTTGCGGAGCTCGCC
The DNA here is from genome assembly GCA_034440255.1 of Planctomycetota bacterium. Taxonomy (GTDB): domain Bacteria; phylum Planctomycetota; class UBA1135; order UBA1135; genus JAEUIA01. The sequence goes on along the minus strand of JAWXBU010000092.1, from coordinate 2,202 downwards.
GCAGGTGTGTGTGCGGCGCCAGTCGGTCTTCGGTTTCTGCGCGGTCGTCATGGTCATCGGTCGTACTTCGCTTCCCTTGAAGCAGCTTCCTTGAGGCGCCAAACAGTGCACCCTTGTCGTCGCGAATTCCAGTGGCGACGGCAAGGGCGCGCTGCAGCGCAAATGTGCGTGGAGTATCGATCGTACGGTGCCAGGGACAACCACGACGCTTGGATCAGCTTGCGTCTATACGACTGATCCGTAGCGTCGTGGTTGTCCCTGGCACCGTAGGCTCAGCCCCCGCGATACTCGCGCGCGCTCAGGCGCAACAACGCCCGACGCAACGCCGCTTCGGCGCGCAGCATGTCGATCGGATCGCCTTTCTCGTGCTTGGCCGAATCGAGGCGTTCACGCGCGCGCTTCTCGGCCTCCCGTGCACGAGCTTCGTCGATCTCGTCGGGGCGTTCGCCCGCTTCGGTCACGACGCGCACCGTATCGCCGCGCACTTCGGCGAATCCGCCCGACACGAAGAGCGCATTCTTCTTGCCGTCGGCCGTGAACTTCAACAGCCCCGTGTCGAGCGCCGCGATCATCGGCGCATGACGCGGCAAAATTCCGATCTGTCCGTCGGCACCCGGAATCACGACCGAGCTGACCTGAGTGTCGAGCGCGATCTTGTCCGGCGTGATGACGCGCAACGTGAGCGTCGGCATCGATCAGCCCTGCATCTTCTTGGCGCGCTCGACGACTTTGTCGATGCCGCCTTGGTACATGAACGCACCTTCGGGAAGATCGTCGTGCTTGCCTTCGATGATCTCTTTGAAACCGCGCACCGTTTCCGAGCGCGGAACGAACACACCCGGCGTGCCGGTGAATTGCTCGGCGACGAAAAAGGGTTGCGACAGGAAGCGTTGGATGCGGCGCGCGCGCGCGACGGTGCGCTTGTCTTCTTCGGGCAGTTCCTCGATGCCGAGGATCGCGATGATGTCCTTCAAATCGGCGTAGCGCTGCAGGATGCGCTGCACTTCGCGCGCGACGAAGTAGTGCTCTTCGCCGACGACTTGCGGATCGAGCATGCGCGACGTCGACTTCAGCGGGTCGACGGCGGGATAGATGCCGAGCTCGGCGATCGCGCGATCCAAAATGATCGTCGAGTCCAAGTGCGCGAACGTCGCGACGGGCGCCGGGTCGGTGATGTCGTCGGCCGGCACGTATACGGCTTGCATCGACGTGACCGAACCCTTCTTCGTCGAGGTGATGCGCTCTTGCAGAGCACCCATCTCGGAAGCCATCGTCGGCTGGTAACCGACGGCGCTGGGCATGCGGCCTAGGAGCGCGGACACTTCCGAGCCGGCTTGCACGAAGCGGAAGATGTTGTCGACGAAGAGCAACACGTCTTGGCCCTTCACGTCGCGGAAGTACTCGGCCATCGTCAAGCCCGACAGAGCGACACGCAGACGCGCACCCGGCGGCTCGTTCATCTGACCGAAGACGAGCACGGCGTTGTCGATGACCGACTGCGTCTTGCCGTCGGGCGTCTTGTACTGCGCCTCCGACATTTCGAGCCAGAGATCGTTGCCCTCGCGCGTGCGCTCACCGACGCCGCAGAACACGGAGAAACCGCCCTTTTCGACAGCCGTGATGCGGATCAGCTCTTGGATCAGAACCGTCTTGCCGACGCCTGCACCACCGAAGAGGCCGATCTTGCCGCCCTTCGCGAAGGGACACAGCAAGTCGACGACTTTGAGGCCCGTCTCGAAGACTTCGGCGATGGCTTCTTGTTCGTCGAAGGCGGGTGCGGGGCGGTGGATCGGCCACGTTTCACCGGGCGGGAGTTGACCCTTCGTCAACGTGTCGAGCGGAACGCCGAGCAAGTTGAAGAGTCGGCCCTTCGTGCGCTCGCCGACCGGCACGCTGATCGCGGCGCCTGTATTGACGACCGGCATGCCGCGGCGGCAACCGTCGGTCGACGCCATGGCGACGCAGCGCGCGACGTCGTTGCCCATGTGCCGGCTGACTTCGAGCACGATGTCGATGTTGGCTTTCGGATCTTTCACGGTCAGCGCCGAGAAGATCGGCGGCAGTGAACCGGCCGGGAAACGCACGTCGACGACCGGGCCGAAGATCTGCGAGATCGAACCGTTCGTGTTCTTGGTCATTGTGGTCGTCATGGGATCAGTCCTCGGGGCTTGAGGGTATCGAGTCGAGCTGGGAGAGAGGGCG
>JAWXBU010000091.1:0-18380 GCA_034440255.1 Planctomycetota bacterium | reverse complement strand
TTCCTGCTGCGGACGTGGTGTTTTTCGCGAGCCCCTCGGCCGTTGCCGCGTGGCACGAACATCCTGGTGACGACACCGGCCCGCGGCTCGCGATCGCGATCGGCGCCACGACGCTTTCGGCATTGCATGCCGAGGCCGAAGCTCGTTTCGAACGCCTGATGGTGCTCCCCGCGCCAACTCCGGAAGCGTTCGGCGACGCGCTCGCGCACGTCGACTTGGATCTGTAGAAGCGACAGCGCGCGACGCAGCGGCTACCCTCTGCGCCCGAAAGCGAGACCACATGAGCTATTCACCTTCGAAGGGCATGACGCCCGGCCCCGGCGAAGAATTGCCGCCTCTCCCGCCCGATTTCTTGATCGATCGCCCGCGCCGTTTGCGCCGCAATCCCGCGATCCGTCGCCTGGTGCGCGAGACGTCGCTCACGCGTGACGACTTGATCCTTCCGCTCTTCGTCGTCGAAGGCAGCGGTGTGCGCAACGAGGTGAAATCGATGCCGGGCGTGTACCGCGAATCGATCGATCGCATCGTCGAGACGTGCATGCAAGCCGAGCAGCTCGGCATCCCCGGCGTGATCCTGTTCGGTGTTCCCGACAAGAAGGATCCCGAAGGTCACTACGCGTGGAGTCCGGACGGAATCGTGCAGCGCGCGCTTGAGAAGATCGAGCGCGTCAGTCCGAACTTGTTGCGCATCGCCGATCTGTGTTTCTGCGAGTACACGGATCACGGTCACTGTGGCGTGCTCACGCCCGAAGGCGATGTCGACAACGATGCGACGCTCGAGAATTTGGAGCTGCAAGCCGTTGCGCTGGCCGACGCTGGTGCTCAGATCGTCGCGCCGAGCGGAATGATGGACGGCATGGTCGCGTCGATTCGCGCGGCACTCGACGAGGTCAATCACACGAACATCGCGATCCTCTCGTACGCCGTGAAATACGCGTCGGGTTTCTATGGTCCGTTCCGCGATGCAGCCGATTCAGCGCCCGCGTTCGGCGATCGCAACACGTATCAGATGGACCCTGCGAACGCGCGCGAAGCGATCAAAGAAGCCTCGATCGACATCGATCAGGGCGCCGACATGTTGATGGTGAAACCGGCGATGCCGTACCTAGACATCCTGCGCAAGGTGAAGGACAAGGTGGACGTGCCCGTGTGCGCGTACCAAGTGTCCGGCGAGTACGCGATGATGAAGGCCGCAGCACAGAACGGCTGGCTCGACGAGGAGCGCGTGATGCGCGAATCGCTCGTGTGCATCAAACGCGCGGGCGCCGATTTCATCCTGACGTACTACGCCAGAGAGATGGCGAAACTGTTGAAGGCGTGATCGTCACGGCCCCCACGTCGCAGTCAAACCTTGCGTGAGGTTGTAGGTGTTCGCCGTGCAGAAGGAGAGCGCGTCGCGGTACCAACATTGGTAGTGACGCACGTCGCCCACGGCCGTCGCGCCTCCGACGTGGATCGGGTTCGGCGTCAAGCCACCCGGATACGACGCTGCACTTCCGCTGGGGAACACGACACCCAAGCGCAAGATCGATCCACCCGCGCACAACAGTCCATCGCCGAATGGGATTCCGAGTCCGCCGCCGAATTGTCCGGTGCCTTGGAAGAACAGACCCGGGCCGGGGATGTCGTTCGCGCGGATGACGAACGTGTCGGTGCCCGCAGATGCGCCCGGATTTCCCAAGCTCGTGAGCACGCACCGCTCGCGAACGTCGAACTCGCGCAACCGCGGCCGATCGCTCCGTTGTTCGCACACGGACAGACCGTGCCTGTTCCGTCACCGAAGCAGAACGACGTCGTGTTCCCACCGCGGTCGACCAGGAAAGCAGCGTCGATTCCACCGGTGAGCTGCCCTTCGAAGATCAGATAGCGACCGTCGGGACTGATCGAAAACGTGTCCTGCACGCTCGCGATGTTCGAGATCACGATGCCGCCGACGGTGGTGACACCTTCTTGCACGAGCAAGGTTCCGTCGACGAAGAGCCCGGTGTCGCGCGTCGTGTCGGGATCGTTCCAGTCGCCGAACCAGAACGCGCGGCCCGCTGAATCCACGCGCACCACTGTGCCGAAGGTCGTAAACGTGAACGCGCCGATCGCGGCCAGTCCCGCGCCTTCTTGCGCGACGATCACGCCGTCACGCACGATCACTTCGTCGTCCGTCGTCGTTCCGTCTAGGTTGGCGCGAAACGCCGTGTGACCACCGTCGCCGAGATCCACCGCCTTGCCGTTCAAAAGCTCGTAGTTGCGACCCGAGAGCGGTGAAGGACTGCCTTCGCGCGCGATCACGACGCCGTCGACGACGATCGCGATGTCGTCCGTCGTCGCGCCCGTCATGTCGGCGACCCACATCACGCTGCCCTGGTTGTTCATCGCGAACCCGTGCGGAGTCGTTTCGAAATCAACCAACGTTTCCGCGCCGAAACCGGCGAGCGTGTCGCCCTCTTTCATCAACACGATCTCGGAGATGAGCGCGTTCGATGGATCGATTTGCAGCTTCACCAACGCGCGATCGGTGGTCGTCGGGATCAGCGGATCGTCGACGCTCGCCATCACGAGCATCTGCCGCGCATCGTTCCACTTGGTGCCGAAGAAGCCGGTGTAGTTGGTGCCGGCAGAGAACTGCGCAGCCGTCGACGTCGCGGTCTCGAGTATCACGAGTGTCGAATCGACGTAGATCCCCGAGTCGGCCGCGGGCGTCACGGGGTTGTTGATGAAGAAGTTCCAGCCACTCGTGCCTAAATTGTTGAGCGTCATGTCGTCGAAAGCGTTGATGAACGAGCCCGCCGGTGCGGCCAGCGCGTCGCCTTCGACCAAGAACGGGGACCCGCTCTTGACGAGTACCGAGATGCTTCCGGACAGCGACGCCCGCACCATCCACGTGCCGGTCGAATTGACCGCAAGGTTGTCGATCGAGATGACGGCCGGGCCGGCGGTCGGAGTGTCGCCGTCCTTCACGAGTACGGAGATCGTTTGAGCGTGGAGCGCGCTCGCGGCGATCGCGACGACGAGCGGGACCAAAGTGCGGTGGATCATGTGGTTTTCCTGGGTGCGGCGCTGGACGGATTCACCCTACCCAAGCTGCACGATTCCGGGGACACGCGCCGCACATGATTTTCGCGCGCACGCAGGACCGGCCGGCGCACACGACTCTCCGGCGGATGCACTCGTGATCGAAAGGCGTGACGAGGCATACTGCGCTCATGCTGAACCTCGAACGCTCGCGCGCGATTTTCGAAGCGGCGCGCAACATCATCCCCGGCGGCGTGAACAGTCCTGTGCGTGCATACCGATCCGTCGGCGGAACGCCCGTGCACATGGCGCGCGGCAAAGGTGCACTCGTGTGGGACGTCGATGGCAACGAGTACGTCGATCTCGTGCTGAGCTACGGGCCGCTGATCCTCGGCCACGCTGATCCGCGCATCGTCGACGTGATCGCGAAAACGGCCGCGACCGGCACCACGTTCGGCACTCCGTCGCAGGGCGAGCTCGACATGGCCCGGACGATTTGCGAGCGCGTTTCACCGTGCGAAATGGTGCGTCTCGTCAATTCGGGCACCGAGGCGACGATGAGCGCGCTCCGGCTTGCGCGCGCCTTCACGGGCCGCGACATCGTGCTCAAGTTCGACGGCAACTATCACGGCCACGGCGATTCGTTCCTCGTCAAAGCGGGTTCAGGCGCGCTGACTCACGGCGCGCCGGATTCACCGGGTGTGCCGAAGATGCTCGCGAGTTTGACGCTCGTCGCGCAGTACAACGATCTCGCCAGCGTGCGCACGTTGCTCGAAGCGAATCGTGATCAGGTCGCGTGCATCATCGTCGAACCTGTCGCCGGCAACGTCGGACTCATCCTGCCTGCACCCGGCTTTCTCGCAGGTTTGCGCGCGCTGTGCGACGAACATCGCTGCCTCCTGATCTTCGACGAGGTGATGACGGGCTTCCGCGTCGCTCGCGGCGGATACCAGGAGATCTGCAGAGTGCGGCCCGACTTGATCGCGCTCGGCAAAGTGATCGGCGGCGGAGTTCCGGTCGGCGCGTACGGCGGTCGAGCCGATGTGATGTCACGCATTTCTCCGTCGGGCGACGTCTATCAAGCCGGCACGTTGAGCGGCAATCCCCTCGCCGTCGCCGCTGGACTCGCGACGTTGCGCGCGACGGACGAGCCTGGTTTCTACGCCAAACTCGAAGCGCGGAGTGCGAAGCTCGCCGCCGGAATCGAAGCGGCTGCTCGCAAGAACGGCATCGCGTGTCACGTCGGTCGACAAGGTTCGATGCTGTGTCCGTACCTCGCAAAGGCACCGGTGAAGACGCTGGCTGAAGCCATGGCGAGTGATCGCGAGACATGGAAGCGTTTCTTCCACGCGATGCTCGAACACGGCGTGCACTTGCCCCCGTCGCCGTTCGAAGCGTGGTTCGTGTCGAGCGCGCACGACGATGCGATCGTCGAGCGAGTGGTGAAAGCTGCTCACGAGTCCTTCGCGAGGATCACTCGATGAATTCGAAACTGTTCGCGTGCTGTTTTGCCGTCGCAGCAGCGTCCTTGTCCGCGGGCTTTGCCGCCGGCCGAGCGTCGAAGCCGGATTCCGTCTCGAAGCGTCCGGTCTTGGGGACAGCTGCGTCACGAGTAGAAACCGTTCCAACCGCATCATCGGTCGTGCTCGCCGAAGGTGAATCGAGACGAATTGCAGTGAGCGAAACCTTCGCACCGACGGTTGTTGAGCCGAAAGAGCTGACAGTCGAGGAAGCCCTCGCGTCGTTGGATCGCGCCATGCGCAATCGTCCGATCGGAGAGGGTTCCGACGCGGAGTTCGAGCTCGAGTACCGCGGCGTGAGCCTCCAGGCCGCGCGCGCCGCCATGCTGTTGCTGAACGAGCGCACAGAGAAGGAGCGCGCTTCGATCATCGAACAGCGCATGAGTCAGGGTCAGTTCAAGGAGCGACGTGCGGATGACGGCCAGGGGCTCGAGACCGTGTCCGGCAGAGGCGCTGGAGCTTCCACGATGTCGGTCACGCAGGAAATCGGCGCGGACGGCGCGCTCGTTTCTCGCATCACGAGTTTCCACAGCCAAGACTATCCGTCACTCCACGCCGCTCAACTCGAGTTGGAGTACCTGAAAGGCATCATGCGCGTTCCCCGCGAGCCCGTGTACGCGCCTCCAGGGGCTTCGTTCGGCCAACGCTGAGCTGCATTACCGACGACGACGTTTCGAACTTTCCGCGTCGGCGGCGTGTCCCGGGCATCTCGACAGCTTGTCGCTGTCTCGTTCACGCGTGAATTCCAATGACGCTGCAGAAGTCGTTCAAACGTAGATCGACCTGGCGACCTGATCGTCTCGCCCATGAGCTACGGCGCGATCAACCACCCGCAAGCTGCGCAAGACCGTCCGTCGCGAACCACTTCGTCGAGCGTGTGTGTGCCCAACTTGTTCGTGACCGGCGCGAGGAGTTCTTGCGCTGCAGCCAGGTCCGGTGCGTCGAGAATCGCGAGCGCTCGACCGGCGTCGAGATCGGCAAGCAAGTACACGCGTTTCGCGACGACGAGGTCCGCCAACTCGCGGCGCGCGACATCGCCGTGTTCGGCGGTGAGCAGCACGTAGCTGCGCATGCCCTCGCCCGGCGTCGCCCCGCGACCTGCGCTCTCCATTTCCCGTTTGCGCTGCGCTTGACGCTCGAGCTCGCGTTCCAAGAGAGCTGCGAGCGGCGCGTCTGTGCGCAAGTCGTGGAATTCGAGTACGAACACGCCGGCCTGCGTGGGCGGATCCGTTTCGGCCCATGCTGTCGCTCGCGCACGATCCCCCGTGTCGAGGACGAAGAGGCCGCGCAGCGAATTGTCGTGCTTCGCCTTGCCGTAAGGACCGGCAACGAGCAAGTGGCGCTCGTTCGCGAGGCGCTCCATGTTCGAGAAGTGACCCGCGAACAGGCGCTGATTCTCTTCCTTCGAGAGCTTACCGCTCTGCGGGCCCGTCTTGATGAGCACGAGCGTGTACTCATGCGCTTTCAGGACGGCGGGCTGTGCACTTCGGCAGCCGTGGAAAAGAGGGAGCGCCACGAGAACCAGCGCGAGCGAGAATCGATACATGGCCATGATTCCTGGGGTTTCGGCCCGATCCTAACGGGCGCGCGGTTGTGACGAGCGCACGTTCAGCCCACAATCGCGCCCATGACTGCACCCGATCCGATCCGCACTGCATTCGACGACGCCCGTGCCACGCTCGACGCGTTCCTCGCTGATCCGGCGTGTCTCGACGGCGTGCGCAAATTCGTCGCGGCCGCATCGAAGACCCTTGGCAGAGGCGGCTTGCTCATGTCGTGCGGCAACGGCGGCAGCATGTGCGACGCGATGCACTTCGCCGAGGAATGGACCGGACGTTTCCGCAAAGATCGCGCGGCTCTACCGGCGATCGCGTTCAGTGATCCGTCGCAGTTGACGTGCATCGCGAACGATTTCGGTTTCGACGAAGTGTTCGCGCGCTCGGTCGAGGCCTACGGCAAGAAGGGTGACATGCTCGTCGCGATCACGACGAGCGGCGGCAGCCCGAACATCTTGAAAGCGCTCGAACTCGCGAGAAAACGCGGCATCACGACGGTCGGTTTGCTCGGCAAGGGCGGCGGCAAAGCGCAAGCACTGTGCGACGTGTCGATCGTCGTCCCGCTCGCGACGACCAGCGATCGCATCCAAGAGATCCACATCAAAGTGCTGCACATCGTGATCGAAGCGGTCGAGCGCGAGATGTTCCCGGCCAATTACTCCGGCTGAATCACTGCGTGTCGGTCTTAGGTGTCGCGGACGACGACTGCACGTTCGCGCGATAAGCCTCGATCAAACTCAGCGCGTCTTGAAGTGAGTCGCGCGCTTCGTCGACAGCTCCCGCGAGCTCGTTCGCGTCGACAGGTTTAGCACTCGTCTTCTCGAGTTCCTTCGCACGATCGGCGAGCGAATCGAGCAGCGCACGGAATGCCGCGCCGCCATCCTTCGAGACCGTCAACGGAGCTTGCGGCGCACCACCGACCGAACCTACACCCGAAATCGAAATGGGGTCGACCATGGAACTCACCTCAAGTAATCGAGAAGGGACGTGCGCAACAACTTCGAACCCGTCGCTTGCACGAGCTCGAGCGTCTGTTGTGTCTTCGTGATTCCGAGCACCGCTGTCGTCAAGTCGACGTCTTCGACCGCTTCGAGTCGGCCGGCGAGATCGATGCTACGGTTGCCCAATCGCTCTTGCACGCTCGCCGTGCGCGCGCTGCGAGCGGCGAGCGCTCCGGCACCGACCAACACGTCGTCGTGTTTCAAGTCGAGCTCGGTGAGCCTCGCGCCCAAACGTTTTTGCAATTCCTGCGTCGACAATCCGGCGTCGTTGCGCAGATCGGCGACGATGCCTTGAAGAGTGTCGAACGCGTTCGCCGTTCCGCCGAACGTCACGAGATCTTGTCCGGAGCGCACGATGCGTGTCGTGTTCACGTGCACGATCGAACCCGTGGTCGCATCGGTGAGTTGCAGGTTGGTTTCGTTCAACGTGACGGCGGTGAAGCTCGTTCCGTCGAGCGAAACGGAGGCCGAGCCCGTCGCCGATCCATTGAAATCGGCGCCCGTCCACGAGCTGAAATCCAACTGGAGCACCGCGCCGAATTCATCCTTCACCGTGACGTCCGGTCGCTGACCGCTCGCAGCCGTCGGAATCGACGTCCACGTGCCGTTGCCGATGCGCACACGACTGCTCGCGCCGTCGACTTCGATCGCACGCGCGCCGACGATCGTGTCGTCTTGCCCGCCATTGAAGAGCGCGATCCCAGCCCCCAGTGTCGCCGTCGTCGCGTCGTGACGCACGATCAGTTGCTCGAAGCCCGAGCCTTGGTCGTTGCTCGTTCCTGCGGCCGCGCCCGTGACTCCTGCGTATTTCGTGCCGGTCGGTTTGAAGCTCGCGAACAGTTGTGAACCGGGCAGGCCGATCTCGACTTCGTCGCCGGCGCCGATGGTCGCTTTCGCCGAACCTGCGCCGCCCTGCCAAACGACGCTCGTGCGGCCGCCGCTCTCGACTTCTGCGAACGGCGCGCCCGACGTGCGCGTTCCACCGAACACGTAGCGACCCTCCGACTTCGTGTTCGCAATGCGCAGCAGTTCCTTGCCGAGCTGTTCGATTTCGGTCGCGAGCGTTTTGCGTGCGCTGGCGTCCATCGTGTCGTTCAAACCGCGCACGACGAGTTCGCGCACCGAGCTCAACGTCGTGTTCGCGTCCGTTGCGAGACTCGCAGCTTCGTCGAGTCGTGTACGCGCGTCTGCAGCAGCAGCGGAGTAGCGTGTGACGTCGCTTTGGCTATTGCGAATCGCGAGCGCCACCGACGCGCCCAGCGGATCGTCCGACGGTCGATTGATGCGCTTCCCGCTCGAAATTTGGTTCTGCAACGACGCGAGCTTCGCGTAGTTCGACTTCAAGTTCGAGCCGAGGACGGAGAAGAACTGACTTTGTGAAATGCGAACGGCCATGATTTTCAGATGAGCCGCATGAGCTCTTCTTGGACTTGGTTGACGACGGACAGGAAGCGCGCCGCCGCGGAATAGGCCTGTTGATAGCGCTCGAAATCGATCAACTCTTCGTCGACGTTCACGCCCGAGATCGATTGACGGCGTGCATCGAGGCTCGCCATCACGGTCTCTTCCGTGTCGTACATCGCCTGCGTCGAGCTCGCGTCGGATCCGATCGAAACGACGAGCGCTGCGTAGAACGTGCTGACGGTTTGGCCGTCCATCGAGTCGATGGCGACCTCGTCGACGTTCGCGAGCGCCAGCAACGCACTATTGTCACCGCTCGCCCCAGTGCCGCTCGTGGCGAGACGGCTCGGATCGTCGACGATGTCGGCGCGCACTTCGAATGATGCGGCATCCGTGCCCGTCACGAGTGCGTTCACGCCCAGCGCCGCGAGCACGTCGGACGTGTCCGCGTCGGCGACTGCTTCGACGGACGCAATGCTGCCGTTCGTCTTCGAGATCGCTCCCAGCTGGAACGACACGGACAATCCGCTACCGAAAGCGAGCGCAGTGCCCGGCACGTAGTCGGCGCCGACCGCGAGCGTCGCGACTTTGTTCCCAGTCCCGTCGAACACGTCGACGCCGAGACCACTCGTCGTGCCGATCACACCATCGCCCGTCGGAACGAACGTGAACGATTGATTCGTAGGACCGCTGTACGTGCCGCTGATCGTCGGCGTCGCCGCGCTCGCTTGCCCCGCCGCGGATTGCCCGGCGGTGAAGCCGAGCGCCGTGAGCGCGGATCCACTCGTCGTTTGAATCGTCGCAGATGTTCCCTGCGTCAGCGTCTGCAACACGACGCGTCCACCGACGACGACTGCGCGCGCGCCGATCGAACCGATTTGCGCGTTGACGGCAGTCGCGACTTCCTCGGCGGTTGCGGCAGCGATGTTCGTGAAGTCCGACGGGTTGAACGTGATCGTCGACGTGCCGACACCGGTCGTGATTTGCAGCGTGCTGCCCGCCGTCATCGTGAACGGCTCTTGTCGCCCGCCTAGATTCGCCGCCGCGCCGCCGAACGTGCCCGCGACATCGGGAGACGTCGCCATACGCTGGGCGAAATCGAAACCGAAGCCCGGATCGGCCGTCAGGTCGAGTTTGCCGTCGTTCGTGACAGAGGCCGACAAGTGGGCGATGCCGTCGAGCTGCGACACGAGATCGCCGACCGTCATCGTTTCGGGGTCGATTGCGATGCGCGTCGTCTCGACCTCACCCGTCGTCTTGTTCGTGATCGAAACGCGCAGGTCACCGGACGAAACGGTGAAGGACAGGCCGGCGTGCGCGAGCGTCTCGTCCGTCACCAAATTGTCGCCGTCCTGATCGACGAACGAGTACGCGCCGACGAGTGAACGGAACGGTCCGCCCGACGGAACACCGGTGGAATGCGCTCGATTCAGCTGGAAAGCGAGGTTGTGCGCGATCGAGTTGATCTCGTCGAGCTTGCTGCCACTCGCGTCGTCCGCAATCGACAACAGACCTGCGAGCGAGCCGGAGCGCGGTTGGAGCGGCGCTGCGTGACCCGCGATTCTCAGCACGACGGATCCCGTCGTGCCGGATTCGGACGTCATCTTGTACGCGTTGACCGGACCGACGAGCAATTGACCGCCGACCTGCACGGTCAGTGAACCGCTCGCACTTTCGTACGCGCGAACATCGACGTACGCGCCGAGCTCGGTGATCGCTTGATCGCGTTGATCACGCATGTCATTGGCAGGATCGCCGCCCGCTTCGAACTCGCCGATGCTGCGATTCAGGCTCGAGATGCGGCTGGCGAGCGCGTTGACGGCATCGACCGAACCGCGGATCTCTGTGCGCGTGTCGCGAGACAGTTCGCCGAGCCCATCACTCAGCGAATGAAAACGCTTGGCGATATCGATGCCGGAGGAAACGACGCTCTGGCGCACGCTCGGCTCCGACGGATCAGCAGCGAGATTCGAGAAACTCGCGAAGAGCTTCTGCATCTTCTTCGACAGGCCGTCGTCGCCCGGTTCGCCGAGCATCGATTCGATGTGCGACAAGCCGTTCACGCGCGCGTCGAGGTAGTTCAGCATGCCCGTGCTGGCCGCGATGCGTCGACCGATGAACTGGTCGGCGAGGCGACGCACGGTGCCGGCTTCGACGCCACTTCCGACTGCGATTCCACGCAGAATTTGTGAGCCCGACGAGCTCATCAAGACTTCTTGCCGCGAATAGCCGGGCGTCGTCGCATTCGCGACGTTGTGTCCAGCTGTGTCGAGCGCCGACTGCGCCGCGAGCAGTGCTTTGAGACCGACGTTGAGGCTGCTGATGTTCGACATGGATCACATCCGCGCGTCGAACAACGCGCCGGTTTCCGTCATGGCGCCTTGCGATCCGACCAACGCGGTCAGCGTTTCTTGCACGACGCTCTGATGGACGTGCACGAGCCGTGCAACGCGGCGATTGCGACGCAACGATTCGGCGACCAGCAAACGCAATCGATCGCGCAACTCTTCGATGCGCGCACCGCTCTGTCCGGCACGCTCGGCGATACTGCCGAGCGTCAACGCGACAGGCGCGACGTTCCAATGGGCTCCGAGCCGCGCGAAAATCACTTCGCGGCGGCGTGAACGATCGAGCTCTTGGCTGATTTCTGCCTCTATCGCCCGCGTTGCCGCGCCGATCTCTTCAGCGGTTCCGTTGACGAGCGCGTTCTCCTGGCGCTCGAGTCCGACTACGAGTCGTTCCTTGCCTGCGACTTCGTCGACGAGCCAAGCCTCGAGCGCGTTGATGAATTTCTGGGCGATCATTGTTGGGCCTCGATCTTCTGGATGACGCTCTTCTCGATCATTTCGCGCACGTGAAGCGCGTCGTGGCCCGCCAGCGTTTGTCCGACGTGCTCGTCGAGCCAGCCCGAATAGATGTCGCCGGCTGCGCCCTCGCCGAAGAAACCCTCGGGCACCGCGCGACGCATCTCTTTGACGAGCATCGTCGCGAGCATCGCTTCGAACTTCTCGGCTGTTTCAGCGGGCGAAGCACCAGCGGGCACTTCGTATGTGGTTCCCGACAGCGAGCGGATCGCGCTCGTGTCCAATCCGACGGGCATCATGGGTGCGTCCATCACATCCTCCGGATTTCGGCTTCGAGCAAGCCGCCTTGGGCCATCAATTCGAGGATCGTGATCAAGTCCCGCGGCGTCGTGCCGAGCACGTTGAGGACGTCGACGACTTCCTGCAGCGTCACCGCCCCGGGCACGAACACGAGTCCCGTGTCGTCTTCCTTCACGTCGATCTTCGTGCGCGATTGCGTTCGCGTTTGTCCTGCCGACAGCGGTCCTGGTTGGCTCGTCGTCGGAGATTCGGCAATCGTCACCGTGATCGCGCCTTGCGCGATGGCCCCCGGACGCAAGCGCACGTCGCCGCCCATGACGATCGTTCCGCTGCGCTCGCTGACGAGGACGCGCGCGACGTTCTTCGACACGATTTCGCGCTCGAGCATCGTCTGCAAATACGCGGCGTGCATGCTGTCGGGAAGATCGCGAGGCACCGAGACCTGGATCGACTTGCCGTCGACCGAAGTCGCCGCGCACTTCGGATACAGCGAGTTGATCGACTCGGCGATGCGCACGCAGTTCGCGATCGTGTCGTGACCCAGCTTCAAGTCGAGATAGATGAAGCCGTGCTCGCTGACGAGCGTCGTCGGCACTTCGCGCTCGACCTTTCCGCCGCTCGGCATCATGCCGACGGTCGTGTGGTTCTTCTTCGCGCTCGCGGCTTGTCCGCCAGCCGAGAATCCGCCGACCGTCAGCGGACCCGACGCCGTTGCATAGACGGTTAGGCCCGTGACGTCCGTCAGTTCCGTGAAGAGCAACGTTCCACCGACGAGGCTGTCCGCATCGCCGATCGCGGACACGGTGACGTCGACGCGACGACCAGGCTTGATGCCGGCAGGTAGGTTGCATTCGACTTGCACGATCGCGACGTTCTTCGAAGCGAGTGCTTGCGGATCGAGGCGGATGTTGCGCGTGCGCAAAAAGTTCGACATGAGCTGCTTGCCCGCGTCGATCGAATCACCCGTGCCGGCGAGGCCCGTGACGAGCCCCACGCCGATGATCGTGTTGTCCTCTTGTCCGCGAACGGCGGCAAGCGACGAGATCGGCGTCGTGAAATCGCCGGCCGGACGAGTCAATCCGACTGGTGCGAAGCGCGGCGTGCGCGTCCACGTCGATTCCGAAACGCTCGTCGGTTGAGCAGGCGCTTCGATGCCGCCGTATTCGAGCCGCAGCTTGGCCGCGGCCTCGTCGGCTGCTTTCGAATCCATGACGCGCGTGTCGACGGCCTTTGCGTCCGACGGTTTCGTGTCGACGGGCAAAGTCGTTTGGAGCATGGTGAGGAGGAGTGCAGTGATCATGTGTGTTGCTCCGAATCAGAACGGCCAGATCCAAGCGATCGCGTCGTGTACCCAAGCGCCGATTCCTCGACGATTCGTGCTGTTCGTGAGCGGTCCCGTACCCGTGTAGGCAACCTTCGCGTTCGCGACGAGCTCGGACGCGATCGAGTTGTCCGTGGAAATGTCCCAGCGGCGGATGATCCCGCTGAACTCGATCAACTTCGTTTCCTGATCGATGCGAATCTCGCGGCGACCGTTCACGACCATGTTCCCGTTGGGGAGTACGTCGACGACCATCGCCGTGACGCGCGCGGTGAACTTGCCCTTCTTGGCGTAGTTCGCCGTGCCGCGGAACTCGTCTTCCGACTCTCCAGCGATGCGGGGCAGCGGGTTGAACAGGTTCGGTTTGATGGCGAGGTTGGTGAACTGGTAGTCGAGCGTCGTGCCCTTGGTCAGCGCCGATGACTCCTGGTTGCTCACGTCTTGGTTTTCTTGGATCACGATCGTGATCAAGTCGCCGGCTCGTGCTGCAGTGCGCGTGCTGACGAGACCGAACGGACCTTGATCCGGATCGTAGATGGATCCACGACGCGTGCCGTCGGAGGCGAGCGTCATCGTCGTCGTGATCGCGGTCAGAGCAGCGAGTGTGAGGATGATGTTCTTCATGTGCTTTACTTTCTTCAGCGCATCTCGCCGAGGTCGACTTCGACGCTCGCGCGACCGGTGACGACGGCGGTTAGTTCGCGCTTCGCGTCCGTCGTCGTGACGCGCACTTTGTCGCCGAGGAATCCGTCCTGACTCGCGATCGCCGTCGAGCGCGCGACGACCGGGCCTTTGCGAACTTGGATCTGCACGACGTCGCCGCGCTTGACGAGTTGCGTGCGTTGAACGTCACGATCGGTGACGACGGTGCCGATGCGCAGGTCGCGCAGCGCAGTCGCTCCCGAGACGGCTGCCCAGGCGAGCGGAGCGCCTTGAAGAGTTGCATCGATGCGTTGGCGCTTCAGCTCGACGACACTGGCCGACAGTGCTTCGCCGCGGCGGACGTCGACCACCAAAACAGGCACTTTCTCGAACATTTCGAGCGTCAGCGGCGCCTGCACCGTTTGGTACGGAGCGCCGTCGATCCAGATTTGAACAGCGACCTGCGCCAGCCCTGAACGCAGATTGCGATTGTCCGCCGTCGCGCGGATCTCGAGTTTCGATTCAGCACGCGGCACGATCAGATCTTGGAGCGGTGTCGCGTCGCTCACCGTCGCGTCGAGTCCGGCCGTCGCGTCGCGCAGCGCTTGCATCGCGTTCGCGCGCAGTGTCTCGCCACGGATGACTTCCGTTTCGACTGCGACCTGGCAGCGTTCGGCGCCGATGACGCTGACCGTCTGATTCGGCAACGCTGCGCGGATCTTCTGTGCGATCTCGTCGCGGGTGATGACGCGACCGAAGCCCGGCGACGGCGTGTAGCCGAGCGTCAGAGCGTCGATGCGAGCCTTCTCGGGAACGTCGGCGCCTTCGATGCGGACGATGGACGAGACGTGCAGCTCTTGTCCGCGCACGTGCGCCGTTTCGGGGACGGTCACGGTGATCGCGAGAAGCGTGTTGGCGATGGCGAAGATCATGAATGCGCCTCAGCGAATCAGTTGGTTGGTTTGTTGGAGCATCTCGTCGCTCGCGCGGATCGCCTTGCTGTTCACTTCGTAGTTGCGCTGCGCGAGAATCAGTCCGACGAGTTCGTCGACGACGGCAACGTTCGAGCGCTCGGTGTAGCGCTGACGCATGATCCCGGTGCCGGTCGTGCCCGGCGTGCCTTGCGTGGCCGTGCCCGAACTCGCGGACTCGGAGAAGTAGTTGCCGCCTTGCGCCTTCAAGCCGCCGGGATTCGGGAAGCGGTACAGGCTGATCGACGAAATCTGCTGCAGCTGTCCGTCTTCGGCTGTCAGCACGTTGACGGTGCCGTCGCCGCCGATCGTGACCGAGAACGCTTCCGCCGGAATCGTGACGGGCGGGTCGAGCACGTAACCTTCCGACGTGACGAGCTGGCCGTCGCGGTCGCGGTGAAAGTTGCCGTCGCGCGTGTAGCGCACTTCGCCGCTGGGCACTTTCACGCGGAAAAAGCCTTCGCCTTGGATGCCGACGCCGAATGCGTTGGACGTTGGCTCGAGCGCGCCTTGCTCGAAGATCTTGTCCGAGCCGGCGATCTCCGTACCCGTTCCGATCTGCAATCCGATCGGACGGCGTTGGTTCTGCGCGGTCGGCGCACCAGGCTCCTCGTACGTCTGGTAGAGCAGCGCTCGGAAGGAGAGCTCGCTCTTCTTGAACCCGGCAGTGTTCGCGTTCGCGATGTTGTTCGCGATCGTGTCGATCTGCATTTGCTGGGCTTTCATGCCCGAAGCTGCGGTCATCAGTGCGCGAATCATGGGGACTTTCCTCTACTCGTCAGTTGTGCGGTTGATTGAGCCGCTTGTACGTTTGATCGATCGAGCGCATTACGGTCGTGCTGTTTTCGAAGCGTCTTTGCGCGAACACCATCTCGACGAGCTCGTCCATCACGGTCACGTTCGAGCGCTCGATGTTCCCTTGGTGGATCAGCGCGGTCGACGCGAGCGGCTTCATGCCGTCCGCTGGCCGGTACTGACCTTGGCCGTCGTCTTCGAGCTTCGATAGGTCGCTGAAGTCGTTGACGACGAGCTTGCCGACCCGACGATCGCCTTGGAGCACTTGGCCCGAGCCGTCGATCGTGATCGTCTCGCCGGTCGGATCGAGCTTGCCGCGCTGACCGTCCCATGCGATCGGATAACCGTTCACGTTCAACAGCGTGCCCGTGTTGTCGAGGTGGAACTCACCGTCGCGCGTGTACGAGCGACCCGTCGTCGTCTCGATCGCGAAAAAGCCCGAACCTTCGAGCGCGAGATCGAGCGAGTTGCCCGTATGCGCGAGAGGGCCCTGCTTGAAATCGGTCGCGCGCTGAGTCGCGATGTCGATGTGCCGGTCTTTGCCCTCACCGATCCAGAACGATCGCGTTACGGAGGCCTGGCGCTTGAAACCTGTGGCGTTGATGTTGGCGAGGTTCGACGTGATCGTCTCGAGACGCTTCTCCGTCGAGCGCATCGCTGCCACGCCATGATTGATCCCGGTATCCATGCTCCAGCCATGGAGCAATGTGGGTTCCAAGTCCAAAACCCCATTCCGGACTCGTGATGACGCCTTTTCACGTCCAGCCTCCGCGACCCCAGCCGGGATTTCTCTCCGCCCAGCACATTCTTCCGCTTCGCACTCCAATCCTTGAACCCTTGCGGAAACTGATCCACCCAGCGCCTGGGCTACTGAGCAAGGTTGACGATCGCACCCTCGCCCTACTGCCCTTCAGCTTCACTCGCTGAAGGTGCGATACGTTATGGGTTATACCGACCACGACAAGTGCGTTGAAGTTTGAGCGGCCCGATCAGCCGAAGTGCGTTGTACCTACGACGCCGCGGTGGTGCGCGAACAGGCTGATTCGCATGATCGCTTCCGCGATGTTCGGGCACCACGCAGCGAAGCCAGTGATTTCCACGCTCGCCTGTCTTCTGGAGCTACGTAGAAGTCAGTCCGCCAGAACCTCGTTGGTCCCAAGATTGAAGAAGGTGATTATCTTGGGGAGTGCTCGAGCTCTGCCAACGCCGCTGCGTACAGCACATCAATTGCCTCGCGCTGTTCGTCTGTGAGGGGAGGCCAGTTGGGACCATCACTCGCCAAAGGTGCTATCTCGATCACCCGCTCGGTTGCCTTGTTCAGCCTGCGTGTAGTAAGCTCGGCCAGGACTGGGTACTCGGCACGAGTCCATTCATACATCCGTCCGTCACTAAAGGACTTGAACTCATTGATGTTGTCCTCCGCTTTAGCCCTAATGGGTTCTCCCTTGCCGTCGACGTAACGGCCCAGGGAGTCCTGCTGCGCGAGCATTGATTGAAACATCAACCTGTATGCGCTCTCCCATTCAGGATCACCACCCTTCGGGGATGCTTCGAATTCGCTCCTGAATCGGACGATCATCTGTAGCCGATATGAGCGCAGATCGAAGCGTAGGGGGATATCCGCAGAGACTCGGGAATCAGGAAGTTCGCCGCTGCCCGGCTTCGTCACAGCCTCTTCACGTGTTTCGAGCGATAATTCGTCCAGCACGGTGGATCTGGGCTCAAATTCATGGCCGTTGGGTTCGAGTGCAGAGTGAGTGCTCGGGGTTGGATCGGTAGGCGCGACTGGACCGCTACTGTTCAAATACCACGCAAGTCCACAGATGCCCGCAATAACTGAAGCGGCAGCGCTTCCGACTGTGTACCTTGAGTTCATCTTAGCCATGTTGCTCCGGCCGTTGCCACATCAAATGAGTTCGGGCCATGTTCGTAGAAATCGTCGTGGATCCGGCGCTATTGACAGACACAATCCAGACCTGCGAAACACCCTATCGCCCACCCGCTACCGGGGTCGTATTCTCCAAGAAAGTAGTCCGGACCCGAATCGCACTCCGTTGAACAACGATAAAAACCAGAGGCGCTTCCTGACCCCGTGGTCGTGCTTCCTGGCGTAGTGCTTTGCCATTTGTCCTGGTTCCAGAATCCTCCGTAGAATTCCCAGGACACCCCACCCTTGCACGGCAAGCAAGGTATGCGAACAGGGCCGGGTTTAGACTTGCCCGGGCTCGAGGAGATGGCGTAGATGGTCCAGCCAGATCCAGGTGTAGTAGATGTGTTGAAGAGCGGCAGACATGTAACGCCAGTGCACTCCGGTCCATTCGCCGGAGCAATCGGTGACGCAACCAACACCGCGAGCAACATCATGGGTAGCTGAGCGTGAAACTGCATGCCTTGCCTTTCAAAACAGACTGTTCGTTTTGTCTCTGGGCGGAGTTGACATTGTGCTCGGCTTCTCGACTCAGCGCGCCGGCGAATGTCTCCGCTGCGCGATAGTCTACATCCGCCGGTTCTTGGCTCCAGCTCCAGCTCCAGCTCCAGCTCATAACTCTTTTCGAGATATACATTTGGAGCGCTGCCGCATTCTTGAGTTTTTCCCTGGAAGGGACACCTCTTGGACGCTGGCAGGCCTGGCATTGTGCCGGAGACAGAGCAAACCTGTGGTGCAGCACCCGTAGAATGTTCGCAGCGTCGTCGTCGAGTTTGATGAGCCCGGGAGCGACACTTGCGCCGTGGCTGCACGCGCTGGGGCCATTTGGAAGATCACGGTCTCGTGCCCGTCGGCCACTTAGGGATCGCGCAACAATAACTTTTACAAGTTGTTCTTCTAAACGTCGTCGCGAATTGCGACCTTTGGGTCGTGTTCGACGCCGCCGCACTCGCGAAGATCCGCCGCAAGTTCAAAGTCCTTCAGCCAGGCATGGACGAGCGCGTGCGTGGGCAGTGGGCTGCGGCTGAAGCTCGTAGATTGGGCTGGGGCGGTGTCACCGCCGTCGCGAAGGTAACCGGGCTATCACGTCCAACCATCATTTCTGGCCTGCGCGATCTGAAACTGCCGGCAAAGCA
>JAWXBU010000090.1:0-7127 GCA_034440255.1 Planctomycetota bacterium | reverse complement strand
TCTCTGCCCCTCTCGCATCTCTGCCCCTCTCGCATCTCTGCCCCTCTCGCATCTCTGCCCCTCTCGCATCTCTGCCCCCCTCTCGCATTCCTCAACCGTATCCTCCTACACCGCCTGCGATGGCACCTGGCCGACGCTCTCCCTCTCGCCCCCTCTGTCAAACTCCCCCTGAATGGCCGGCCACAGTCACAGCTCCAACATCGCCGCCCGCAAAGGAGCCGTCGACAAGAAGCGCGCAAAGAACTTCAGCAAGCTCTCGCGCGCGATCATGTCCGCCGTGCGCCAGGGCGGCCCGGACGTCGACTCGAACTTGAAGCTCAAGTACGCCGTCGAAAAAGCGCGCGCCGGCAACATGTCGAAGGACACGATCAAGCACGCGATCAAGCGAGCTGCGGGCGAGAAGATCGGCGACGCGTACGAGGACCTGATCTACGAAGGCTACGCCCCCGGCGGCGTCGCGCTGATGGTCAGTTGCCTGACCGACAATCGCAATCGTACGGCACCCGATCTCAAGTTCATCTTCGATCGCAACGGCGGCAATTTGGGTGCTACGGGCTCAGTCGGTTTCATGTTCACGTTCCAGACGATCGTGATCGCCGACCGCGAAGAAGAGAGCGAAGATCACTGGCTCGAATTGGGCCTCGAGTGCGGCGCGTCGGATGTCCGTGTCGAAGGCGAAGTGGTGACGATCCTGGCGCCGGCGACCACTTTTTTGGCTGTGAAAGCGGCTCTCGAGGCGAAAGAGATCAAGACGCACTCGGCCGAGATGGGGTACACGCCGAACCTGTCGGTTTCCGTCACGGACAAGGAAGACGCGCGCAAGGTTTTGAAGCTGATCGAAGCGCTCGAGGATCACGACGACGTGCAAAGTGTCTATCCCAATTACGAAATCCAAGACGATTGGCTCGAAGAACTGTCGGGGTCGTAGGCGCGCGGTTCGCACGACTCCGCGCGAACTCGCCAATCTGCCGTTGATCCACGTCGGGCCAATTTGCGAAGCTCTCCACCCGACGTTCGCTTCGAACGGTCGCGAAGAGAGAGACTGCTAGAGAGGACTTCCCCATCCATGGGTGACGGACTGCGCACGATCCACGTGGTGACGACCGACGAGACGCTGGCCGCTTCGGCGCGTGCGGCGGCGCTGCCGCTCGGCGGTTTCGAAGTGATCGTGCGCGGGACGCTAGCCGACCTCCTGGCTTCGGCGCCCGGCCCGAACGACGTCATCCTCCTCGATGGTTGGCTGCGCAACAGCAACGTGTACGAGAATTGCCGGCGCCTCTCGGGCAAGACGCGCGCGCGCACGTTCGTCGTGGTCGAGTACGACAACACGATGGCCGAATCGATCGCGCGTTTCTGCGGTGCTACGGGTGTGCTCAAGCGTCCGCTCGTGCCGAGCAAGATGCGCGAAGCGTTCGAGTCCGTGATCGCTCCGCCGGCAGCGTTGCCGAGCGACGCACGCGGGGCAGGTTCGAATGCGCCGACGCTGCCCGAGAAGCTTTTGACGGACATCGCCGGCAAGCCCGACTTGAACTTGGTCGGCGCTCTGACGGACCCCGAGACGAGCCTCTTCAACTACGCGTTTCTCAACTACAAACTCGACGAGGAGTTCAAACGCTCGAAGCGCTTCGACCAGCCGCTGTCGTGCGTGATGCTCGGATTCGAAGGACAAGTCGACGAGAACGTGTTGCGCGAACTCGCCGGGATTTTTCTCGAGGCGTCGCGCGACACGGACATTCTCGGGCGCTTCGACGAAAATTCGTTCCTGTTCTTCTTGCCCAACACCCCGAAGGAAGGCGCTTCGATCATGGCGCGCCGCGTCGGTGAGATGGCGGCAGCGAAGAGCCTCGTCGACCTCGTCGGTGACCGGCTCGTGATTTCGTGCGGCATTTCGTCGACGCCGCACCCGGACGTGCGCCGACGCGAGGACTTGTTCGCGCGCGCACGCAAGGCCTTCTTCGAAGCTCGCCAAGAAGGCGGCGGCGTGGTCGCAGCCGTGTGAACACAGCCCGATGTGGAGCAGTTCGGGCAGGCTCGAAATGCGGCGCGTTCGTCGTCGCAACGCCTGCCCGATGAATTTTCTGCCGCGTTTCATGCGTCGAGCCGTGCTCCTGCGTCGAGCACGCGACCTCGTCGCGGCTGGGGATGGGCGCGGAGCTTTGGCGCTGCTCGCGGACCCGATCTTCGACGGCGTTCCGGAGGCGCGCGAGTTGGCGCGTGCAGCGGAAGCAGCACAGCCTCCGCACGAGACCGGCACGCGGGCTTCGATCTCGGGATTGCTCGCGCAGTTGCGCGAAGAACGTGCCCGTCGGGGACTCGAGACGCGAGCGAGTGGAGTCGCGGCGCAAGCCTCGAGTGCAGATGTAGCATTCGCGCGCCGTCCTGCGACGAGTGCCTTCGTGTCGCGTATGGGCACGAGCACCGTTCGACCGATCGCTTTCCGTCTCGCGATCGATGACGCAGGCGAATTCCTCGTCGTCGTCGGTCTCGAGTTCACGATCGGTCACGAGAGTTCTGATCGGGCCGACTTGCGGTTGCTCGCGAACATCGAGCGTGAGCACGCGCGGCTGACATTCGCGGACGATTTCCATGCAGGTACGGCGTGGCGCCTAGCACCGATCGGGGGCGCGCGCTCGCTCGTGAGCGGTCGCGAACTTCTCGCGAGCGGCGCCCTGCTCACCGACGGCGAGCAAGTCGTGCTGGGACAGAATTCGAGTTTCCGATTTCGCGCTGCCGACATGTCGAGTTCGTCAGCGGTGCTGGAACTCGAGCACGGAATCGAATGTCGCGGCGCCGGTCGCGTCCTCCTCGTCGTGCCTGGCGCGGACGGTCGCGTGAGCATCGGCTCGTCCTCGAAGTGCACGATTCGCGCGGTAGGTCTCGAGCACTCGGTCACACTCGAAGTCACGCAAACGTCGAGTTCGCCGCCCGAAGCGCGCCTCAGCGTCGGCTGCGCGGCTGGAATCGCGCGCGGAATCCGGCCCAAGCTGGGTGACCCGACCTCTCTTTCGATCCTGATTCCGCCGGTGGGAACAGAGCGCTTCACGTGCGGCGCGGGCTCGGCTTCCGAAGCTCCGTTCGAGATCGTCGTGGCGCTTTTGCCTGAAGAAAACTCTCCGCGATGAGTGCGCGTGGAGCCTCGTTCCGTCCCCGCGTAGGATGTCCACGCCGCAATCGCGCGTGCGCGGCACACTGAACATGGACTGGGAGGCCTTCTACAACCGCTTCCGCGAGCCGAATTTCATTCCCGGCTACGAGATACAGAATCGTCTCGGCGGCGGCGCATTCGGCGAGGTCTACAAAGCGCGCAAGCACTCGATCGGCAAAGCGTATGCGATCAAGTTCTTGAAGATAGACGACGACGCGCAGCGCGACGCGGTCGAACACGAGCTCGAACAAGTGCGGCACTTCGCCGCGATCGATCACCAGAATCTCGTCACGATCGAAGACCTCGGCACGGTCAACGGCGTGCCGTATTTGATCATGGGTTACGCGGGCGAGGACACGCTCGCGCGTAGATTGAAGCAAAGCCTGATCGAGAGTGAGAAAGCGCTCTCGTACTTTGTGCAAGCATGTCGCGGCGTCGTCGCGTTGCACGATCGGAGGCTCGTGCACTTCGATCTGAAACCGAGCAACGTGTTCTTGAAGGGCGACGTCGCACGCGTCGGCGATTACGGCTTGTCGAAGATGATGGCCGACGGTCGCAGCACGCTGTCGTTCGGTCGCGGAACGCCGCAGTACATGGCGCCCGAGATGCTCAAGAATCGCGCGGACCATCGCGCCGACATCTATTCGCTCGGCGTGATCTTGTACGAGTGCTTCGCGCGCAAGCTGCCGTTCGAGAGCGTTGTGCCGGGCACGCTCGCGATCCGCGAAAACGACGATCCGCCCGTGTTTCCCGCCTCTTTTCCAGCGGGTTTGAGGCCCGTCGTCGAACGTTGTCTGCGCTTGTATCCCGACGACCGCTACGCCGACGTCGGTGAGTTGCTGAGCGACATGGATCAGACGGCTCGTCCGGGTGATTCGGTGAAGATCGACGCGTATGAACGAGTGCGAGCGACCCCGCCGCGTCCAGCGCCCAATCGCGAGACGAAGTCCGCTGCGAAGAACAGCGCAAATCAGAGCAGCCCGCCGCGCCCGACCAGTTCGTCGCGTGTCGACGGAGCACGCGTCGAGGCCGAACCCAGCGAAGCCCGTCACGCCGCCCGCGAGTTGACGCGCGGAGCCGTCGAAGTCGCGCGCGGCGTGTGGGACGGCATCGTCGTCGGATCGCAAGCTCGGCCGGCCGTTCCGTCGGATCGACCGCCGTCGTCGCATGCGTCGACGACGAGCGACTCCGACGCCGGTGAAGTCGTCGCGATGCACACCCTCGCCTCCGCTGAACGCAACTTGATGATCCAATCGGCGCACTCGCTCAACGACACGGCAGCGATGACGATTCCCGTTCCGCCGATGGTGCAGGGCGGACTGAAAGCGACGTTGTTCGCGAGCATCGCGCTCGCGATCGAGATCCTGTTCGGCATCGTGCGCGGCTTGGCCGAGTACGCGTCGCGCACGTTTGCGACTGCTGAAGCCTCGCCGAACGCTGGAATTCTCGCGCGTGTCGCTCGCGGGTTCTTCGCCGTGTTCAAGTTCACCGTCTTGGTCGCGTTCCTGTTCGCGGTCGGTGCGATCACGGTTCTAGCCGCTGTTTTCCTGCTGCGTGGAGTGCGTTGAATGGCCGGTGAATGGTCTCCCGACATCGCGAAGCTCTCGAATCTCGACGACGCCGAATGGCTCGCGGTCGAGAAACAGTTCTGCGGTCGCCTGCTCGCGTTCGTCGCGCGCAAGATCCGCGACGTGCAAGCGCGCGAGGACATCGTGCAGGACACGTTCCTCGGCGCCGTGCGCGGCATCGACACGTTCGATCCGGCGTACACGTTCGAGCAATTCCTCTTCGGCATCGCCAAGAACCGCACGATCGACCACATGCGTCGCACGAGGACGGTGACGTTGGGCAAGAAGGACGACTCCGACGAGCTCACGATGACGGTCGACGATCTGGCGACGACCGACGAGACGCCGAGCGGCATCGTGCGTCACGCCGATCTCGAGCACGCGGGCGCGACGATGCTGCAAGGCATTTTGCGCGCGTGGGTCGACGAGACGTGGAAAGAGGGCGAGTTCACGCGGTTGATGGTGATCGAGGCCTTGTTCGCCGCCGCTTGGCGCAATCGCGACACGTGGCAGCGCTTCCAGCTGCGTGACGAAACGTCGGTCGCAGGCATCAAGTTCCGCGCGATCAAACGCTTTCGCGAGCTGGCGCTCGAGCGCGACGTCCAGCGCCGCGTCCTGCCGTTCTTGACGCAGGCCGTCGACTCGGGCGATCTACTGTCGTTCGACGTGCAGGGCGTGTGGAAGGACGGCCGCGTGTCGTGTCCCGCTCGACATTGGATCGCGCGGCGCATCACCGGCTCGCTCCCGGACGGCCCGAAAGAGTTCCTCGCGTTCCACATCGACGAACTCGGTTGCGAGTACTGTCGGGCCAACCAAGACGACCTCGAAAGACGCGAGAGTTCGGCTGAAGTCGACGCCGTGGTCGCCAAATTGTCGGCCTCGACCCTGCAGCTGCTGCGCTCGCGGACGCGCTGAGCGCACTGCAGCGGGTGGATCGGGCGGCGTCCCCGATCAAAAATTCGACACTTCTACCGACCCCTTACCGCACGCGACGGTCGATCCCTACGATGATGGCCAGCGCCCGATCTCGACCGATGCGAGCGACACGACAACCGATGCAAACACTCATCCGCACCACGTTCCTGATCGCTGCGATCGTCACGGCGCCTTTCGTTTTCGCCGCGAAGACTTCCGAGTCGAAGGTCGGGGCCCAGCCGCTCTCGGCTGGCATGGCGGCTGCGCTCGACACGGTCAAGCCGGACAACATCAAGGCAGATCTGTACTTCATCGCGAGCGACGAGATGAAAGGACGCGACACACCCAGTGAAGAGCAGCGCATCACCGCGCGTTTCTTGCGCGCGCGGCTCGAGCGGCTCGGATGGAAGCCGGGTGCGCGCGACGGGTTCTTTCACACGTACGATCTCGAGCAACGCGTGCTCGACGAAGCGAAGTGCACGGCCACGTTCTCGGTCGACGGCAAGAAGGAGACGCTCTCTTTCGCGAGTGACTACTACATGCCGGGTTCGTTCGAAGTGCGCACGAGCCGCGTGACGGGCAAACTCGTCTTCGCGGGCAAGGGCACGAAGGACGAGTTCGCCGACAAAGCCCTCGAGGGTGCGTGGGCTTTGTGTTTCGACAACGGCGAAGAAATTAGCGAAGTCGCGCGACGTGCGCGCAAAGCCAAGTGCGCCGGTCTCGTGATTGCGCCGGGACCCGATTACGCGGGGGTCGCCTACCACGAGCGCTTCAAGTCACATCTCGAACGTCAGCGCAAGGGCAGTGTGCGCATGCCCGAGAAGCCAAAAAAGGCTGGGGAAACCGAGGAAAAGCCCGAGCGTCGCGAAGCGTTCGGAAGTGTGGCGCTGACGCGTGATGCAGTCGCGCGCGTGCTCGCGCTGTCGCGCGAATCGGCCAACCCGCGCGTCGGAACCGTCATCGGAGACTTCACCGAAGAGCGCGTGCTCCAAGGCAACGGTTTCGTGCCGGCGGAAAACGTGTGCGGCCTGTGGCCGGGCAGCGACCCGGTTCTCGGCGACGAAACGATCATCATCTCGGCGCACTACGACCACATCGGTGTGACGCGCGATGGGCAAGTCAACAACGGTGCGGACGACAACGGCTCGGGCACCAGCGGTTTGCTCGCGATCGCCGAAGCGCTGGCGTCACACGGACCGCTGCGCCGATCGGTGATGCTGATCTGGGTGTCGGGCGAAGAGAAAGGTCTGTGGGGTTCGGAAGCGTGGACGAGCGATCCGTACTTGCCGGACGGACGCAAAGCGATCTGCGACATCAACATCGACATGATCGGTCGCAATGCGCCCGACAAGTTGCTGATCACGCCGACGAGTGGGCGCGCGAAGGACTACAACGGCCTGGTCAAGATCGCCGAGTCGCTGTCGGCGAGCGAAGGTTTCCCCGAGCTCGGCAGTGCGGACAAGTACTACGACCGCTCGGATCACATCAACTTCGCGAAG
>JAWXBU010000089.1:0-2503 GCA_034440255.1 Planctomycetota bacterium | reverse complement strand
TGCCTCTTCGACCTCGCTACCACTCCGACCTCCCGACGGCGCCGGAGCTCTCGAGCGCGGTGATCGCGGGCTGGCGCGCGGCGCGGCCTCGGCGCTCGAGCGCGCGCCGAGGCGCTTGCGGGGTCGGAGCTGCCAGGACGCACGAGCGACGTCGCTCCTTCGTCGCGCCGGCGCTCTGGATCGGGTGCCCCACCGGCCGGCGACGAGCGGTGCCTGCTGGCGCGCGCGCTCGACGACGGCGCTCCGTTCCGCCAGCTCGACGCCGGAAGCGGCAAGCTGTCTGCGTGCGCGCTGCGCGCGTTCGCGCTCCGTCGAGCATCGATTCCAGGCTTGTTTTATAGATTAAAGTTCACGTGAAACGAGCCGCAGATGAACAGTGGATTCGCACGCCGTCTTCGGACTACTATTCCGCGAATGCCGCGCTCCCTGCCCATTTCCGGTCTTGAGATCCGGAATTTCCGCTGCTTCGAGAGGCTGCGCGTCGATGGCCTGACACGGGTCAACTTGATCGTTGGAACGAACAACTCCGGCAAGACCGCGCTGCTCGAAGCCATCGAAGCCGTCGTCTCCGACATGAGCCCGTTTATTTTGTACCGCGCCTCGGTCGAGCGCGGTGAGTCCCACGTGCGAAGCTGGGGCTCCGCTGGAGAGGACCACGAGATCAACGTCCGTCACTGGTTCCATGGCCACACGCTCGCGGAGGGCACGTCCTTCAGCGTCCGAGCGACTGGTGAGCGCGAGCGGTTCGTATCGCGCACGATCGAGCGTGTGCCCAGCGACGCGCCGGCGCCTCCATTCGTACCGGGCGGGTTTCAGATCGCTTTGGAGCGGCCCGGCATGCGCAAAAACACTGTCACCGCCGGGCTCCCTCTACTGCCAGACGGGTCGCTCGGAGCGGGACCGCCCTCGACGTTCACAGGATTCGGCGCGCTCTTGCACCCGCCGGTTGGGTTCATGACCACGCAGCGCTTGCCCGTCGCGGAGCTCACGCGACTCTGGGCGGGCATCGTCCTCACACCTCGCGAGGACAGCACGATCGCGGCGCTCCGTCTCGTCGAGCCCACGATCGAACGCGTCGCGATGTCCGGCAGTGGTGATGCCGCGTCGGTGCAGGTTCTCTTGCGCGGAGCTTCGTCGCCAGTGCCGCTCGGCACTCTGGGCGAGGGCGTCTCGAGGATCCTGGCCATCGCGCTGCAGCTCGCATCGTCGCAAGGCGGTTTCCTTCTCATCGATGAGATCGAAAGCGGGCTCCACTGGTCCGTGATGCCTAAATTTTGGCGCTTTCTCGTTCAGGCCGCGCGCGAGTTCGACGTGCAGCTCTTCGCGACGACGCACTCCAAGGACTGCATCGAGGCGATTGCGCGACTGCACCGCGAAGACCCCGGGCTGACCGCCGACATCACTGTGCATCGCATCGAGGCCGGAAAGACCGATTCCGTACGCATCGACGCACGCGTGATCGAACTCGCCATCGATGGCGAGCAGGAAGTGCGTTGATCCTCGACAAAAACTACCACCGCCTGTTCGTCGAAGGACAGTCGGACGCGGCCGTCGTCAACAAGCTCGTGCTTCGCCGTCTCGGTTTGGACCTCGCGCAGAATCGGATCGTCTCGACTGGTGATCGCGACGAGGGCGGATTCGAGTGGGTGCGCGGTCAGCTCGAGGCCGCGCTCGTCACGAAGAAGCTCGTGCGATTCGGTGCGGTCGTCGACCGCGACGCCGTCTCCGGCAAGCCGGATCGGTGGCTCTCGATGCGATCGCTGTTGTCGAGCCACGACGTCGACATCGATGCGCCGCCCGCTGCGGGCATGTTGGCCACGACCGCTTGGGGCGCGCGGATCGGGCTCTGGGTGATGCCGGATAACGTCAGCGCGGGAGATCTCGAGACGTTTCTCGAGAGCCTGGTACCGACCGAATCTCGAGATTGGGCGTGGGCCGGAGAGGCGACGACGCGGGCAAAGACGGAGGGCGCAGAATTCCGCGACGTCCACGCACGCAAGGCTCGCCTCAACACCTGGCTCGCGTGGCGAGACCCGCCCGGCAATCCGTACGGCACGGCGATCGAAGCGACGCAGCTCCGCGACAGCTCTCCCGTCGTCGACACGTTCGTCGATTGGTTCAAGCGCCTGTTCATCGATCCGTGAGACCTCGATCCATGCTCGATTTGTCGACTGAAATGCCGCGTCCAATACCTCAAGCTTCTGGAGGAAGAGCGGCGTCTGCGCTGCTCTTCCTCCAGAAGCCGGCAAGGGCGAGCGAACTCCGCCCGGAGCGTAGACGCCGAGCGCCCGCGCCAGCAGGCACCGACGTCGCTCGGCCGCGCGGCGATCCACTGGAGAGCGCCGGCGAGGGACGAGCGGGTGCTCGGGCGATCGGGCACGTCCGAGCAAGCGAGCGCGGAGATCGACAGAGCGCCGACGTCGAGCGAGCGCGCAGCCGCCGAGATAGTTCGCTCGAGAGATCCGGTGCGCCGGTAGGTCGGAGCTCGAGCGCCGTCCGAGTG
>JAWXBU010000088.1:0-3680 GCA_034440255.1 Planctomycetota bacterium | reverse complement strand
CCGATCTCGCGAGTGGTCTCACGGCCGAAAGAGCCGACACCGCCGGTTGGTGGCGCTGTTTCGACGATCCCGTTTTGGACGGGCTCGTCGCGCGCGCGAACGACGCGAACCTCGATGTGAAGGAAGCGCTCGCGCGCGTGCACGAGGCGCGGGCTCTGCGCGGAGCCACCGCCGCCGATCAGTTCCCGACGCTCGATGCATCGGCGTCGTACGCACGTCGCGCCGAGAGCAAGAACACGCCGTTCGGCGATTTCGTGCCGGATTCCGACAACTTCGCGCTCGGCTTCGACGCGTCGTGGGAGATCGATCTCGTCGGACGCGTGAAGCGCTCGATCGAAGCAGCCGATGCCACGGTGCAGGCGACGATCGAGTACGCGCGCGACGTCGCGGTCACGGTGACGGCCGAAGTCGCGCGCAACTACGTCGAATTGCGCTCGTTCCAACGCCGGCTCGCGATCGCGAAGAACAACGTGTCACTGCAAGAGCAGACGCTCGAGCTGGTGCGTGGCCGACAATCCGCCGGCCTCGTCGGCGAGCGCGACGTCGCGCAGGCATTGTCGAACGTCGAGACGACTCGCTCGCGCGTGCCGACGCTCGAAGTCGGGGTGCGCGCCGCGGAGAATCGTCTCGCGGTGTTGCTCGGCCGCTCGCCGGGCGCGCTAGCCGCTGAATTGGGGACCGAGCGCGCGATCCCGGTGCCTCCGGCGAGCGTGGCCGTCGGCGTGCCTGCCGATCTCTTGCGCCGCCGCGCCGACGTGCGCCGCGCTGAACGCGAACTCGCCGCCGAGCACGCGCGCATCGGCGTCGCGGAAGGGGATCTGTATCCGAAGCTCACGCTAGCCGGCGACGTCGGTCTCGCGGCCGACCAACTTTCGAAACTCTTCGAGAGTCAGAGCATCGCGTACGGGTACGGACCGACGTTGCGTTGGAATCTGTTCGACGCCGGCCGATTGAAAAATCGTGTCGCCGCACAGGAAGCTCGCACGGAGCAAGCGTTCGTGAAGTGGGAACGCACCGTTTTGATCGCGCTCGAAGAAACCGAGAACGCGATGACCGCATTCGTGCGCGAGCAAGTGCGTCGACAGTCGCTGCTCTCCGCAGCTCGCGAAGCGCGCCGTGCCGTGGATCTGTCGCGCGCGCAGTACACGGAAGGACTGGAGGACTTTCAAAACGTACTCGTGTCCGAGCGCTCCGTCACCGATTTGGAGGACGAATTGGCGGCGAGTGACGCGGCGATCGCGACGCAGTTGGTCGCGCTCTACAAAGCACTCGGCGGCGCCTGGGACGGCGTCGCGTCCGTGGCGTCTCGTTGAAGTTCACGTGACCCGAACAAGGCGGGGGGGGGCGGCGAGGCGTCTCCGCGCCGGGCCTGATCGCCCTAACCTGCTTCCTGGACGGTATCTGCGAGCAAAAAGCAGTGGCGTCTGGTATCCTCAACCGCTATGGCGCGAAGCTCCAATCGAGATCGAATTGCCCGCGCCGCTGAGGAAGCTCGACTCGGCGCGATCGAAAAGGCGGCCAAAAAAGTGGCCAAGAAGCCCAGCACGGCTGTGAAACGCGTGGCGACACCCGTGCGCATGAAAATCGTGTGGGAAGCCTGTTCCGCGGCCGGGGCCGTGCTCGGCACGTTCGCCTACCCGGACAAAGTCGCAGCGGAGGCCAAAGTGGCGATGCTGACGCGCTCGACGGGTCGCACGCACGTGCTGCGCGAGACCAAAGTTCCGATGACCTGAGCTGGGTCGGGCGTGCGACGCAACTCGAGATTTAGGGCAAGTTTCGCCGGCGGGGGGTAAGCTCGCACTCGCCGCTCGCGAAGAGCCGTGTCAGGAATCGTGCCCGACGAACTCGGGCCACCGACAGGGATTCGCATCGCTCCCAACACTCAACGAGGGTCGCTCCCCATGCCTCGCTTTCGAATTCTCGTCGCTCTCGCGATCCTCGTTCCGGCCGGCAGCGTTCGCGCTGGGCAGACGTGCGTCACCGCGTCGGTGCCGCTTGCGCTCACCAACTGGAATCAGGTGGTCTCGATCCCGCGTTTCGGTTCTTCGCTGGGCGTGCTCACGGCCGTTCACGTGCAACTCGGAGCCCATTTGGAGGGCAGCGTCGGCGTCGAGAACCCGGACTTCGTCGGACAAGTGGTGCTGATGCAGTTCGCGGCTCAGACGACGATCACGCGGCCGGATACCACGCTCATCCTCAGCGCGACGCCGGTCCAAAATCTTGCGCCCAATCTGAGCGCGTACGACGGCACGATCGACTTCGCAGGGACTTCAGGCACCTTCATCCCGAACTTGTCCGTCGACGCGATCCCGTCGCCGAGCGTGACGCTGACAGCTCCACTCGATCTGGGGCTCTTCAGCGGTCCGGCGAGCAACCCGGGGACGGTCTCGTTGATTGTCGCCAGTCAGGGGACTTCGACCGCGATCGGGTCCGGCCCGATCATCGTGTCGTTTCTCACCAGGTCATCGGCGCTCATCACCGTCTGCTACGAATACGAGCCGGCCGTCACGAGCTACTGCGCCGGCACCAATGCGACTTGCCCGTGCGCGAACGGCGCATTGTTCGGAGAGGGGTGCAAGCACTCGCAGAACATCGGGAGTTACCTCTCGAACGGAGGAGTCGCGAGCACGAGCGCCGACACGTTCGTGCTGACCGCGTCCAATCTGCCGACGGGCACGAGTGCTCTATTTTTCCAGGGCACGACGAGCATCGCCGGGGGCAGCGGTACGAGCTTCGGCGACGGCT
The DNA here is from genome assembly GCA_034440255.1 of Planctomycetota bacterium. GTDB lineage: Bacteria > Planctomycetota > UBA1135 > UBA1135 > JAEUIA01. Next base: position 935 of record JAWXBU010000088.1, on the reverse strand, counting down.
TGTTGTGCGTCGGCGGTAACGTGACGCGACTCGGAATCGCAACAGCGCCATTCGGTGTGGCGAGTCATCCAGCGGTCGGCGGCACGGCGATTTCGCTCACAGGCCTCGTCGCGGCCGGCGACGTGCTCACGTACCAAGTCTGGTACCGCGACGCGCTCGCGCACTGCACCAGCGACACGTTCAACACGTCGCAGGCGCTCGAAGTTCACTGGGTTCAGTGAGCTCCGCGCGCCGGCGCTGCTGAACCGTCGATCACTCGGTCGCGATCTTCGCCGTCACGATCTTGAGCGGCTTCTTCGTCGCGCCACCTTGCGAGCCGAAGCTTTCGAGTTTCTTGACCGTCTCCAGGCCCTCGACGACTTCGCCGAAGATCGTGTGCTTGCCGTCTAGATGCGCAGTCGGAACGAAAGTGAGGAAGAATTGGCTGCCGTCCGTACCCGGTCCGCGGTTCGCCATCGACAGCATGCCGGGGTTCGTGTGCTTCACCGCCGGTGAAAACTCACCCGCGTAGTTGTACGCCGGTCCGCCGGTGCCGTTGCCGACCGGATCGCCGCCTTGCGCCATGAAGCCGGGGATCACGCGGTGGAAGAGCAAGTCGTCGTAGAAGCCGAGTTCGGTCAGATAGATCGTGCTCGACACGTGCATCGGTGCGACATCGGGCATCAAGCGCACTTTGATCGGGCCTTCGGTCGTCTCGAGCATCCAGAAGTACTTGCGCGCCGGCTCGAACGTGAGCTTCGGCGGTTCGGTCACTTTCGTCTTCCAGCCTGCAGCCGTCTTGTCGATCTTCAGGCCCGCGATGAACGCGCGCATTTTTTCGATCGCAGGATCGCCGCCGCTCTTCGGCGCTTCGACTTTGGGAGCTTCGACCTTCGGTGCTTCCACCTTGGGTGCTTCGACCTTGGCCGCTTCGACCTTGGCCGCTTCGACCTTGG
>JAWXBU010000087.1:0-25513 GCA_034440255.1 Planctomycetota bacterium | reverse complement strand
TGACAGAAATCGTGGGAGGTGAATGGCTGTACTCAGCCACTCACCTCCCACGATTCAGCGATGCGGAGCACGCTTGTGTAGTCCTTGGGTTCCAGCGGCCCTCGCGCTGCTCGTAGCCCTCGCGGCCATCCTCGCAGCACTCGCAGCACCCGCAGCACTCGCAGCACTCGCAGCACCACACCATCGATGTGGGCCTTGACCGGAGCGGACGCGTCACGCCGCTGAGGAACAACGCGAGACCGGCACGGAATCCTCTGCTGGCTGGATGCGGCGAATTCGCCGCATCAGGGCCCCCAAACCACCCCCCCCCGCATTCGTCAAATTAAACGTACTCACCGAACAGAACACGACCGAATCCCGATACCACCCCTGGTAATTCCGCGTCGCCCCACCCACCGGCACCGCCCCCTGCGTCGCCAAAGCCGGATCACCACCCACCGTCGCACCAAACACGTCGTACCCGTTCACCGAGAAGTGCACACCGAGGCGCAAGATCGATCCGCCCACGCAGAGGAGCCCGTCACCAAAAACAGTCCCCGCTCCCCCCGCCGCTTGCGCATCACCCTGGAAATACAACACCGGTGCACCGATCGGCAGACCGCTCACCACGAGCGCCAGCGCATCCGACGAGACACTCGCCCTTCCGCTGCCGTTCAACAGCCCCCCCGCCGGTCGCACCGCTGTTCTCGCACCCATGTCCCTTCGCTCCCGCATTCGCGCACGGGCACAGCGCCGCCGTGCCGTAGCAATACGTCAGCGCGTCGAGCACCCCGTTCTCCTTCAACACGATCTCGTCCGAGGTCTCCGTGAAGAGCACGATGTCGAGATCGCGATCATTATCGAAGTCGATCAGCGCCGCACACGCCGGATTCGCGGGCGAAGTGAACGTCGCAATCTGCGTGAACGTCGCACCGTCGTTCCTGAACACGCGCCAATCTTGCCCACCGAAGCTCGACACGACCCAGTCCAGATCACCGTCTCCGTCCAGGTCACCCAAATCCGTCGCGACGACGTGCCCACTGCTCGGATAGGTCTGCGCCGCCTGTAACGAACCGTTGCCGTTGTCGCGCAAGAACGACGAGTTGTTCGAGAAACTGTTGGCCGTCGACACGTCCATCTTGCCGTCCGCGTCGACGTCGCCGCACACCAGCATCCACACCCCGCCGCCCGCAGCGACCGGAGCCTGCGCCGTGAACGTCCCGTTGCCGTTGCCGAGGTGCACGATGATCTGCGAGCTGAAGCGCGCTCCTACGACGAGATCCGTGATCGCGTCGTTGTTCATGTCGGCCGCATTGAGCGCGTACTCACCACTGCCGCCGCCCTCGAAGCTCGTCATTGCCGCAAACGTGCCGTTGCCGTTGTTTTTGCGCATCGTGATGTTGTCGCTCCCGACGTTCGACGTGGCCACGTCGATGTCGCCGTCGCCGTCGCAATCGAGAACCGCGAGCCCGTGCGGTCCACTGCCCATCGAATAGCTCACTGCCGGTTGGAACGTGCCGTCGCCGTTGCCGAGCAGGATCGAGATCGAATTCGACGCACCGTTGCACGTGATCACGTCCGTCTTGCCGTCGCTGTTGAAATCGGCGTTCTCGTTCGGCGACGGTTCCGTGTCGACCGGCGTGACCGAGAAGTTCGGTGTGACGAAGATCCCGCTCGCATCCGCCGTGTTCTTGAACACGCGCACGTCGGAGGTGACTTCGCTGATGACGGCGAGGTCGATGTAATCGTCACCGTCGAGATCGCAGATCTGCCCGCCGTAGATGCGCGTGAAGTTGCCGGGATCCGTGAAGAACGAGTTCACCGTCGTGAACGTCATCGGTGCTGCTCCCGCTTTGACGCGGAACGTAGACACATAGCCAGCCGAGCGCATGAACGAACCGTCTTGCGCTTTCAGTTGATTGCTCATCGCGACCGAAACCGTCTCGCCGGCGTGCAACGAACGCGGCGGCGTGAAGCGGATGCGCGCGTTCGCATTCTCGAGCACGAGCGTCCCGACGAGCGAACCGCTCGACGAGCCGTAGACGGTGAATCGATTCAGTGTGGTCGGATCGAGCGCGCGATCGAAATCGACGACGATCGCCGTGTTGGGAGCCTTGTTCGACGACGTGATCGGCGGATCGATCGCGACGACAGTGAGCTGCGCAGTAGCGGAGCTTCCGAATGCGCACAGGAACGCGCTCGAGAGAGAGAACGAGAGCATCGACGACGATTTCATGGAGTCTCCTGCCTTCGAGAGAAGTGCCGTCTCGCGCCAGACAGCGCATCCCTCCGCTCGACAATCGAGCGCGAAGCTGCCGATGCGCCGCGGTGGAGGCGCGAGATCGTCCCGACGCTAGCTCGACCGCGCGCTCTCGTGGGGAGCGCGATCGATCAAACTTTTTTCACGTGACTAGTTTCGTCATCAACTTCGCGAAGCGCGCCGCGTCGGGCAGAGGTGAACCTTCCGCCAGGAGCGTTTGGCCGTGCAGCCATTCGACCCAATCGGTGAAGCGTTCGGAGCGCGGCTCGCTCGCGTGCAACGAAAGTAGTTTCTTGACGACGGCGTGATCCGGGTTGAGCTCCAAAATGCGTTTGTCGCTGCGTGTGTCCTGTTTCGTCGCGCGCATCAAGCGTTCCATGTGCGGCGAGAGGGCGTGTTCGTCCGTCAGCAGTACGGCCGGGCTGTCCGACAAGCGCGTGGAGAAACGCACGCTCTTCACCGAACTGGCGAGCTCATTTTCGATCGCAGCGAGGACGTCGCGGTGCTCGCGATCGAGCGCTTCGCGTGCTTCCTTTTCCGACGGCGCCTCGAGATCGAAGGCCCCGCGATCGATCGGCTTCAGCGGCACGCCGTCGAAATCCTTGACGCGCTGCAACAACCATTCGTCGATCGGATCGACGAGGAACAGGACTTCGAGTCCACGCTTCGTGAACGCTTCGAGGTGCGGCGAGTTCTGGAGCACTTGTTTGCGATCGCCGGTCGCATACCAGATCGCGGTCTGATCGGGCTTCTTGCGCGCAACGTATTCGGCGAACGTGGTCGGCTCTTCCGCGAACGTCGTCTCGAAGAGGCACATCTTGCGCACGCGGTCGTCTTCGTCCTCGCCATACCAGATCCCCTCCTTCAAAACAGGCCCGAAATCGGCCCAAAACGCCCTGAACTCGTCGCGGCGCGTCTCGAGCATCGCCGAGAGCGAATCGATGACGCGTTTCACGAGACGCTTCTTGATGGCGCGGATCGCAGAGCTCTGTTGCACCGTTTCACGCGATACGTTCAGTGGCAGATCCGGCGAGTCGACGAGCCCGCGCACGAAGCGCAACCATGGCGGCAACAACTCGGGGCACTCTTCCATGATCAAGACACGCTTCACGTACAGCGACAAACGCGACTTCCCGTGCTGCGCTTCGAACATGTCGGCCGGACGAGCACCGGGAACGAACAGGAGTGCCGTGTACTCGGTCGTGCCCTCGGTCTTGAAGTGCACGACTTCGCGCGGTGCAGTGAAATCGTGGGTCGTGCGGCGGTAGAACTCGTCGTACTCCGCGCGTTGGATGTCGTCCTTCGGCCGCGTCCACAGAGGGCGCATCGTGTTGAGCGTCTCGGGTTCCTTCCCGTCGGGCGTGACGAAGCGAATCGGATACGCGACGAAGTCCGAGTAGCGCTTGACGATCTCTCGGATCTTCCATTCGTCGAGGTATTCAGCAGGATCGTCGTCGTCCTCGGACGCGCGCTGTTTCAGATGGAGCGTGATCTTCGTGCCACGTTCGGTGCGCTCGCACGGCTCGATCTGGAATTCGCCTTCGCCGCGCGACCGCCAGCGCCAAGCTTTCGTTTCGCCAGCGCGCAGAGTCTCGACGACGACTTCGTCGGCGACCATGAACGACGCGTAGAAGCCGACGCCGAACTGCCCGATCAGCTCGGGCGAGTTCTCGCCGGCCCCTTTCAACCGGTCGAGAAATGCACGGGTTCCGGAGCGCGCGATCGTGCCGAGGTGCGACACGAGCTCGTCGTGGTTCATGCCGATCCCGTCGTCTTCGACGGTCAACGTCCGCGCGTCGGCATCGACGGAGATGTCGATCGTCGCGGCGTCGACGGTGCCGTAGTCGGGATGAGTCAGCGCTTCGAAGCGAAACTTGTCGGTCGCGTCGGAGGCGTTGCTGACGAGCTCGCGCAGGAAGATTTCGCGGTTTTCGTACAGCGAGTGGATGACGAGGCCGAGCAGTTCTTTGACTTCGGCTTGGAAGGCGTGGGTTTCGTGCGTTGCGGTCATGGTTGTCCTCGATTGGGCACGAGATTCTGTGCATCGACGGCGACTCTGCAAGCACATACCTGTCGGGCCGCGTGGCAAGAGGGCTCGGCGAGGGCTGGGGCGAGCAACGGACTACACGAGCCTGCTCCGTATCGCTTACCCCGCGCGCGTGAACCGCTGCGTTGCGAGCTTCACGAGCACGGGGTTCTCGCAGACAAGGGGTGGCCGGCGATGGGAGTGATGGCGCGAACTTCGATCGAAGTCGTGCCTTCGAAACGCCAGAAACGCAGCGGTGGAGTGTGTGTTGGGCAGACGATCGCGGTCAGGGATCCGGGCCAAGCGCCCCAGGCATCGTGCGTCGACGGTGTGGATTCGCCGCTCGCGTGGCTGTGCCAGAAGCCCACGATTTCGCAGGGCTTTCCGGCCAGGTGTCTGTCGAGTGCGACGATCGTGGCGGAATCGCACTCGAACGAATCGGGTCTGGGCGAGACGTTTCGAAGACGCTCGACGTGCGTGATCGTGATGAGGTCGGCCGCGCGCGAACCGATCAACGCGCCGCACGCTTCGCGCTCGGTGCTCGCGCGACTCCAGGTCCTGAGTTCGCTCTGCAGATGTGCGGGGATAACGACGAACTTCACGGCGTATCCTCGTCCCCTAGCGTGGATTCGAAACCATCCTTCGGCGTGAGCACGTCGTCCGAATACATGCCGGTCGCGGAACGATCGACCGAACCGTCGGGATGCCACGCTTGCCATGGACCTTGCTGAAGGCCTCCGCGCATTTCTCCGTGCGAGCGCTTCTGCCCATTCTCGTACCAGTGCGTCCACCAACCTTCGAGCACGTCGTCCACCAGCGTGCCTTCGGCTCGACGGCGACCATTCGCGTGCCACAAGGTCCAACTGAGATTGCGTCGGCCAGCGAGGTAATCGCCTTCGCTCGCCTTCGCGCCATTGGAATGCCAGAGCGTCCACACCCCGTCGCGCAAGCCGTTCACGTAGTCGCCACGCGACGCTTTGTTCTCGTTGCGATGCCACGTCGACCACGTGCCGACGCGCGCGCCATCGCGATACTCGCCGCTCGCCGCCGGTCGAGCGTCGGCGTATGTCTCTGTCCACGCTCCGTGTTTCTTGCCGTACGCGAGCGCACCACGACCGATGCTGCCGTCGATCGCATGCAATATCTCGACGACGCCCGAGGCGCGACCATGTTCGTATTCGACGCGGGCCCGTTGGCGCCCATCGGCGAGGAAGTAGTTCCACACGCCGACGCGCAAGTCGTTTTCATAGCGACCTTCTGCGGCTTTTTGCTGGTTCAGGGCGTGCCAACGCGTCGACCAACCGTGTCGTCGACCGCTCGAGAACTCGATCTCGGTGTGCTTGCGACCGTGCTCGTTCCAGAACGTCCACGTGCCGGAACGCAAGTCGTCGGTCAGAGGACCTTGCGCGCGCTTCGCGCCGCTCGGATAGCGCGAAATGTGCACGGTCAACTCGCGAGGTCGGCGCGCATGGCGGCAATTCGTGCAGCACTCAACGCGGTTTCGCACGTGAGTGCCGGATGATCGCAACCGACGGCGACGGGCACGTTGCTTCCGACCTCGAACTTCAAGTACTGCACGGTCGAGAGTCGTCCGCGCGAGCGCTGTTCTTCGTCGACACCGGCGCGCACCTTCGCACCGCTCGCGAGCCTCACGTAGACATGCTCGGGAAGCGTCAGCCATTCGCGCAACTTGAGGTCGCGCTCTTTCTCGTCTTCGATCTCGACGAGCAGCGTGCAACCGAGTTCGCCGGTCCCGCCGATCAACGCGTTGTACGTGTCGAGCTCGTGCTGGATGTCGGCTTCGCGCACCAGGCGCTCGACGCGCATCATCTCCTGGATTTGGTAGCGGATCGTCGTCTGGTTCTCGAAGAGGAACGTGAGGTAGTCGCCGACGTGCACACGGCGCGCTTCCTTCGCCGCCAGAGCTTCGGCACGGATCGCGTCGCGGCGTTCGACGTACGTCATCCAATCGACCAGTTCCGAGCGTACGACTTTCTTCACGATGAGGCTCCACTCGCAGGCGCGAACGGTTCACCGCGGTACGCGCGCGCCAAGATCGACATCGGGTGCATCGGCTTCACTCCCGCGAACTGATGGAACTGGATCGCGGCGAGCGGGCAGTCCGTCGACCACGTCGATGCACCCGCGCCTTTCATGTCTCGAAACGCGTTTTGACCGGCCTTTTGTGCAGGTTCGAAGCCCTCGACGGTCATCGCGTACGTGCCGTCGTGACCGCAGCACTCGATCACCGGCACGACGGAAGCTCCGAGCAATTTCTTGAAGAGGTCGCGCGACTTGAAGCCGACCGCCTGCGCGCGCAAGTGACACGGTGCGTGGTAGGCGATGCCGCCCTCGGGCTTCGACTTCACGTCGGCTGCGAAGCGCTCCTCGTTGCGCAAGCTCCAGAGGAACTCGCTCGGGTCCATCACGGCCGTCGCCAATTTCTTCGCGCGCTCGCGATCGTCCCCTTCCAGGAGTTCCGGGTACTCGCGGCGCATCATCATCGAACACGTCGGATTGACCGCCAGCACTTTCGCACCCGCGTCGACGAACGGCATGAGCTTGTCGAGGTTCGCGTGCGCGCGCTTGCGCAAGCTCTCGATATCACCGTGCTCCCACGCCGGCATGCCGCAGCACTCGAGACCTTTCACGCACGCGGTCTCGACCGAATTGCGATCGAGTACCTCGAGCGTGTCGCGCCCGATCTGCGGCTCGTTGTTCTGCACGTAGCACGTCGGGAAGAGCACCGCTTCGGCGCCGGGCGTCGTCGTCGTGCGGCCGTTCGCATCGGCCCAGCGCTCGAATGTCGTCGACGCGAACTCAGGCAGCTCCTTGCGACGATCGATGCCGAGCACTTTCTCCATCAACCAACGATGCGCGCTCACACGGTTCATCGCGTTCGCCATCCCGAACGAAGCGCGCGCCAGCTGTCCGGCGCGATCGGGATCGCCGAGCACGCGATCGCGCAGCGAAAAGCCCTGTTTTCTGCCGCGCACGGCTTTGAAACGGTGCACGAGCTTCGGGAAGTCCAGCTGGAATGTGTGCCCATCGCGTGGCGTGTACGGACACTGCACCTCGCACAACTTGCACTGGAAGCACGCGTCCATGACGCGCTCGGTCTCGCGAGCATCGAGCTTGCGCGCATCGCCCTCGTGCACATCGTCGACGAGCGCGAAGAGCGTCGGAAACGAGTCGCAGTACTTGAAGCACATGCGACAGCCGTGACAGATGTCGAAAGCGCGCGCTATCTCTTTCGCGAGCGCCGCCTCGTCCCAGTAGTGCGCCTCCGACGGGTCGTACGTGAGCCCATCGGTCGGCGCATAGGAGACGTGACGATCTGCGTCCGTCATCGCGATCTCTTTCTCCAGCGCGGAGCTGCGCCGGACGCGCGTCGCACTTAGGAGATGCTCTTCAACAAGTTCGAGAACTTGCCAGCGTGACTCTTCTCGGCCTTGGCGAGCGTCTCGAACCAGTCAGCGATCTCGTTGAAGCCCTCTGTGCGTGCCGTCTTCGCCATCCCCGGGTACATGTCCGTGTACTCGTGCGTCTCGCCGGCGACCGCGGCCTTCAAGTTGTTCTCAGTGGAACCGATCGGCATGTCCGTCGCCGGATCACCAGCGCGCTTCAAGTAGTCGAGGTGACCGTGTGCGTGACCGGTCTCGCCCTCGGCCGTGTCGCGAAAATTGCCGGCGATCTCGGGGTAGCCTTCGACATCCGCGATCTTGGCGAAGTAGAGGTAGCGGCGATTCGCTTGGCTCTCGCCTGCGAACGCGGCCTTGAGATTGTTGTGCGTCTGCGAACCCTTCAGATCGACCATGAGTAAAACTCCACGATGGCAGGCGTTGAGAGAGAAAGGACTGACGAGATCGCGAGTATACGCGATGCTGGCCTGGACTGAAGAGCCTTGATCGGTGCCTGAATTACCGCTCGATTTCCGAGAGCGCCGCCGCTGCTGCGTTGCACACGTCACCGTTGTCGTCGACGATCAGCTCCTGCAACTTGGGCGCTGCCGCATGCGCACGCGGGCCCATTTTGCCGAGCGCCTGGCAGGCGGCGAAGCGGACTTTCCAATCTGCATCGGAGAGTTTGTCGATCCACACTCGCAGATCGGGTGAATCGGATCCGCGGTCGTCACCGCGCTTCTTGAAGAGGTCTTTGAGTCCCATGCAGTCCGCTGTTTCGAGGTCAGCGAGCCGGCACTCTAGCACTATTCGACGCGGTCCAGCACCGTGACTTTGGCCTCGTCGCCGTTGCAACGCACTTCGGGTACGTACATCGCGGAACCGCTCGTCGGCAACGCGCTGAAGCGACCGGGAACTTCGGCGCGCAAGTCGTAGCGCACTTCCCACACGCCTTGTGCGAGTCGCGTCAAGAACAACGCGACGTGTCGATCGCGCAGCTCTTGGTGGAGCGCCTCTTGTCGACCTGTGAAACGTGCCCATTCGCGATCGTCGGGTGCGTTCGCGAGCGCCTCGTTCGACCCGAAGCGACGCGCGACCTCGCCCGACTTGATCTCGCGCGCGAACGCCCACTCGCCGCTCTTCGTCGCCACGGCCTCGAAGCCCGCGGGTTTCATATCTTCGAACATCAGGTATTCGAAGTCGTTCTTCGACTCGAGCGTGAGAACGACTTCGATGCGCTCGCCCGACACGACGCTGCCGCCGGACTCGAGCGGCACGCGGTCGTACACGACGCCCGCGAGCAAAGTCGAGCGCGGCACGAGCTTCCAGTACTGACGCTTGACGAAGATGTCGCTGCCGCGAGCTTGGATCATGTCTTCGCGACTGAAAAACACTGCACGCACCGCGAGATACAAGGGTCCCGCACCCGACAAGCGACGCAAGCGCACTTCGTTCGCGCCGTCCTTCACCTTGTCCGCGGGGATCACGAAGTGAGCCGGCGCTTGCAGCATGTCGGCGGCGGTCAAGCGCTTGGTCGCGATGCGTTCCCCGTTGACGAGCAACTCGTACTCGACGTCGCGCGCGACTTCGCCGGTCGCATTCAAGAACGCATCGAGTGCGAGGATCGCGAACGCCGTGTCGCGCGTGTTGTTCCATTGCGCGCCGCGTCGGTTCTGCACGAGCCAGTTCGAAGCCTGACTCACGAGCGGACTCGTCGGTTCGATCGCCGCGAGCGCGCGCAAAGCGAACGCCGTCGACTCGACCGCGCCATCCTGCCAACGCCACCAGTTGCGCGTGGATCCCCAGTGCACGGTACCGAGTGCCGCGGCGTGACCGACTTGACCAGCGCCGCCGATTTTCGACTCGTCGGGATGCTCGTCGACGACGGCACCGTTGGCGAGATTGCGGCACAGCACCTTGGCTTCGTCATGACGCCCGAGTCCGTGCGCCGCGAGCGCGAGCAACGCTTTGCCGTAGGCGCGCAACGAATCCTTCTGCTCCCAGGCTTTCGCGAACGCCGTCGCTACACGCTGGTCGTCGCGAGATTTCTTGCTGACGGCTGCGCCGTGCAACATCCATGCAGCCAGGTCCGGATCGCGCTCCGCATCGACCAGCGCGAGCGACAGAAACGCGGCGCCGCGTTCGAGTGAGTCGAGCTTCACGTCGAGGCCCGCGTCGCGCGCGAGCGACAGCCCCCACACGACGTACGCGCTCATCCACGGATCGCTTGCGCCGCTCTTCCACCAGCCCCATCCGCCGTCGGAATGTTGGAAGTCGTAGAGCCGCTCGAGCGACATCCGCGTGACCCGATCGAGTTCGAGGAGGGCCTTCTTCTCGCCCTTGTGCGTGACGCCCGCCGTCTCCGGCTCGATGCCGCCGAATACTCTGGCCATGGCGTCCTCGGCCGAAAGTCCGCGCGCCTTCAGCGTGTGCGCGACGATGGCGGCCGGCAGAAAGCGCGACATCGTCTGTTCGGTGCAACCGTACGGGTACTGCACCAAGTACGGCAGTGCGTCGAGCATCGTCACGGCGAGACTCGGTGCGACGTCGACGGTGAAACGCGTCGTCTCGCGCGTACGCGCGGCGGGAATCTCGAGCATCGCGATCAACTCGCTCTCGGTGAGCTTGAGCGAGCGCGCGACTTGCACTTCGAGGCCGTGATCCTGCACGACGTAAGTACGCGTCATCGCGTCGGAGTCATCGGGCCCTAGCGCCTTCAGCGTGAGCTTCACGTCGCCCGCTTGCACGGCGTTCGTCTTCCAATCGAAGCGCACTTCACCCTGAGCCGGAATCGAGACGCGGGTGGGCTTCAAGTCAGCGCACGCCAGAGCGCCTTCGATCTCGAGTGCGACTGTCGCGCTGATCGCTGCGTCCGTGCGATTGCCGATCACGCCCGAGATCAGCGTCTCATCGCCGACCGTGAAGAAGCGCGGTGCCTGCAAGCGCGCGACGAGCGGTTTTTGTGCACGAATCGTCGCTGTTCCGGATCCGACGCGTGTGGCGCTATCGACCGCGCGCGCCGTCGCTTTCCAGCGCGTGAGCGAATCGGGGTATTCGACTTCGACACGGGCCTTGCCGTCGGCGCCGGTCGTGAGCGTCGGATTCCAGAACGCCGTCTCTCGGAAATCCGAGCGCACTTCGATCTCGCCCAGGTCTTTTGATTCCTTGTCGGAGAATCGCCCCGCGGCGTCTCCGTCGGAAGCCTCGTTCTTCGCCCCCCTGGAGAGCGACTCCATGACTGCCATCGAGGAAGACGGCGGACGCGCGTCACCAGGACCGCGATAGCCTCCGGCCGCTCCGAGGCCGCGGAAATCGACGCCTGCGGGCCTTCCGTCGCGCTTCGACTGCCCTTCCTCCATGGACTGCGAGCGCAATCGAATCTGGCGGTCCAAATCGCTTTCACCTTCTCGACGTTCGAAGTCTCCAGCCGACCTCATTGCGAATGTGTATTCGTCGACGACGCGTCCGTCCTTGTCGAGCACGTACCGGCGAAAGCTCCGCTGGCCGAAACTCGAATGCGTCTGCACGAGGTACGGTTTCTTGTCGCCGTAGAAGAACTGCCGGATGTCACGCGCGTAGTCGCTCTGGATCGACGCGACCGCTTCGTCGACGAGTCCGAGCGCGAGTTCGACTTGCACCGGCTCACCCGCCGCGTTCTTCACCGTCACATCGAGTGTCGCCTTCGTCCCCGGGCGCACTGGATCGCGATCGCTTGCGACCGTCACGTCGAGGAACTGCTGCGTCGGCGGAACGATGAACTCTTTCATGTCCGCTTGCATGTCGCCGGCGGCGCAGGTCACCGCTGAAATCCAGGCGTTCGGAACGTGCGCATCGGTCACGTCGATCGTGATGAGCTTGGCCGTGCCTGCGACGTGCACGACTTGGTAGCTGTGCAACTTCTGACCTTCGATCGCGACGAACACCCAACGATTCGACGTCGCGGTCGTGAGCAAGAAGGCAGCGCGCTCCCCCACCGTCAACGCGTCTTTGTCGACGACGATCTGCACGCCGCCCGACGAGTAGTCGAGCTCGCGCATGTCCTTCGAAACGCACCACGTCCACGTCTCGGCTTCGATCGGACGTTTGCGGCCGTCCTTGCTCGTCCAGCGGAAGCGGTAGTAGCCGGTTTTCATGGGCACGAACGTGAACGTGCCCTTGCCGTCTGCGCCCAACTTCAACGTGCCCAGCGCCACATCTTCACCGAGGTAGCCCGAGCTCTTCCACTGCCACGGGCGCTCGTTCGGCCCGACCGTCGGAGGAAACATCGCGCCGGATTCGACGAGCGCGCGCAAAGCATCGCCCGACACTTCGCGACCGACCGGATCGATCCACACGTCGACCCAGCGCTCGCGTGTGACGCGAATCGAACCCTCAGCGGAGACCGGATTGCCGTTCGCGTCTTCAGCGCGGAAATCGACTTCGAGTTTTTCGCCCGGCCGATGCAGATTGCGCTGCGTCTTGGCGCGCACGTCGTACTCGCGGCGCGTCACGCGCACGCGGCCCGAGCCGACGACCTCTCTGCGCGAAGCATCGGTGACGCGCGCTTCGATCGTGTACTCGAAATCTTGGTTCGGATCGTTCGGCGTCTCGAACGAGATGCGCGCACGACCCTTGGCGTCGGTCTTGAGCGTCTCTTGTTTGACGACTTGCCCGCCGTATCCGCGGTGGAAGCGGTAGTCGTCGACTTCGGAGTAGAGCCACGGGTAGGCGCGCTCTTCGCTCCAAATGCGCGAGAAAGGCGCCTGTTTCACGACGAAAACTACGCTCGCATCGGCGACCGCGCCGCCGGAGTAGAACGCGGCTTGCACGTCGACTTCGACCGTGTCGCCGACGAGGTAGAGCTTCGGCTGGGCGTCGTCGGTGGCCGGCTTCACCGACACTTCGTACTCGGGCAGCTTGTACTCTTCCAACCGGAACAGCACTGCACTCGCGATGTGCGAGTTTTTGTGCGTGAAGTTCACGTGATACTCGCCGAGCGGCACTTTGTCGTCTGGTTTGAAAGCGCCGAACGCCGATCCGAAATCGGACAGCGTCAGCGTCCCTTTCTGGAAGCTCGTGCCGCGCGGATCGAAGACTTCGTAGTCGAGCTTCTCACCCTTGGGCGTCCTCCACGCGCCGCCGTCACTTCGGCGCGCGATGATCTTCCAGTTCACTTCGTCCTTCGGCTTGTACGTCGAGCGATCAGTCAGGGCGTAGATGCGCCACCCGAGATTCGGACCGGAGTCGTTCTGCGCTCCGCCCGACGCAAAGGCTTGGCGCTCGTCGCGCACGGCGGCGACGAAGTAGTCGTGACTCTCGCCGCTCTGCGCATCGAACGCGCAGGTTCCGTCCTCGCCACTCGTCTTCTCTTCCGTCGTGGTGCGCCACGTGCCTTTCGTATAAGTGCGTGCGTGGAGCTTCACCTGCGCGCCCGCGATCGGTTCGGAGGTGAGCACGTCGGTCGTCCACGCGACGACGCGCGACCCGATCGCCTTGACGACGACGGCGGTACGCGACACGAGCACGAGTTCGCGCGCCGAAGCATCGCCCACGTGAGCTTCGAGCAGGTATGCGCCCGGAGCGAGGCTCGAATCCAGCCGCAATTCCTTCTGACCGGGCTTGTGCAAGCCTTGATCCTGCGTGGCGTGCGTGAAACGTTGGCGCGCCTCGATCGAGCTGACGTCGATCGCTTCGAGCCACTGATTCGCCGACCGATCTTCCGAAGACAGATCGACCGCCCGCGTCAGGTCGATCGCGTACAGCGACAACTCGATCTTCTTCGCGTTGCGCCACGAGATCGCATAACCGATCTCCGATCCGGGCAAGTACGCGCCGGGCACGGCGAGTCCGACTTCGACTTTCAAGATGCGACGGATCGAATCGCGCGCTTCGTCCCACCACGCGGTGTCGCCCTTCGCGTACTCGGATTGCAGGCGCCGGTAGAGATCGAGCGCCGTCACGAAGTCGGGTGTCGCAGCCCACGTGCCGTCCTCGGCGACGACGGGCTCACCTTGTTGTTCGGTGATCTGCGCCAACAAGAACAGCGCGTCGTCGTGGAAGCGCGCGCCCTTCCCGAGACCCACGACGGTGCGCAGACTCGTGAACATGCGACTGATCGCGTCGAATCCGCCGTGACTGCGCAACACGGTCGCGAGCATGAATTCGCTCTGCGCGCGGTCGGCGGTGGAGGTCGCGATGCGCGTCGCGTTCTTCGCCACGTCGAGAGGAATCTGTCCGCGCCACCAACCGTGTTCGCTCTTGCCTCCGTCGGGCCAACCCATGCGAAACGCGATGTCGAGGTAGCGCCGCCGAGCTGCGTCGACATCGCGAGCGCTCGACCAATACGTCAACGCATTCTGGTAGTGAGGCAGTGCCGATCCGAAATCGCGCCCGCTGCGGCGCTGCCAACTCCAATCGCCCAACGATTCTTCGGCCAGGGCCCACGTCGAATCACGCTGCTCGAGTCGTTCGACCTTGCGCTGCAGTTCTTCGAGGCCCTTCTTCCCCTGCTCCAGCTCGGTCGTGTCCGCGTTGTCCGCACCGGCGGCCGAGCGCCAGCGTGTGTCGCTCATTCGGAACTCGAGCCAGCGTCGATCCTCGGGCGTCAGTGTCGCCGCATCGACGCCGGCGTACTCGCGCCGCGCCAATTCGAACGAGCCCTGTGCGTACAACTCTTCGGCGCGGGCCTTGGTGGTCGGCCAGTCCGGAGAACTCGTCGCGGCCATCGCGACCAAGAGGGAGGGCAAGAGCAGAAAAGCGAGAGCGATCTTCATGGCGGCATACCTTCGTGTTTCTGTGAGCACGAATGCAAGAAGGCTGTGCCTGTCGGGGAAATTGGCGTCAATCCAGGAGCGCTTCGACCTTGCGCGCGAGTTCGCGGATCGATTCGGGCGCGAACCCGGCGAAGTGGTTGTTCGTGTAGGCAAACGTTTCCGACGTCTTGGGAATCGCCTGCGCCAACCACTCGGCCCAACGATCGATCCGCGGCGACTGATCGATCACGATCCGATCGAACGTGTCGGTCGCGTCCTCGACGGCCGCGCGATCGCCGATCAACCGCGCGTACGCGAAATCGGCCGTGAACGTGTCGAGTTCGCGCGGGAGGTCGAGCGGATGCGGCATGTACGGCAGATCGACGGCGACCCAGCCGACGCGATACGTGCGCAGCAGGTCGAAGAAGGCTCGCGTGAGCCAGTTCTTGTTGCGCACTTCGACCCCGTAGCGAAAGTCCTTCGGCAGAGCTTCGAGATAAGGAGCGAGTCGCTCGAGGAACGGGGCTTCACTCGCGAACGCCTCGCGGTTGAAGTACGGGAACTGCATCACGAGCGGTCCGGCTTTGGGCCCGAGTTCGCGCATGGCGTCGAGGAAGCGTTCGGTGTCGCTCGCCACGTGCTCACGCACGAGCACGCGTTCGCCGTCGGGTCGCTCGCTCTTGCCGCAGTGCACGATCGACCGCGGGAACTTGGCCGACAGCGTGAACTCGGGCGGGGTCTTGTCGTGCCAACCGCGCACGAGCGGCGCACTCGGCACGCGGTAGTACGTGTTGTCCGCTTCGACCGTCGTGAACTCGGTCGCGTAGAACGTCAGTTGATCGCCGGGCTTCGTGCCGCGCGGATAGAAGACGCCGTTCCACGACTTTTCCGACCACGAAGAAGTGCCGAAGCGAAACGTCGCACGCGCCTTCATCGTGCCGCTGGTGGGGTGATTCAAAAGTTCGCACCAGAAGTCGGGTCGCTTGCGTCTTCCTGGCAAGGCGGGTAAGCCCCGGTGCGCGAAGCGCATCGCAGGCTCGCTGCGCGAGTTCGCGAAGGGGATCCGAAGACGCGGGTTCGCTGCAACCCTCGGAGGAGCTGCAACGCAGCCCAGGGAGGCGCAAGCGGCCCGAATTCTGGTGCGAACTTTTGAATCACCCCACTAGTGTCACGCGCCGTTCAACGCGGCGCCGATCCGGCGACCGTCGCGAGCTCGGGCGTCTCGGGCACCCAGACGACGAAATCGGATTGGGCGCGATTGGCGAGTTGGTAGTACGGCAGGAAAACGATCTCGGAGCCGCGCGCCGACTTGGTGCCGTCCGCACCTGATTCGACGACGCGACCGTCGCGGCTCCTGAAGATGCGGATGCTCGACAGAACCTTGTCGGGCTTGTTCGCTGCAACCAAAGAAGCCGTCGCCGGCAGCACCATCGCGCGCGCCGAGCCGCGGTTATCGACGCCTTCGAGCGCGTAGACGAGCGGTCCGCGAGAGATCGCGACGCGGCCCTTGTCGCTCGCGACTTCCGCGAGCGGCGCGACGCGGCGGATCGGGCCGAGGAAGTTGATCTTGCAGCCGTCCATCGGATCGTAGCGGCGCTCGTAGACCTCCCAACCGGCAGTCGTCCCGGGAAACTCCGACGAGTGCTCCGTCTCCTTCAAATCGTGCTGATAGAAAACGGTCTTGCACCAGGCCGGTCGACGGAACTTGATCGAGAACGTGACTTGCTTGTCGGCCTGCACCTTGATGTCGACGAGCCCGCCGAAGGGCCATGCGGTCTGCATCTCGAGGTGCACTTTGACGTCGCCGATCATGAAGTCGGCACGGCACGGCACGTACTGCGAGATGTAGATCGTGTTGCCGGCCGTCGTGAAGATGAGTCCCGGAGCATCGGCCACGAAGCGCGTGATGTCGGCGGCGAAATCTCCGCTCGCCGAGAGCTGCTTGCGCTCGAAATCGCCGGCGCCCGTCATGCTGTTCACGCCGGCGTACGAGACTCCGTTGGCGGATGTCCCGGCGAGCACTGCGTTGTGCAACGCGCGATCGATCATGTCGGCGTACTTCGCGTCGCCCGTCGCGAGCAACATCGCCTGACTCCATTCGACGAGCCCGATCGCGGAGCGCGTGTCGTACGTCGTGCCGGTGCCGATGTCGAAAGGCGCGGTGATGCCGTCGCGTGCGCTCGCGTTGCCCAAGGCGCCGACGATGTTCGTTTTCGTCGTCACGGCGTCGGTCCAGATCGTGTCGATCGACGTGAAGAGCTCGGTGTCGTTCGAGAAACGCGCCACATCGGCAGCACCGGCGTAAAAGCTCGTGCCGCGCACGGGATCGCCCTGAAACTGCGTTCCGCTGCGCACCGCGGTCGCGTCTTGTGCGATCGCGCCGTAGCCGGTTCGACCAGCGACGTTGCCGCGCGCGTCGACGAAGAACTTGGCGAGCGTCAGATAACGCGCTTCACCGGTGGCGTCGAAGAGCTCGGCGAGGGCGCGCTCGATGCCCGGGTGTGCGCTCGGATCGGACTTCTTGCCCGGACCGAACGTCGCATCGACGTGGTCGGCGAATTTCTTCGCGACCTCGACGAGCTTCGCTTTTTTCAGCGCTCGTTGATACGCGAGCGCAGCTTCGATCAAGCGTCCGCCGGATTCGAGTTCGCGTCCGCCCGCGAGATCGCTCCAGGCCGCGTTCTTCCCGCCGATCTGCACGAACGTGTTGAGGTATCCGTCGGGCTTCTGTGCAGCAGCGATCGTGTCGACCAAGCCGTCGAGTCGCGCCTCCAGCGCGGCGTCTTTCGTCCCGACGAGAGAAAGCGCAGCCGCTTCGAGGTACGCGTAGACCTGCGCGTCCGAGTCGAGGCCACCTGTGTGTGCGCCCTGCGCGGCGCCGCCGGCGACCACGAAGTTCTGCACGAATCCGTTCGATTCGAGGTGCGCGTGAAGCGCCGGCAAGCTCGCCGTGCGATTCAGCTCGTACCGTTGTCCGATCAGACCCGGGAGCAACTCGATGCGTTCTGCACCCACCTGAGTTTGGCGCACGGGGCCGGTCTGCACTTCGACCGCAGGTTTGTCGCTCGCAACGTGACCTTGACCGGCCGGATGATTGCGGCCTTCGTGACCCGGCTCCTGTTGCTGAAACGCGAGTGCCGCGGGAGCGACGAGAGCGACAACGAAGGCGAATGAGAAGAGCTTCGACATGAGTGGTGAGCGCGCGGTACGCCGCGTGGAACGTGATCTTTGAATCAGGGGGCGGAGAGTTTACCCGCTACGTCGCCGCGGCCGCACGCGCGAGGGCCAAAGTCCAAAAAATACGGCTGAAAACGACCGTTGTTCGATCAAGGGTCCGCATTCCGGGGGCGGCAAACGGACGCTGACGAGCGCTCGGTGCGGCGCCGCTTTCAGCGCTCGAGCCGCCGCAAGCGCACGAAGTTCGTCACCAAGCGGAATACGGACAAGTCGGTGATCTCGCGCGAGGCCTTCTCGGAATTCGACCACCATTCGGCGTTCTTGACCGCGCGCAATTTGTCGAGCGGCAGTCCCATGTGATCGACGGCATACGCCTGGCGTTCGATCGGCTTCTGCGCGTTCGAGGCGCTCTGCAACCCTTGCGCTTCGAAGTGGTTCGCACTGTCGAGCACCGTGCCGTGCCCGGCCTCGAACCACGCCGCGAGGTTGCCGCAACCGAACGCGTCCGCGCACTCGGGGCTGTCGATCAGGACTTCGGCACGCTCGGGTTCACGCACGTCGATGACGTGCGCGCCTTCGAGTGCGTACATCGGTTGCACGCCGCGCAAGAAGACGCCCTCCAAGTAAGGACTGTCGACCGCGCACACGCGCGCTTCGACGGTGGCCAGGACTTCGCTCGCCGTTTCGTACTTGGCGATGGGGCCCGGCAGCGCGCGCTCGATCGTCTCGTGCAAGGCCCAGCACGAACCGAACAAATGTCCGCCGGCGAGCACGAACCACCGCAGACGCTCGACGTCGGGCTCCTCGATCTCGCCCGTGCAATTCGCGATGAAGAGTCCGTCGGACGTCAGCCCGTTCGCGGTGATTTTGCCGGCCATCGTCTTCCTGTGCTCGATCTTCTGACTCTCGAGGACCTTCTCGATGTGATCCCCGCGCGACTCGAGCACGACCACGTCCATGTCGCGAAAGATCTCCGGGACGGACGTCTCCGAACTGCTGAAGCGCTTGCGCATCTCTTCTTGCTTCTTCGGATCGACGAGGATGACGGTCGTCTTGTTCTTCTCCCACCACGCGAGCCAGAGGTCGCGCTTGGGTTCGAATCTTTCGCGCGCGACGGCCATCAATTGCGCGTGGGCGCAGCGCACGACGAACGGGTCGGTGTCGGCAAGCGCTTCGATCGTCGGCGGTATCGTCGACGTCAAGTACAGGCGCGAGAGCCCCACGACCGCGGCGGCGCGCAGTTTCCAATCGGGACTCGACTTCGTGAGCTTCGCGAGCGGCTCGATCGCAGGGCCGGCTTGTGTCAAGCCGAGCGACACGGCCGCGCACACGGCCACGCCCCAATCCTTGTCGAGCAGCGCCACGGTCAGCGGTTCCACGACTTCGACGAGGCCGCTCACGCCCAATTTCACGGCCGCAGTGCGCCGCACCTCGGCGTCGACGTCGGTCGCGAGCAAGTGGAGCGCGACGGCGCGGTTCGGCTCCTCCGAGACGGCGCCCAGCTTGCACATCGATTCGAACGCGGCGCGCCGTACGCGCGGCGATTTGTCGTCCTTGGCCATGGAGCGTGCGACTTCGATCGCGCCGATACCGAACTTCGCGAGCGCCTTCGCCGCCGTCGCGCGCGGCAGCGGATCGGTGTGTTCGAGTGCCGGTTTCAGCACGTTCACGGCCAGGTCGGGGCCCATCACCGCGCGCGGCGCCGTTCCGGTCGCGTTCGTCAGGGCCACAGTCGAAATGCGCTCGACCAGACGCGCGGCGCGCGCCACGACTGCCGGCGTCTTCGACGCGAGCAGCGGCGCGAGAGTCTCGGCGATTTTCGCTTCGTCGAGCTTCGAGTCGGGCGCGTGGAAGATCGCGCGTGCGGCCTCGACCGCGCGACGTTCCACACAGTCGTCGAGCTTCGGCTTCGCGAGCACTTCGAGCATCAAGGCGAGATCGCCGGCGCGCGGAGATTGCGCGATCGAGTCGAGCGCTGCCGAGGCCGAGCGCACCGAATCCCCGCCGATGATCTTCGCGAGCGTCTTCTCGCGCTCCTTCCAACTCGCGGCACCGACGACGGCGGCCGCAGCGGCGCGCGCATTCTCGTCCTTGTTCTTGTCGGCCGCTTTCGCGACAGCGCCCAGGTCCGCTTTCGTCTCGCGCCCGGAGAGCAGGATCGCCAACGCTTCGAGCGCAGGCACCGCGTCGTTCGTGGCGAGTCGCCGCGCCAACACCGTCGCCGATTCGTCGGGCGCGATCACCAAGAGCGAGCGCGCTGCTGCGACGCGGATGCGCCGAATGGGTGCTTCGAGCGCCAACTTCACGAGCGCGTCGACCGCCGATTTCGCGCCGCGCTCGCCTAATCCTTCCGTCGCGCGCAAGGCGACTTCCCAGTCTTCGTCGCGCGTCGCGGCGACGAGCAACTTCTCCGTCTTCGGATCGGAGTCGCGCACGAGCACTTGCACGGTGGCGAGCCTCACTTCGACTTCTTTGGCCTTGATCCCCTTTTCGAAGTCGGTGGATTGCAGCAGAAAACAGGCGCAAATGAGGGCGTTCAGCATCGTTTCAATCTCTCTCGCGCGAACTGTAGCGGTCGTCGAACCACGGTTCGGCGCTGTTCGAATAGCCGCGCACTTCCCAGAAGCCCGGCTCGTCGTTTTCGAGGAAGTCGATCCGATGGATCCACTTGGCGCCCTTCCACGCGTACAGCTTGGGCGTGATCATGCGACACGGGCCACCGTGTTCGACGGGCAGCGGCTGGCCTTCCCACTCGTGGACGAGCAACACGTCCGGCTCGAGCGCGCGCACGAGCGGCAAGTTCGTGGTGTACGGGATGTCGGTGCCCGGCATCTTGTCGTAGCCGGCGGTGCGCACGAAACGCGCGGACTCGCGCGGCACGGCGAGGTCCGCCAGCGTCGCGAAGCGCACGCCCTTCCAACGATTGTCCATGCGACTCCACGTCGTGACGCAGTGGAAGTCACTCGTGTCTGCGACGACGCCGAGCGCCAAGAACTCGTCCCATGTGAGCGTCACAGGGTTCTCGCAGGCACCGCCGAGCACGAGTCGCCACGCAGCGAGCGAGACCTTCGGCAAGTCGCCTAGATCGAGCACGGGCCAATTGGGGACCGCACGCTGCCCCGTCGGCAATTGCGGCATGCCGTGGCGATTCGTCGGGCCGGTACCCAGCGGTTTCATTCCGTGGAACGCGACGTCCACGGTTTCGGGCTTCATCGACTTCGCCCGCGCAATGTACTTCAGTCGCTTTTCGACGAGGTCCGGTCGCTCAGGCGTCATGGCGCCGCGAATTAGAACACCGACAGCTTCAACATGCTCGCGTACAAGAGAAAGAGCACGAAAAGCAGCAGTCCGTGGATGGCGAGCGTCGGCAATGCGAAGGGCAAGCGCTCCGCCGCTTTGTGCGTGGTCTTGACCGTCCGCGACATCAATCTGCCGACGACGAGAAAGAAACCGCCGAAGAGACCGATCGTCGTCGCCATCACGAGCGCCACTTTGCCCCAGTTGGGCAGCGACGATCTCAAGAGCAGCGCGAAGACCCAATCCTTCGCGACGCCGAGGAAGAGCAGGGCTTCGACTGCGATCAAAACGCGGTGCGAAATGAACCCGCCCGACTTGGAACGGCCTGATGTGGACGAACGTGCCATGCTTCTCGGAGCCCCGAAGCGTACACGTCGCTGGACGCATCTCAACAGGTCGCCTATCCTCGACTGCAGTACACAAGATGAGCGAAACACAAGTCGTGAACCGTGCGCGTCCCTGGTGGCGCACTTTGTCGATCGTGCTCGGAATCGTGCTCGGGCTGCTCGTGCTCGTGCTCGAGATCGGCTCGCGCGTGTGCGACGGCATCATCGAGTCGCGCAAGCAAGACAAAGAGCAGCGCGAAGAGATGATGAAGCGACTGCACGAGCCCGACTTGATCGAGAAGCTCTCTTACGGCGTGCTCGAGTACGGCACCATGTTGCGTGCGGATCAATTGAAGAAGGCGCGCACGGAGCCGCATCCCTACCTCGGGTACGTGCTTTCGCCGAATTTTTCGACGCCCGAGGGCGCCGATCAACAAGCACGGCACAACTCGATGGGTTTCCGCGGCAAGGAAACGACTTGGGAGAAGCCGCCGGGTGTCTTCCGGATCGTCACGACCGGCGGTTCGAGCGTGTACGGACAGAGCGAGAGCTGTGATGCCGCAGTGTGGTCGCAGAAACTCGAAGACTATCTCAACGCTGGCGGCGGTGGTCGCAAGTTCGAAGTCGTCAACGTCGGCGTGCCCGGTTGGTCGAGCTTCGAAATGCTGATCAATCTCGAACTGCGTGCGCTCGATCTGCAGCCGGATCTCGTGATCGTGTACGAAGCGATCAACGACATGCGTTGCGCGCTCTACACGCCTGGCGGCGAGCCGCAACGCGACAACACGCATTGGCGCGCGACGTGGTTCACCGATCGGCCCTCGCGCATCGACGAATTGCTGGCGCATTCGCGCACGTACTTGATCTGGCGCCGCTACATGACCGATTACGTTCAAGCGCGCTCCGACTTGTTCTTCTTCGGCGTCAAGAATTTCGCGAACAACAACGACGATGCGTACGTGCACACGGCGGCTGGCAAACCGCTGCCGGAGATGGGTTTCACGACCTACCGCCGCAATCTGAACAACATCATCTCGCTCGTGAAGCAATCCGGAGCGCAGGTGTTGATCGTCACGCAAGCGTTTCCGCGCTGGCACTTAAACGACGCGAAGAATTCGATCCCCGATCAACTCACGGCCTTCGGTCGCATCCAGAACATCCAACGCGAACTCGCGAACGAGCGCGGCATCCCGCTCTTCGAGTGTGCGGAAATCGTCGAGAAAGCGATCGAAAACGAACTGTACGCCGAGCGCGATCGTCAGAAAGCGAGCAAGCCCGAACTCGACGATGCAGCCGCCGAAGCCGAAGCGCGCAAGATCGTCGGCAAGGGTCGCCGCGCAGGCCTGTTCTTCTCCGAAGTGCACCCGAACGATTCGGGATCGAACCTGATCGGCAAGCTCGTGTCGGAGTACTTGCTGGGCACATTGCTTGCGAAGTGACGCCATCTCCTCGAGCGCAATGCCGAACATGAAACTCCTCGCTCTCGCGCTCGTACTTCCGATGCTTGGCGCGTGCACGCAGCACGACGCGGCCAACGCGGAACAAAGTGCGACCTCCACTGGGTCGACGAAGAAGGTCGGCGAAGGCGGACTCGTGATCGTCAATGCGACGAGCGCGCGCCCCTACTACCACGACTTCGGCAACGTTTTGTGGGGCGAGCGTCTGCGCCACACGTTCGTTCTCGAGAACACCGAAGGGCGCCCGCTCGTCCTCAAGGACATGCTGCCGTCGTGCGGTTGCACGACTCCGCGCGCCGGTTACGTCGGCGCCGACGGCGAGCGCGTCGAGGGCTCGATCGAGCGCGGGCGCGAAGTGATCACGTTGCCCGCCGGAGTGAAAGTCGAGATCGAGATCGGCATCGACACGACGCTCGTCGAAACGCCCAACTTGGACAAACTCAGCCAGGTCCGCATTCGCACGGATTCGAACACGAATCCCTACCTGACGCTCGAGATGCACTTGAAGGTGATCAAGGCGTTTCGCGCTGCTCCCGTGAAGATCGAGCTCGGTCTGACGCCCCAGAGTGCCGGCAAGAGCGCGCGCACCGACATCAGCACGGCCGTCAAAGGCGATGGCTCGAAGATCAAAGCGATCGCGTCCGTCGAAGGCACGTTCACTGCCGAGCTCCAAGAGTCGAGTGCGAACGGCGAGCCTTTCTGGATCTTGGTCGCAACTGCGCCGCCCGGTCTGCCGATCGGGCCGGCGCAAGGACGCGTGGTGCTCTCGACGACGACTGCCGACGGAACCGGCGACGGAGCGCAATTCTCGGTGCCCATTCTGGCGCAGATCGCGCCCGACATCATCGTCTCTCCCGGCGTGCTGCAGATGTCGATCGTCGATCGCGCCCAAGGTGGCAGCTTGGAGGCCGAGCTGTTGGCGCTCGTGCCGGGCGCAAAAATCAGAGTGCTCTCCGCGCGGCTCGAAGGCGACGACAGCGCCGATCTGGAATTGATCACGACGCCCACGGCGCCGGACGAGGACGGTCGCGCGCAGCGTCACTTGCTCACGCTGCGCACGAAGTCGAGTTTGAAACTCGGGCCGTTTCACGGTCGCGCGGTGATCGAAACCGACGATCCGCACATGCCTCGGATCGTGGTCCCCTACGCAGGTTCGTCGCGCTGACGCGTCAGCGCGGAGTCACGCGCGCGAAGCGGTTCTTTCCGACTTGCAGCACGATCGAGTCCGTCGGTCGCGCGACCTGGAACTTCGCGTCCTTGTGCACGATGCCGTCGATCTTGACGCCGCCGCCTTCGACGTCGCGTCGCCCTTCGCTCGTCGACTTCGCGAGTCCGACTTTGTGGAGCAGATTCATGAGCGGGATCGAATCACTCTCGTCCGGCCAAGCGTGTGTCGCGACGTCGTCGGGGATGCCGCCCTTCCGCCTGCGCTCGTAGTCCTCGCGCGCCGCCTGCGCTGCACTGGCGCCGTGGAAAAACGTCGTGATTTCGGCGGCCAAACGCAGACTTGCGGCCTTGAAGTCGCCGGCCACGAGCCGTTCGATCTCACCCTCTTCGACATTCGTGAGGGTGACGAACCAATCGCCGAGCGCCTCGTTCGGGACTGAAGTCAACTTCCTGAACATCTCGGTCGCGGAATCGTTGAACGTGATCGCGTTGCCGTAGCTCTTGCTCATCTTGCGGCCGTCGGAGCCGTTCAAGAGTCGTGTGGTGAAGCAGATCTGGCCCGCTTGACCTTCCTCACGCTGCAGGTCACGGCCGCGCAACAAGTTGAACAACTGGTCGGTTCCGCCGAGTTCCATGTCGCAGCGGATCATCACCGAATCCCAACCTTGCATCAGCGGATACAAGAGCTCGTGGATCCCGATCGGCTCGTTCTCCGCGATGCGTTTTTGAAACGTGTCGCGCTCGATCATGCGCGCGACGGTCATGCGCGAAGCCAGCTTCAACACGTCCTGAAAATCCATCTGATCGAACCAGACGGAATTGCGACGCACTTCGGTCTTGCC
The DNA here is from genome assembly GCA_034440255.1 of Planctomycetota bacterium. Classification (GTDB taxonomy): domain Bacteria; phylum Planctomycetota; class UBA1135; order UBA1135; genus JAEUIA01. Next base: position 850 of record JAWXBU010000087.1, on the reverse strand, counting down.
CATGTCGAGCACGCGCCCCACTTGTGCGACGTACGTCTGCAAATGGACTTCGACGTCCTCGCGCGTGAGCGGCGGTCGCAATTTGTTGCGGCCCGAGGGATCTCCGACCATCGCGGTCGCGTCGCCGACGATGAGTACGACCTGGTGACCGAGGTCTTGCAAAGCGCGCAGTTTCATGAGGGGAACCGCATGACCGACGTGCAAATCCGGGCTCGTCGGATCCATACCGAACTTGATGCGAAGCGGTCGTTTCGCACGCAGGCTTTCGCCAATACGCTCCTCGAGTTCGCGCACTTCGAGCATGTCGACGATGCCGCGCCTGAAAACTTCTACCTGGCGAGCGATCTCGTTTTGCATGACTAGGCGGATGAGTGTGCGCGCCGTTCGCTACCGATCAAGAGGCAGAGTCGGATCCATTCGGAACTAGAGAGGTTCGTGCGTTCCGGCACACTTGGCCGCTACGCCGAGAGTCAGTGGAAGGGACGTTTCCGGTCAGACAGTCGAGCCGCACTCTGCCGCCACACCCAGCTGCACTGGAACGGACGGATCCATTCCGAGCAACTCAGCACACTCTGCCGCCACACCCAGCTCCACCGGAACCAACGGTTCCATTCCGACCTGGAGCCGCACTTGGTCGCCACGCCCAGATCCACGGGAACTGACGTTATCCATTCCGAGCAACTCAGCACACTCCGCCGCCACACCCAGCTCCACCGGAACCGACGGTTCCATTCCGACCTGGAGCCGCACTTGGTCGCCGGCTCAGCACACTTGGCCGCCACGCCCAGCTTCCTCGGAGCTGACGTTTCCATCCCGAGCAACTCAGCACACTCCGCCGCCACACCCCTTT
>JAWXBU010000086.1:0-19580 GCA_034440255.1 Planctomycetota bacterium | reverse complement strand
CGGCCGGCCGGCAATTGCTCGATGCGCAACGGACCCGTCGTGCGCGCGAGATCGAGCTGATCCACGAGGCTCGCGAGGATGAATCGTTCGGACGCGAACGCGAAGAACGTCCCACGCTCGTTCACGACGTAGTGCAAGGACCCCGTATTCGTCGCGAGCAACAAGTCGTCGAGCTTGTCGAACACGAACGCGATCGACGCGGCGCCCTTGATCTCGCGATAAGCCTGCTGAGTCGCCCACGCGAGGTCGCTCTTCTCGTCGAAGTGCTTGCGCAGGATGTTGACGAGCACTTCGGTGTCGACGTCGCTCTTCTTCGTGGCAGCCGGGAAGCGCGACCACAGTTCGGCATCGTTGACGATGATTCCGTTGTGGATTCCGACCGTGCCGTTGGCGATGACCGGCTGATTGTTGTCTTCGTTCGATTGAAAGCCGTTCGTGACGAGTCGCGTGTGACCCGTCATGGCCAGAACGATCGGTGATGCGCCTGCGCGGTTCTTGTCGTACTGCGTCTGTGCGCGTTCCATCAAACCATGGAAGGCTTCGGATCCGAGGAAGCGCTGCACGCTGCCGGCCTGCTTCAAGACGTCGATCGTCTCGCCGTTCACGACGGTGAGCCCGGCCGCTTCGCTGCCGCGCGTCTGCGAGCACGCATAGAGCTTTTTCATCACCTCTATGGCGAATGTGGACGAAACTGCGGCGTCCCTACCGAAAACGACCCCGAAGATTCCACACATGGACGACTAACGCGCCTTCCCTAGAATGTTTTCGCTGCGACGCAGCGGCGGCGACAGCGGCTCGCGCGGAACGGCCGCGATATCGAGAACGATCGCCTGCAACAACAATTGAACGCCCAAAATGATGGGCATCGCGGCCAACATGACTTCGCCGGCGGTAGCAAAGTCGTCGCGATTCGCGAGCGTCACGTACTCGTAGATACCGAACCACAGGCCGAAGGCGAGGAGCGGCAGGCCCGTGAGCACGAACACCGAAACAGCCGAAAAATCGTGCACGAAGTAGCGCCAGAAGAGGCGCCGGAAGAAACCGACCAAGAGCTTCGGCGGAAACTCGAACATCACGCGATGGACCTTGAGCGAGCTGTGTTCTCCCGCGTACTTCGCACTCATCGGCACGTCGAGAACGACTGCGCGCTGGATGCCGAGCTCGATCAAGAAGCCGCTCTCGAAGAAGTAGCGTTTCGGCAAGCGCGCGATCGAGAGACGCTCGAGCACTTTCGTGCGCACCGCGACGTACCCGTTCGCCGGATCGAAGATGTTCCAATAGCCCGAAGCCAATTTGACGAGGAACGTCAGTCCCGCATTGCCGACCATGCGCACGAAGGGCATCTGACTGAGCGCAGAGAGACTCCAATAGCGATTGCATTTCGCCACGTCGGCACGACCCTCGATCAACGGTTGAACGAGGCTCTGCAAATAGGCCGGATCCATCTGATCGTCACCGTCCATCTTGACGACGACGTCCAGACCCAACTCGAGCGCCTTCGCGAATCCAGTTTGAACCGCACCGCCGACGCCTTGATTCACGCTGTGTCGCAACAAGATCACGCGCGGATCGGCGAGCGCTTGGACGCGTTGCGCGCCATCGTCTGGGCTGGCGTCGTCGACGACGAGAATCGATTCGACCCACGGCGGAATTCCACGGATGACTTTTTCGATCTGCGGCGCGACGCGGAAGCAGGGGATCACGACGCCGATGCGCGCGCCGCACGTTTCGATCGTGCGCGCGAACGATTCGGGCCCGGCTTGCGCCATCGCGCGCTCGGGGCGCGGGACCGGACGGGGCAGGAGGTCGGGATCTTGATTCATGAGGTCGGACGCACTCACGCCGAACCTTCGATCATCGACGCCATGCGCGCGAAAGGTTGAGCATTGATCCTGCGCAACGTCACGCGGTCACCGTGAATGCGACACGGCTGTCGGGTGCCATCCAAGGCTGCGCCGGCAAGCCGAAAAGCGACAGAATCGTCGGTGCGATGTCGGTCACCCGGATGACGTCTTCGCTCGCGACCACGCGCTTCGTCTTCGCGTATGCCAGCAGCCAGCCCGAGTCCTTGTGATGCGCGGTCGATTGATCGTTCGTCGGATGCTCGTGGATGTGATGCGCGAAATCGGCGCGGAAACCGGGCACGGCGCGATGGCGGATCGTGAACGTCTCGCCGTCCTGCGCGCGCATCGGCATGTTCAACTCGCAGAACACTTGGTTTCCACGGCGTTGCACCGTGAAGAGCGGCTCGGTGTCGTGCACGTAGAGACTGCCGAGCTTCACCTCCGCATCCTTCGCCGCCGATTCGTTAGCGAGATTGACGGTCACGTCGGGATTCATCTGGTGCAGCACTTCGTAATCGCGCAATCCGACGGCCTCGAAGAGCTCGCGCTCGTGGACGAGGCGCACGACGGGATTGTGGATGTCTTTCACCGGATCGAACGGGCGCAGGCCGAGCGCCGTGCCGACGAGCAGGACTGTGTCGTCGTCGATGCGTGCCAGCACTTCTCCCAAGAAGTCGTCGGCGTAGACGAACGCCTTTTCGATCCACGAGGCGAAGCGCTCTTCGTACTTCTCGCGGTCCGAGACGGCCTTGAAGAAGCGCTTGTCCGTCGCTGAAAGCTCAGCCAAGTAGCGCTTGGGTTCCGCTGCACGCCAGTAGCGATGCTGCATGTACGCGATGTGATTCATGTGCACCGACGCGTAGCTGGGCTCGAAGCGCTCGTACAAACCGAAGAATGCGTCGCGCGTCAGGTAGCTGTGCAACATAGCGCGCTCCGGCACGGCTGACGGACCGCGCAGCACTTCGGAAGGCACTTGGCTGAGCACCTTCAGCATCGTGCTCGTGCGCACACCGCTCTGGGCTGTCTTCAAGAGCAACTTGACCGCGGTCGCAGCTTTCAAGCTGAAGCTCTCGGAGTAGTTGCGCGCGCTGAAGACGCAGAATTCCTGCAGCGCACGCGCCTCTTTCGGAAAGCAATCGGCCGTGTTGGCGAGCGACTCGGGCACGTAGTACGCACCGGCGCCGTTCGTGCGCGGCGGATAGCTCATCAAGCTGCCCAAGACGCCGGTCGAAATGCCGTGGCGATCGAGCACGTCCCACACGCATTTACCCTGGATCGCGCTCGTGTCCTGACCAAAGCCGACGATGCCGTGATCGCGAGGCAGCATTCCCGTGTACACCGACGGCCAGATGATCCACGGACTGATCGCGCGCCACGCCTTGTCTTCGGCTGCGTCCCAACCGGGAATGCGCGTGCGCATCAGTGCGCCGCCCTCGATCATGCGCTTGAAGTTCGGGAGCAAGCCCCGCGCGATGAACGCTTCGAGGAAGTGCTTCTCGGCTTCGTTGAGCTCGAAGAACAGCACTTTGAGCGCGGGCTTCGCCAATGTCTTGATCATGCGGAGGACGCGTGGAACCGATCGAGCGGAAAAAGTATAGACGGCACGTCCGGACGCGACAACCGGGCCCGAAACGGCGCGCGTATGCGGCCGTTTGCGTCACGAGATGTCGGCTGAATTCCCGCGCGCCATGAATTGTCCTCGCCCCAACTCGATCGCGCGCCGGACCGGGCTCGCGCTCCTCGTGGTGATCGTGCTGGGAGCCTTCCTGCGGCTACACGGAATCGGTTTCCTTCTCCCAGAGCAGACCGAACCCGACGGCGTCGTCTACAGCGCCCAAGTCAAGGATTTCCAGGACGATCGGATCGACGAAGAGACGCGCATCCTCTACGCGTTCTATCCGCATCTCGTCGCGCGTCTCGCGGTCGGCATCGCGCCGCGACCCGAATTCGCGACGCCGGCTGCTTCGTTGGCCGAGCACGTCGAGCGCGCATCCGAACCGCGCAAGCGCATTCGCATCATGGTTGCGCTGTTGTCTTTGCTCGCGATCCCGGCCGTGTGGATGCTCGCGCGACGGTTCATGGCTCCCGCGTTCGCCGTCGGAGCGGCCGCGTTCATGGCCTCGAGTTTCTTCACGATCTGGTTCGCGCAACAAGCACGGCCTCACGCTGCGTCGACAGCATTCGCTGCCTTGGCCGTCGTTGCAGCTGTGCACTTGCGCGCGTTCGGCGGTTGGAAGGCGTACTTGTGCGCGGGCCTCACGGCTGGGCTGGCGGTGTGCAGTCTGCAGAGCGGGCTCGCCGTTCTACCGGCGATCGCGACAGCCGTGCTCTTCCGTTGGCGAGCGCGTGAGGAAAGTGCGTCGAGGGTTGCGCTCGGCTCTTTGCTGATCGTCGCAATCGTCGCCCTGCTCGTCGTGATCTTCTATCCGTTCGTCTTCACGTCGGGTCAACCGGGCGAGATCGCGCAGCAGAATTCGATGCTGAATCTGTCGGGGCATCTCGTCGACTTGAAGCTGTTCAACGGCGGAGGGTTCGCCACGATCGCGCGCAACGCGTGGCAGTACGACCCAGTGATCTGCGCGCTGGCCGTGCTCGGCATCCTGATCGGCATCGGTGAGCTGTGGTCGCGGCGCAAGTCTCTTTCGCGAGCGTCACGAGACGAACTTCTCGTCGTGCTCGCGTTCGTAGTGCCGTACGCAATCGTGATCGGTTTGTACGAGCGCACGTACCAGCGTTTCGTGTTGCCGTTGACGCCGTTCGAATGCGTCATGGCGGGTTACGCACTCTGCCGAATCGTGAGTTTCGCGGCCGGAATCAGCTGTTTCACGCATCGAATCGCCGTCGCCGCAGCTGCGCTCGTGCTGGCTTTCCAAGTGTTCGGAGCATGGCGCCTGGTCGACGCGCGCGCAGAGCCCAGCACGATCGACGAGAGCGCGCGTTGGATCGAGAGCCATGTGCCGCGCGATGCGCGGATCTCGCTCATGACGCTGATGGAGTTGCCGCTGCAGTACACCGAGCCGGCGTTCGAAGCGAGTCGCCCGGCGCAGTTCGACGTGAGCTTCCTGTGGTTCCGCTACCTAGCGCGTTTGGGGCCTGCGGCATTCGATGGTGCGTGCTGGAACATCTTCGCGATGCAACTCACCACGCCGACTTTCCTCGAAGAGGCGCGCACGGATCCGAACGCGTTCCTTAAGAAGCAGGACGCCGACTACGCGGTCGTGATCGCGGATCCGCGTCGTCCCGTGTTCCGAGGTTTGCGCGCCGCTGCGATGAACTTCGGCACGCGCGTCGCTCGCTTCTCGCCGGATGCGGTCGACGAGGGAGAGAACCTCGGCTTCGCGTACCAAGACGACGATGCCGAATACACGACGCCGTGGTTCGTGCGCGGATTGAATGCGCGTTGCGTCGGTCCCGTGGTCGAGATCTACAAGTTGCGCTGAGAAGCTCGCTCAGATCGATGCCCCGACGCGCCGCTTCACGAACCACTTCAGCATGAAGACCGACGTCGCCATCGAGATCGCCGTCGCAATCGCAGCACCCTCGATTCCGATGCGCGGGATCAGGATGAAATTGCCGATCACGTTGACGATGACGGTCGACGTCATCAGCAACGTGTGCCACGTCGGTTGATTCGCCATCAACAACATCTGACCGAACGGGATGTACCCCGATGCGACGACGATGCCGGCCATCAACCAGCCGAAAGGCGCCCAACTAGCAGCGAAATCGGGCTTGTCGGTGAGGATCGAAACTGCGGTCGGATAGAGCGCGACGGCGACTACGGCCACGCTCGCCATGCCGATGTACGTCCACTTCCGTCCCTTGCACACCGTCGCGCGCAGCGTCGTGAAATCGCGCACCGCGAGCAGCCGCGCGAGCACCGGGTTGTAGTTGTTCTGGAGCACGACGAGCAGTTGGTAAACGCCCTCCGCGATCATCGCCGCGAACGTGTAGATGCCGACGGACTTGTCGGACATGAACATGCCGATCATCCAGATGTCGACCTTGGCGTTGAGCTCGAGCAGTACGCCGGAGAAGACGCTCTTCGCGCCGTACACGATGTGTTCTCTGACCCATCCGCCGAAACCGCTCGCGATGCGCCAATCGATCAGGCGACCGACTTCGAAGGCCAGCACGCCGAACAAGAACGCTTCGGATGCGCTGAAGACGTAGGCGAGCTGGGCACTGGGCATCGCGAGCTTCATCGCGACGAGCAATGCGACGAGGATTCCCAAGTAGCGAATCGAAGTGAAAATGGCGAAGGCGCGCATGCGGCGCGCGCCGTTCACGATCGACATCAGGACTTTGTTGATCGCGAAGAAGAACAATCCGGGCGCGGACCAGGCGATGGCTTCGGCGACGGCAGGACTGTCGAGCATCGCCGCGAGCGGATGCCGCGCGAGCCAGTAGACGAGTGTGACGACGGCAGCGAGCACGACCGTCGGCGCCAAGCTCGACCACGCGACGACGCTCAAACGCCCACGATCGCCGGGCTTTTCAGCGATCGCGCGCAGGGCGGACAAGTTGATTCCGCCGACAGCCGCTTGCGAAAAAAGTGTGTACGCGGCGAGCGTTTGATTGAAAACGCCGAGCGTCGCTTCGTCCCAATGCAGTCCGATCAGGACGTTGAGCGCGACGCCCGACACACCGAGCACCACGAGGCTCGCGAAGTTCCACACCACGTCCGAGCGGAACTTCGCGCTGCCGTCGGCGTCGTGCGCGGTGCTCATGTCGCGTGGAACTTGGCGTCGTCGCGAGCGAGTCGCGCGAGCAAAGTGCACGACGCGAATCGTTCCGGTCCACCGATGCGCGCGGCGACATCGGGTTCGCGCGCGATCGCCTCGAGATTCTGGACGATCGCTCGCGCACCGATCGTGTCGGCCCACGCGAGCAAGCCGCCGCGGAACGGTGCGAAGCCCATGCCGAAGACGGTCGCGAGGTCGAGCTCTCTCGCCGACGCGACCACGTGTTCTTCGAGTGCGCGCGCAGCTTCGGCGAGCATCGCGAGGACGACGCGTTGGGCGATTTCGGCATCCGACAGATCGCGGATGCGCACGGAGTTCGCGGGCACGAAACGGTGCAGATCTCCGGCCAATATCGGCTTCACCTTGCGATCGTCCGAGTGCTCGTAGAAGCCCCGTTTGGCCTTCTTTCCAAGCCTTTGTTCGGCCACGAGGCCATCCAGCACGGTGCTCGGCGTCATGCGTGCGCCGTAAGCTTCGTGGAGCGAACGCGCCGCGTGTCCGGCGATGTCGAAGCCGACTTCGTCGAGCAACGCTAGCGGCCCCATCGGCATGCCGAAGTTGCGCAAACTCCGATCGATGCGCGCCGGATCGATGCCGCCCGCGAAGAGTCGCAAGCTCTCGTCGAGGTACGGTCCGAGCAGGCGATTGACGAGGAAACCGGCGCAGTCCTTGGTGACGACGGGCGTTTTGCCGAGTGCGAGCGCGAACGCAGCACAGCGCGCGACGACCTCGGGGCTCGTGCGAGTGCCGCGCACGATTTCGACGAGCGGCATGCGCTTCACGGGATTGAAGAAGTGCAAACCGACGACGCGTTCAGGATGCGGAATGTCCGACGCGATCGCGTCGACCGAGAGCGACGACGTGTTCGTGGCGAGGATCGCGTCGCTCTTCATCTGACGGGCGAGCTCTTGGAAGACCTTGCGCTTCACGTCGAGACGCTCGGCGACGGCTTCGACGACGAGTTCGACATTCGCAAAGCCCACGAGCGAGTCCGTGACGTCGAGTCGATCGAGCGCTCGATCGGCCGCGTTCTTCTGCAACTTGCGCTTCTTCAGCCGCGATTCGACGTCCGCACGATGCTCGATCAACGCCGTGTCGAGTGCCGCCGGCACGATGTCGAAGAGCCGCGTCCACGCGCCGCGATCGGCTGACGAGCTGGCGATCGCGCGGCCCATCACACCCGCGCCGAGCACGCCGACGCGCGTCGGAACGGCAGCATTTCGGCCGTTTGTCAGCATTTTCAGCTTCTTGGCGGATTCCGACAGCTCGAAGATGCGAATCAAGTTCTTCGAAATCGGCCCGGTCGCGAGCTCCTGCACTGCCTCGCGTTCGGCCTTGAAGCTGGCGCTCGTGCTCGATCGATTCGCGCGCGCCGCGATGTCGATGGCCATGAGCGGCGCGGGATAGTGACCGTGCGTGCGCGACAGCACTTGCTTCTTCGCGGCCGAAGCGATGAACGCGACTGCCAGAGGATTCATGTCGACGAAGAACTTCGCGGCGCCACGCGAGCGTCGCTCGATTCGTGTCCGCCGCATCGCAATGTCGCTCGCGATGCGCAACAAGTCTTCGGGCGCGCACAGGCGGTCGACGAGTCCGGCGCGCAGTGCTTCGCGCGGTGTGTACAACTTGCCCGACAAGATCGCCTCGAGCGCCTTCGCGAGCCCGATGCGCCGCGGCAGTCGCGTGGTTCCGCCCCAACCCGGCAGGATGCCGAGCATGGTCTCGGGTAGGCCGATGCGCGTGGCGTCGTTGTCGCACAGGATGGCGAACGAACACGCGAGAGCCAGTTCACACGCTCCGCCCGGCGCCGCTCCTCCGATCGCGGCGACACTGGTGAAATTCGCTCGCGTCGTACTCAGGGCGTCGATGCGCTCGAACAAGTTCTGGCCGATCGCGACGACGCGTCCGACCGTTGCGCGATCCGTGAGAGCGGCGATCGCGTCGATGTCGGCGCCGGCTGCGAACGTCTTGGTGTCGCGACCCGTGACGACGAGGCCCGTGATGCCGGCGTCCTTCTCGACGACGTCGAGCGCGAGGTCCAAGTCGCGCAACAGCGGCATGTCGAACACCGGCAGCGTCCGATGCGGTGGGTCCAAAACGAGCCGAATCAGGCCCTTTTCAGGCCTTTCGATGCGCACGCACACTCCGGCCGGCGGTGCGTCCTTCGGAGTGGGCAGTCCCGCGATGTCGATCACGAGGCGCGCTCCAACAACACGGCGCCGCCTTGTCCGCCGCCGATGCAGAGTGTCGCGAGCGTCAACTCGCGATCCGACGCCTGCAGTTCGTGCGCCGCCGTGAGGACGATGCGCGCGCCGGTGCAACCAACCGGGTGGCCGATCGCGATGGCGCCGCCGTTCCTGTTCACGCGGGACATGTCGAGCGTGCCGAGTTTCGCTGATCGTCCCAACTTCTCCTGCGCAAACGTGTCGCTGTCGAACGCCTTCGCGCAGGCCAGCACTTGAGCCGCGAACGCTTCGTTGATCTCGATCGAACCGACGTCAGCGATCGTTGCGCCACCCTCGTCGAGCGCTTTCGCCGTCGCGAACACAGGCCCGAGTCCCATGCGCGCCGGATCCAAACCCGCGTAGCTCCACGAACGAATCTTGGCGAGCGGTGTCAGCCCGAGTTCGCGCGCCCTGTCCGCCGACGCGACGATCATCGCGCACGCGCCGTCGGTGATCCCGCACGAGTTGCCGACGGTCACGCGCCCGTCGGGCTTCTCGAAGTACGGCTTCAACTTCGCGAGCGACTCCATCGACTGGTTGTCGCGCACGGCGTCGTCGTGAGCCAGCGCGTGCTGCCCTTCGCGGGCTCCGATCGGCAAAAAAGGCACGATTTCCCTTTTCAAAATGCCGGCTTCGCGCGCCGCTTTGGCTCGCGCATGACTCTCGAGCGCGAACCGATCCGCGTCTTCGCGCGAGACGTTCCATTCGCGTGCAAGCAATTCGGCCGTCTTGCCCATGATCATTCCGCTGATCGGATCGGTGAGCCCTTCCATGAGCGCGATGCGCGGCGCCATCATGCTCGGCCTGAAGCTCGCCAGCGTCGCGACGCGTTGTCCGAGCGATCTTGCGCTCGACAGCTTTGCGAAGAAGCGCGTGAGTCGGTCGCCCATGATGAGCGGAAAACGGCTCATCATCTCGACGCCGAGCACGAGATACATGTCGCCGCGGCCGGCTTCGATGCACGTCGCAGCCTCGGTGATCGCCTCCATGCCGCTCGCGCAGTTGCGCGCGACGGTGCGTCCAGGGACTCGTTCCGGAATCCCTGCGCGCAAGCCGATGACGCGTCCGACGTTCGCTTGATCGTGAGGCGGGCCCGCGCAACCGACGATCACTTCGTCGACGTCTTCGACGTCGATGTTGCAGCGGGCGATGGTCTCGCGCGCGATCGCCGCCCCGATATGTCCCGCGTCCTCGCGAGCGAAAACTCCGCCTGCGCGAGCCAGCGGCGTGCGCCATCCGCCGACGATGACGACTTGTCGGCGCGAGTCACGCGAGTGGATGGCGGTCATGAGTGCGCTGGAACCTACGCCTTCGCGCGCAGCCATGGAACGATCGATCGAGCCTTGCCGCCGCGTGGGAAGGGAAGTATCGGCCGATCATGGGGCCAGTCTGTTGCGCCGCGCCCATCCTCTTGCCCGCGACGAACCCGTTCACCCGTTCCTCGGTCGTCGAGCTGATGATCGACACGAGATGGCCGCAACCGTTCGCGCGGATCGAGCGGCGAAACGCGATCCGAAGCGCTGTCCGTGCTGGAGTGTATGTCCGAGGGGCGGAATGCAAACTTGTGAGTTTCCTGAGGTGGCACTTCAGAAAACTCAAACTCGGATCGGGCACTGGAACGGCCCGACTCGCTGCCGATCACTTCGGCCGCTGATCCAAGAAGCGCTTTTCCTTCATCTCGGTTTCCATCCCGAGGAAGTCGAGCATCTCGCGATTCGTGTGCACTTCGACCGCGTTCGGCGCGACTTCCAAACCGTCGGCGATGTCGCGCGCGCACTTCGTCTTGAAGCCGCTCGCATCGGTGCCCGAACGCAACGACACGCGCACGAAGAACTGATCCAACTCGTGCGGATCGTCGTTCTTTTTCTTCAGGACGACTTGCCATTCCTCGACGTCGTGCATCGACGACAACAGTGAGCCCATCGCCGACAGGTCGACGAGCGTGCCTTTGATCTTCGTCAGCTCGAGCGCTTTCTGATCGCTGGCACGACGCAGTTCCGAACTGATGCGCGGCACCGTGCGCTTGCACCACGGGCACGGTTCCCAGGTCATGCCGCCGACGGCGCAGTCGCCGGTTCGATAGCGCATGATCATCGTGCCGTGGCCGGCGATCGGCGTGTACACGAGCTCGCCGGTCTCGCCTTCCTTCACCGGCTCGAGCGTCTTCGGATCGATGACCTCGAACACGGAGAGGTCCGGATACACGTGATAACCCGGTGATTCTTCGTGTTTCGCGGGGCACTCCGAGAACGCCATGCGCGCCTCGGTGAAGCCGTACGTGCCCGAAATGATCACATCGTTCGAACCGAGCGCACTCAGCGCCTCGGCCATCTTCAGTTTCAGTCCGGGCGTCACCTTTTCGGCGCCGAGCACGATGCGTCTCACGTTCGGCAATCGAATTCCGCTCGCGACGGCTTCGCGCAGCAGGTGGTAGACGAAGCCCGGCGTCCCGAGGATCACCGTCGTACCCATCTTCTCGAGCAAGCGCAGGTTGCCCGCGGTTCCCATCACCTTGCCGCCGCCCGTCGACATCATGAAACGCCCGGTTTGGAACCCTGCGAACGCCGATTGCCAGAACGCGAGGTGCGGCGCGAACGGAAATGTGTTCACGATGCGCGCGTCCGTCTCGTGCACGCCGTGCACGTCGAACATGCGCCCGCCGACTTTGGCGAGGATCTCGAGATCGTGCGGCGTGAACGCGTACACGATCGGATCTGACGAGCGCCCGGTCGTGAACGTCGCGAAATTCGGTGTGTAGTCGCGACGCAGTTTTTCGCGCGCGTCCTTGCCGCCCGCGACGAGCGGCAGTTTGCGCGACAGCGGCCAATGCGCCTTGATCAACTCGGGCGTCGGAATGAGCACGAAATCGCGCTTCGTTTGCTCGTTGCTCTGTGCTGCGAGGATGTCGGCCTTCGTCGTGAACGGCAGACGCCGCAAGTCAGCGACCGTGCGGATGTCCTCAGGTCGGACTCCCGTCGCATCGAATGCGCGCCGGTAGTACGCGCTGAACGGGTAGACCTCCTGCCGCACGTGCCGACGCAGAAGCTCGTCCTGCATCGCGACGAGATCGCTCTTGTGCGCGCGCGCGATCGACAGCCACTTGTCTTTGCCGTTCAAGCGAGCATTTCCGTGTTGGTTCTCATCGACAGCTAGGCTGCAAGGATTCAGTCGCGCGCTCAAGCGTCCGCGTTCGTCTTGTGGGCTCAACCCACCAGCGCACGTCTTTCCCGACGACGGTCACCCTCTCGAAACCGGGACTGAGGGATCTAGGAACCGTCGTCGTTGTCATGGATTTTGCCGCAGTGGTCGATCTTTCCATGCGACCACCCGCACTCATGAAGGACCTCTTCCAAACGAACTACAGCCTGCGCCACCCGGGCCAACATTCGGTGCACCGCCCGCGCACGGTCCTCGTTTTGGGCGGCGGCGGAATGCGCGGCATGGCGCACCTCGGCGTTCTTCGCGCGATCCGCACGCTCGGCATCGAAGTCGACGCCATCGTCGGCACGAGCATCGGTTCTCTGATCGGCGCGATGGCCGCCGGCGGGTACCCGACCGAGAAGATCGAGTCGCTCGTCACCACGGTTCAGAAGGAGGATTACTTCCGCCTGAACTTCGTGAAGTTTCTGCTCAAAGGTCCGCAAGCGCGCAGCATGTACCGTGGCGACACGTTCAAAGCGTCCCTGCGGAGAGTGCTGCCCGACATGACGTTCGCCGACATGAAGGTGCCGTTCTACTGCAACGCCGTGCGCCTCGAGACGGGCGGCACCGTGTTTTGGGGGACGCCGGGGATGGACGAAATCTCTCTCGTCGACGCGGTGTACAGCTCATGCGCGCTGCCCGGCATCTTCGAGCCGTACGAGCGCGACGGCTACAACTACATGGACGGCGGCATGGTCGATTCCGTGCCGCTGCGTTTCGCGAAGACGCTCAATCCCGACTTGATCATCGCCGTGGATCTGTCGGTGAAGGGCACGTTCAAGTCGCCCGACTACAAGAATCGCCTGCTGTCGACGCTCTACCGCACGTTCGAGATCGTCGAGGAAGTGTTGGTCGAGCAGATGCTGCACATGCACGTCGACTATCGCGTCGCGCTCATCCAACCGAAGACGGCCGAGACATCGCGTTTCGATTTCAAACGCTTGCACGAAGTCGTCAAAGCCGGTGAAGAAGAGGCGATCAAAGTGCTCACGTCGCACGCCGCCACGCGCGACCTCGTCAAGCCTGTTCTCGTCGACGGATTGGCATGTCCGGTGACGCCGCGTGACTACGTTTCGGTGCGTATCGACCCCGAGAAATGCATCGGCTGCGGTATGTGCGAAACCGTGTGCGAAACCGACGCCTTCTGGGCGCGGGGCGAGCGCGCGTCCGTCCGCAAATTGTCGAACTACGAGTGCACGCGCGACCACGCCTGCGCGCGCAACTGCCCGACGAACGCCATTTCGCTCGGGAACCTCTGACGACGACCACTGACAACGCGAGCCGGCTGAATTAGGCTTGGGCGCATGTCGAAGAGTGAATGGTCCATCGGAGCGTTGGCGCTCATCCTGTGTGCATCGTTCGGTGATCCGGCTGCGACCCCGAAACTGGTGAAGGGCGTCGTCTTGAACGCAGCCGACCGCACGCCGCTCCCCGAGTACACGCTCGTGATCGAGTCGACGGCCGATCCGATTTCGAGCACGCCCAGCAGCTACAAGTTGCAGATGGAGCGACCGACCACCGACTCCGCCGGACGCTTCTCGAGCGCGATGCCATTTCCGAATCGAATTTTGGCGATCACGGCGATCGACTGGGATTCGACCGACTTCATCGCACGCCGCGGGGGTGTGCCGCTTGCAGCCGAGGCGACTCCTCGAGGACCGAGCGGTTCGAGCGGTTCGGCGACCGACGACGGTCGCTTCCAGGCTCGCATACCGTTCCGAGGCGAACCGCTCGAGATCTTGATGCCGTGCGGCCCGACCTTCGACCTCGTTTTCAAGCCGTTCGAGATCAGAACCGACGGACCCGCGCTCGGTGCTTCGGTCGTGCGCTTGATCGCCGTCACGGATGGGGAAGTCGACGAAGGCGTCGCGATGACGACGCGCGTGCGCACGCTCGATCCGACGCGCGGTTGGGCGCGTTTCGCCGCGCTGCCTGGGAGTCTGTTCGCGAAGCCGCATCGCGCGCGCTTGGAAGTCGTCGCCGCCGACGGTCGCTGGAAAGCGAGCGCCGACGTCACCGAACAGCTCGAAAAGGGCACGCGTGGGGTCGAACTCGAATGGAAGGCGTGCTCACGTTGGACCGGCACCTTGCGCGGCATTCGCACCACTTCTCTCGCGGCCAACTGGATCAGTGCCGAGCGCATGTCGGACGACGGTCGCGTGTTGGAGCGCCGCCGCATCCAGGTCGAGCTCGACGGCAACTTTCGATTTCTCGGCCTCGAACCAGGCCTGTGGCGCGTCACAACGCGACCCCTGCGCACGAAGCCGTTCGTCAGCGAAGCGCGCACCCTCGACTTCGAGGGTCAAGTCGCCGAACCCATCGACTTGATACGCAACGAAACCAAACTAGCGCTGCGCGGTAGCGTTCGCGGCGGCGCTCATTCGAATGACGTGGCAGCGCCGCCCGCGGGTCGACTCGTCCTGCGCCGCGCGAACGAAGAGCTCCCGTTCAGCGAGATCTGGCTCTCTTGGATCGTCGTCGACGAACGCTACGTCTCGACCTTCGAATTCACGGAACTGCCCCAGGGTGAATTCGACGTCGACCTGGTGACGCCGTACGGGGCTCTCGACGGAAACTACGAGAAATCCAGTCTGCGCGCACGTTCGGGCGGCGGCGCGATCGAGTTCGTGCGGCGTTGATCGTGCGCGCGCAACGTCGCGACAGCGCGTGGCGCGAACGCTAACCTCTCCGCACCGTGAGCGAGCAACACGACGAATTCGAACCCCTGACACCGTCCGGCATCGGCGAAGCTGCACGCGCGCTGCGTCAAGGTGAGCGAGTCCTCGAATCCGAAATCGAATGGCGGCCGCGCGGAGTCGGTGCCGTCCTCGATCTGGGTTTCGATCTCCTGCGTTCGCGCTTCGCATCGTGTTTCGTGCTGGCGACGGTGGTCTGGCTGCCGTGGCGGTGCTTGATGGTCGCGCTCGCACCGAACATCGAGGAGATGTCGCTCGACCCCGATCGCATTCTCGCGTCGCTCGCAGGTGCGTGGACGGGCAACATCTTGGCGTGGGTTGCGCAGTCGATCGTCACGGCGTTCATCGCGCGTCTACTGTTCGACGCTGCGAGCGGTCGCGACGCCGGCGTTCTCGTCACCATGCTCGCAGTCGTGCGGCGCTTGCCGGGATTGCTCGTGCTCGGAATGTTGAGCGTCGTCTTGTTGGTGGCCTCGCTGCTCGCGTGCTTCTTCCCGATCCTGGGTATGTCGTGGGCGATCACGCCCATGATGAGCGCGTACGTCATCGAGGACATCGGCATCGGCCGAGCCGTTCAGCGCAGCTTCAAGCTCTCGTTCGAAGATCTCTTCAGCTTCCCGAGTTTCTACGCGTTCTGGCGTTGGGCCGGTATCTTCGCGGTGTCCGGACTTTTCATGATGCCGCTGTCGGGGCTCGTCGGCGTGATGGAAGTGCCGGGCGCCCGCGCATGGGTTCTCGAGAATTGGGAGTGGTCGGATTCGACGTTGACCCTCGTGTCGATCGTCGTCGGATCGGTCCTCTTGGGTGCGGCGACGGCCGTGCAAGCGAGCATCCAAACCGCCTACTATTTGGACTTGCGCGTGCGGCGCGACGGCGTCGATCTGTACTCCTGGTTGGCACGGTTGCGCGGTGAGGATGCGCGCGCGGCCGAGCGGAGCGTAGTCCCGTGATTCAAGTCGGCGCGGCTCCGCTTCCTGTCGAGCACGTGCGCTCCAGCATCGACGAAATCCTCTCGCGCAGCGAGTTCAGCGGGCGTCGAGGTGCGTTCGGTCAGTGGCTCGACGACACGCTCGACAAGATCCTGAGCGCGATCGGCGACCTGTTCGGCATCGCACCCGGCGCGGCCGGCGGCGCGATCGTCGTGATCGCGTACGTCGCACTCGGGGCAGCGCTCGCTTGGATCGTGTGGCGCATCGTGCGCGCGCGGATCGCCACGCAGAACAGTGCCCCTGATGCGCCGGCTCCCAATTCGATCGAAGCACGCCGAGCTCGAGTGGCCGACCTGCGCCGTGCTGCGGGAGCTGCGCGCGCGACAGGGAATCACGTGCTCGCACTGCGACTCTACTTCACGGCGCTCGTCGTCGGACTCGGCGAGAGGGGCGACCTCGAGTACCGCGACGCCTGGACGAATCGCGAACTGTTGGAGCGCGGTGAACCGAGCGAAAAGATCGAGCGCACGCTGTCACCGCTCGTGCGCGATCTGGACGCGAAGAGTTTCGGCGGAGTCGTCGCGATCGATGCAGACGTGGCTCAGATGTCGCGCGTGGTCGACGATCTGCTCGGAGCCGAGCGAGCATGACTTCGAAGCGCAGCGAAGGGATTCTGGGGCTGGTGCTGCTCGGTGCGATCGTGCTTCTCTCGATTTTGCTGTCGTTCCTCCCCGGCGGCGCACCCAGTGACGGCGAGGGTTCGGTGAGTTCGGTCGAGCCGCGCGGTCGTCGCGCGCTCTACCTGCTCCTGCGCGAATCAGGTTTCGATGCGCGCGCATTCGTCGATGCCCCGCGCGATCTGCCGCGCGACCACAGTCTCTTGTGGTTGCCGCGAGCTCCGACGGCGTCGATGCCGCGCGGGAACAACGGTGTGACGCGCGGCGGTGATCCCGATCGCGTCGGCCTGCATCGCCTCGATTTCTACAAGACCTTCGTCGAAGCGGGAGGGACGATCGTGCTGGCGGCGGGGGAGGATACGCGCGCCTTCCTCGTCGACGCGCTCGGGATCGCCGAGGCCGAGGAACTGGCGATCGACGCTGATTTCGACTCCGAAATCGAGTTCGTGCGCACGACGAACGGTGAGGAATGGGCGTTCGAAGGCTCCTCGAAAGTGCTGCGCGCGTTCGATCCGAACAGCGCCGTGCGCACGCTCTGGACCCTCGCGAGCCCCGAGTCCAAGCATCCGTTCGCCGTCGAGTTCCCTTCGGGTCTAGGCGGCGTCGTCGTGCTCGCGAGCGACGCATTCGTCGAGAATCGACACATCGGCGAGCACGAACACGCGCTCGCCGCCGTGCGACTCGTCGAAGAACTCGCACACGGCAGGCCGATCTTGTTCAGCGAGTACGAAGCCGGCCGCTGGGATCCGCCCTCGACGCTGTCCTTGCTTTTCTCTCCGACCTTGCTGCTCGCGAGTCTGCACGCGCTCGCCTTGCTCGGACTGTTCGTGTGGATGCAGGGCTTCACGCGCGCGTTCCCGCGCGACCCCGAACCACTCGCGTTGTTCTCGCCTTACTTGCGTGCGCGTTCGTTGTCCGATGTGTTCAGACGAGCTCGGCGATTGCAGAGCTTGAGCGCGATGCTTCAGAGCGGAGCGTTGGCACGCTTCAGAACCGTCGCACGTGTTCACGCGCGGCGCGTCGTCCTCGACGAATCGGGTGGCTCTGCCCTGCCGCGTATCACGAGAGAAGACGTCGTGAGCTTCGCGCGCGAGGCCGGCCTGGTGGACCTCGAGCCCGAGTTGCTGCAAGCGCTCGAGCCGAAAAAAACCGCGAACGTCGCCCAGTTGGACGAACTGGACGCTCGACTTCGCGACCTGGAACAAGAGATAGAACGCAGGACGAACGGCCGCGCCGCCGCGCCCAAACGAGCAGGAGAGTCATGACGGAAATGCAAGATTCAGGGCCGAAAACCGCCGTCGTCGCACTCAAAGAGCGCGTCACCGAGGCCGTCAAGCCGACGATCGTGGGCATGGAAAAGGAGATCGACGCGTGTCTCGCCGCGATCGTTGCCGGAGGGCACGTGCTGCTCGAAGGTCCGCCCGGCGTCGCGAAGACGATGCTCGTGCGTTCGCTCGCTCGCGCCATTGGCGGCACGTTCCGTCGTGTGCAATTCACGCCCGATCTCATGCCCGCCGACGTCACCGGCACGAGCGTGTTTCATCCGGCGCGTGGCGTGTTCGAGTTTCAACCCGGACCCGTGTTCGCGAACGTGCTCTTGTGCGACGAGATCAATCGCGCACCGGCGAAAACGCAGTCGGCCTTGCTCGAGGCGATGCAGGAATCGTCGGTGACCGTCGACGGTCAGCGCCACGCATTGCCCGATCCGTTCTGCGTGTTCGCGACGATGAACCCGATCGAACACGAGGGCACGTATCCGTTGCCCGAAGCGCAGCTCGACCGTTTTTTGCTCAAAGTTCTCGTTGGTTATCCGAGTCCCGAGCGCGAAGCCGAACTGATCACGCGCGCACACTCTCGTCCGCTCAACGCTTCGCCGGAATCGCTCGGCGTCGTGACGGTTGCGACCATGGCCGATGTCCAAACAGCTCGCGAGCTGGCGCGAGCTGTCACCGTTCGCGCAGACATCCCGCCTTACATCGTGCGCTTGCTGCGCGCGACGCGGCAGAATCGTGCGCTCGTGATGGGCGCGTCACCGCGTGCCGGCGTGATGTTGCTCAGCACTGCGAAGGCACGTGCGGCACTCGACGGACGCGATTACGTGACGCCGGACGACGTGAAGGCCGTGTTCCTGCCTTCGCTGCGCCATCGCGTGCTGCTCGATCCGGCTGAAGAAATCGAAGGCACGTCCAGCGACGACGTTTTGCGGCGCATTCTCGACACGGAAGAGGTGCCCCGCTGATCCCGACGAAGCGCACGCTTTTCGCCGTCGGGATCCTGTTTTCGATCTCGCTCGTCGCTTCGTTCTCAGGCTCGCTGCGTCTCGCGACGTTCGCGCTGGACGTGGCGTTTCTCGTCGTCGTCGTCGTCGATTGGATGCGCACTCCGCGACCGAGCGCGCTCGACCTGCGCATGCGACTTCCGCGGCGCGTCGGACTCGGGATTCCATTCACACGTGTTTTGCGCGTCGATGTCGACGCATGTCCAGCCACTGCCGGTCTCGCGATCGAAATCGACGAGCAATTCTCATCTGCGTTGAGTGTCGTCGAGCGTGCCTTCGACCCCGATGGCGAACTTGGGGCAGAACGCCTCGTGCGCACCGCTCCGCCTGCTTTCGACGACCCGAGCGGCGGTCCCGACGCAGCCTGTCTGCCGATTCGAGGCGTCATCTACTTCCCGCGCGTCTACGTATCGCGACTGCGCGGTGTGCACGGCGTGGGTTCGGTGCGCATCCGACTCACGAGTCCGTTTGGCCTCGTACAGCGGTCGGAACTCGTGCCGAGCGGACGGACGATCCAAGTCGAGCCCGCGCTCGCCACCTTGAAAAACAGCCTGAAAATGGCGGCGAGCGAGCGGTGGCGCGATCTCGGCGTGCGCACGACTCGCCGTCGCGGCGGCATGACCGAGTTCGAATCCCTGCGCGATCACGTGATCGGCGACGACGTGCGCCTGGTCGATTGGAAAGCATTCGCGAAGCGCGGCCGTCCGATCGTGCGTCAGTTCCAAGAAGAGCGCGGGCAAGAGCTCATCCTGCTCGTCGACTGCGGCCGGCGCATGGCGGCGACCACGGCCGAAGCCCTGCCGCGCGCGAGCGGTTCGCGCGTCGGCGTTTCGGCCGGCGCGACCAAACTCGACCATGCGCTCGACGCAGCACTCGAGATGGCGGCCGTCGCGTTGCAAGAAGGCGATCGCGTCGGATTGATGGCGTTCGATCGCGAACCGCGCGTGTGGATCCCTCCCGCCCGCGGCCGCACTCAGTTCGGCAT
>JAWXBU010000085.1:0-18707 GCA_034440255.1 Planctomycetota bacterium | reverse complement strand
GGCATGCCGTTAGGCGGTCAACTACAGAACAGGTCAAGTTCGCGCATCGAACCCGTGCGCCAGGGATGCACTCGGCGGGTAAGCTCACGAACCGCTGCGCGGATCAGCCGGTTTTGCCGCACTCCGGTGACACGGAATTCGCGCCTGAGCATGCCGCAAGCGCGCGACAAGCTGGACGACTGGGTCGCGGTCGGGTGCTGAGGCAACGCGCTCGGGACGGTTGATCAGCCGGAAACGGCGACCACAGTTCTCCGTGACGGACCCCATTACGGCCTGACGCGTGCGGCTTTATGCTGTGGCCTCCGCGATGAGCGACGAACGAGCAGATCTCCCTGCGGGGCAAAAAGCCAAGCCTTCGACTCCGGCTCGAGCGCGGTTGCTTGCGCGTGCAGGGCAACTTGGTCTGTTCGCCGGCGAGGACGCGGGCGCGCCTCGCGACGAAAACCGACTGATCGTTCGGGCGACCGACGGCGAGGCCTCGCCCGGCCCGGCGAACAAGACGGAACACGATCGAGCGACGATTCAACCTCCGACGCCCCTTCCGCCGGCTCCACCGACTCATCCTCCCACGCCCGAAGAGAACTTCGGGGAACCCGCCAACTTGGAGCAACTGCGGCACCTCGCGCTGCTCCTCGCGCGCAATGGTCGCGGCGATGAGGTGGACGAACTGATCCTGCGCACGGCCCGTCGGCGTACGGGCGAATTCAAGTTACAGGCCTTCGCACTCGAAACCGCGATCGAACTACGACGGGTCGAGGAAGCCACAGACATCCTGCAGCGAGCCCGGCTGCTCGCCACCAACCGAGCGCATCCCAGCCTGCGCGCCATGCTCGTCGAGTACGGCGTGCGCTTGGAAACACTGCGCAGGAAACAGGGGCAAGCGCAGCAGCCGAAACCGCGGACAACGCGCGCGAAGAGCTCTCCTTCGAGCAAGGCCCCGCGCACGAAGAGCGCGACGCAGTCCGCCACCGCAACGCCTTCGATCCCGGCACCGACGATGCCCGAACTCGCGCTGCGGTTTCGGCCGCTCGAGATCGATCTGGACGCGGATGAACTGCTGGATCCCGCGACGCGGCTCGCCGACTACCGCCTGCGGTTGAGAGCTCTTGACGTTCTCGATTTGTCCTCCTTCGAGACTTTGCTGGCGCTCGGGCACGTGCAAGGCGTCGACCGCTACGACTACCAACTGCGCACCGTGCAGCGCGTGCTGCGCGAGTACTACGGCCGCGTGCTCCTTGCCGACGAAGTCGGCCTGGGCAAGACGGTCGAGGCGTGCTTGTGCCTCAAGGAGTACCTCCTGCGCGGCCTCGTCAAGAACGTCTTGATCCTGGTTCCGCCCGCCTTGCGCCAACAGTGGCACGACGAACTCGAGAGCAAGTTCGGCGTCTTTGCGACCATCGTCGAAGGCGATGAGGCACGCGATCGTCCGGCCATATGGCGCGAGGGCGGAGTGTTGATCGCTTCGCTCGGGCTCGCGCGTCTCGCAACCCACGCCGACGAAATCGCGCGCAGTTCGTTCGATCTCGTCATCGTCGACGAAGCGCACCGCTTGAAGAACCGCGGCACACGCTCGTGGCAGCTCGTGGATCGATTGCGCTCGCGCTTCCTCATGCTGCTCTCGGCGACTCCGGTCGAGAACGATCTCGTCGAGATCTACAACATGATCACGCTCTTGAAGCCGGGCCTGTTTTCGACGGAGGCCGAATTCAAGCGCGCATTCGTCGGTCCGGGCGGTGGGAGGACGGTCAAGGAACCCGAGCGCCTGCGGTCGATCCTGCGCCAGGTGATGATCCGCAACACGCGCGCTCTCGCCGAAGCGAAACTGCCGCCGCGCTTCGCCGCCACGTTGCGCGCCGCGCCGGGAGAGGAAGAGCGCGCGCTGTACGCCGACGTCGGTCGAGCAGTGCGCGCGGGTTTGGAAGCGAAAACTCTTTCGCGCGTGGTCGCGTCCGAAATCTTGCGCGCAGCCGGCTCGTCACCCGTCGCGGCCGCCTCGATCGTCGGCGCGAGACTGTCCGCGTCCCTCGGCGAGCGCGCGGCGGCGATCACCTCGGCCGCCAAGGACGCGCTGCTCCTCGATCTCTTCAAGCGTCGGCAGGGCGAGAAGATCCTGCTCTTCACCGGACACCTCGCGAACATCGAGCACCTCACCGCGCTCGCGCGCACGGCCGGACGAACGCCGGCCCTTTTCCACGGCAGTTTGAGCCCGGAACGCAAATCGGCCGCGATCGCCGACTTCGCCGCCGATCACGACGTGCTCGTCAGCTCCGAATCGGGCGGCGAGGGTTTCAACCTCCAATTCGCGCGTACGATCGTCAACTACGACTTGCCCTGGAATCCGATGCGCATCGAGCAGCGCATCGGCCGCGTGCATCGCATCGGGCAGACGCGCGAGGTCTACATCTTCAATCTGGTGACGGCTGGCACGCTCGAGGAAGAGGTGCTGCGCGTCCTCGACGAGAAGATCAACATGTTCGAGCTCGTCGTCGGCGAGATCGACGCGATCCTCGGGCGACTCGGTGACGACGAACTCGAATTCCAGGAGCTCGTGCTCGAACTCTACGCCGGTGCCGGCGACGCGCACGAGCTGCGCCAGCGCTTCGACGAGCTCGGCGATCGGATGCTGGCTGCGCGTGACGACTACGAAGGCGTGAAGCAGTTCGAGGAAGCCGCCTTCGGGCGTGATCTCGAGGTATGAGCGCGAACACGAACGACGGCGCCGCCATCGCGAGCGCGTTCCTCTCGGCGTTCATCCAGCGCGAAGGCGGACTCGCGGAACTTGATCCCGACGGCGGAGTCGACAGCGTGCTCACGCCGGAATTGCGGGAAGCTACCGGCTTGTCGGAAGCTGCGCGCGTGCGCATCCTCGGCGCTCCCGCCGCGGGCGAAACTCCATTGCCGCTCGAATCCGCGGGTTTGCGCTGGTGTCTCGAACGGGCGTTGAGTCGGGGACACGCGGCATCGGCGCATCTCGCACCGCGCGCGGCAGCGCAGGGCGTCGTCGCCTCGGCGGTGCACAAAGTCCAGGCCTTGAACGGCACCCTGCGCGCGCTCGGCACCCGCAGCGTGCGTTTGCACGCCACGATCCTCGAATTCCGCTGTGAAGCGGTGGGCGAAGAGCGTCTCGAGATCAGCGAGTACGTGGCTGTCGAGTGCGGCCTGCAGCTCGTTTCGGCGCCGTGGGCACGCGCGCTGCTCGCACAGTTACCGCAGGCCGAGCCCGCTGCAATGACCGGTGCTCCCGTGTCGGCAGCGCGTGCCGCGTCGCTGTCCGAGCCGCACGCACGCGCGCTGCTCGCAACGCGTCTCGAGCCGCTGCGCCAACGTCTCGCGGCGCGGATGGCGCGCGATGCGACGCGCCTCGTCGACTACCACCAGACGTTGCTCGACGAGGCGCTGCGTCGGCGTCGCGGAACCGATGAGCAAGTGCTCGAGCAGAAACGCGCCGCGATCGTGCGTCAGCGCGACCACAAGCTCGTCGAATTGGCCACGCGGCTCGCGATCGACGTGCGCCTTCGACTCACCGCAGCAGTCGAGCTCGAATACCCTGCGTCCGTGTGCGACCTCGTGCTCCTGCGCAGAAAGCGCGAGATCCCGCTCGTCGTGCCGTGGGATCCGTTCCTGCGCGCACATTTGCCGCGCGCTTGCCAGGCCTGCTCGCAACCGACCTTCGCCTTCCACGCCTGCGATGCCGACGGGCACCTGACCTGCGCTGCGTGCGCGAGTGCATGTGGAGTCTGCGAACGCGTAACGTGCCGGGCTTGCGAACCGGATGGGTGTCGCGTTTGTCTGCGAGCCGTCCAGCGCGGTTGACGAGCGGCGACAGACGCGCACACTGAGCGTCGAAAACGCGGCCCGTCGGGAATCGAAAGGTTCTCGAGGATGGTCCCGCCGCCGAAGCCGATACGAAGGCTCGCTTCCGAGCAGCGCGCGAAGCGTCAGATCGTCTCGAGTTCTTCCCAGCGCGCGTAGTGCGTTTCGATCGCGGATTTCAGCTCACTGCGGCGTGAGTTCACGCGCTCCAACTCGTGTTTCGGGCCGCTGTAGAGCGCCGGATCGGCGAGCTTTTCGTCGAGCGTGTGCAGTTCGCTCTCGAGCGTGCCGATCTTGTCGAGCAGACCGTCGTACTCGCGTTGCTCCCAGGGCGCGAGCGCTTTCTTCTTCTTCGGCGCTTCGTCGACACGCTCGACGCGCGCAGGAGTCGGCTTCGTCGACGCTTCCGCTGCTTTTGCACTCGCACTGATCTCTTCGATCAACGACGACACGTCGCCCACGTGTTCGCGCACGCCGCCCGCTCCATCCACGAGCAGGATCTTCGTCGCCACGCGATCGAGGAACCAGCGATCGTGACTGACGACGAGCACAGTGCCGGTGAACGCGACCAGCGCTTCTTCGAGCATGCGCAAGCTGGCCAGATCGAGATCGTTCGTCGGTTCGTCGAGCACGAGCACGTTGCCGCCTTGGCACAAGAGCTTCGCGAGCAGCACGCGATTGCGCTCGCCGCCCGACAGGCGTCCGATCAACGCGTGCTTCATCGCGCCGCGGAAGAGGAACTGTTCGAGGAAAGCCGCCACGTGCATCGATCGATCGCCGACAGCGACATGATCGTTCTTGCCCGCGACTTCCTCGACGACCGTGTTCTCCGGATCGAGCGTGCTGCGCGTTTGGTCGATCCACGCGAACTTCACCGTCTCGCCGATCACGACCGAACCCGACGCCGGTGCCAGCGCTCCGCGACACAGCTCCAAAAGCGTGCTTTTTCCCGCTCCATTGCGACCGACGATGCCGATGCGCTCGCCCGGCCGAATCGACAGGTCGAGCGGCGCAATCACGCGTTTCGTGCCACGCATCGCGACGGCACGCGAGAGCTCGATCACCTTCGCTCCTAGGCGTTGGCCGGGCGGCAGCTCGAATTCCAGTGCAGCACCACGAGCGTCGAGCTTGCCGTCGACGAGATCGTGAAAGCGCTCGATGCGCGCCTTTTGTTTCGTCGATCTCGCCGGAGCCCCACGGCGCATCCACACGGTTTCACGGCGCAGCATGTTGGCGCGCGCCGCTTCGCTCTTTTCTTCCGTCTCGATGCGCTCGGCGCGCTGCTCGAGATACTCGCCGTAGTTGCCGTCGTACGACACGAGTACGGAGCGATCGATCTCGACGATGCGCGTGACGACGCGGTCGAGGAAATAGCGATCGTGCGTCACCATCACGAATGGAATCGCGCTCTCCAGCAGCCGATCCTCGAGCCAATCGGTGACGAACGCGTCCAAGTGATTGGTGGGTTCGTCCAAGAGCAACAGGTCGGGCGCGCTGAAGAACAGGCGTGCGAGCGCGACACGGCGACGTTCGCCGCCCGACATCGTGTCGCACGATCGCTCCGGATCCGCGATCCCGAGGTCGCGCAACATGTGCTCGATCCGGTGCTCGACGTCGTGCCCGCCGAAGCGTTCTAGTTGGGCTTCCAATTGCGCTTGCCGCGCGAGCATTCCGTCCAACCGACCGTGCGCGACCGTCGACAGCGAATCGTGCACTTGCGTGAGTTCGGACAGGATCAGCGTCCGCTCGGAAGCGCCCAAGTGGATCGCCTCGCGCGCGCTGACGCCGCGCGGCATCGACGGTTCTTGCTCGAACCAACCCAGGCGCAAATCGCGGCGCAACGTGCGTTTTCCGGCTTCGGGTTGCTCGCGACCAGCCATGATCGACAGCAACGTCGACTTGCCCGAACCGTTCGGGCCGACGAGCGCGATGCGTTCCGCGTCGTCGACGACCAGCGAGACGCCGTTCAACAGCTTCGTGCCGTGGAAACTCTTTTCCACGCCTTCGATCGTGATGAGAGCAGCCATCAGTTGCCGGCCGGCCGCGAGAGTGCGTGCAAGAAAGCGACGAGCGAGCGCGCTTCGTCGTCGGCGAGCTCGAGCGGTCGAATGCGCTCGTCCAAGCCTGTTACTCCGTGCGCACCACGGCGGTAGTACGCGACCACGTCCTCGAGCGTCGCGAGGGAGCCGTCGTGCATGTACGGTGCAGTCAGCGCGAGTCCGCGCAACGTGGGCGTCTTGAATCGGCCGACATCGAGCTCGTCGTCAGTGAATGCGGCGCGCGCGCGCTCGAGCTTGCCGTCGCGAGCACCGATGCCCGTCGCATGAAAGGACTCGTCCGTGTAGTTGTGCCCTGTGTGGCAACGCCAACAGTTCGCCTTGCTCTCGTAGAGCCACAGACCTGCTCGCTCGCGATCGTCGAGCGCGTCGAACACGCCGCTCTGGAAACGATCGACGGCGCTCTCGTCGGTGTGGATGCGCGCAACGAACGCTGCGAGCGCGGTCGAGAGATTCGACATGCCCGGGCGCGCGCCGAACGCCGCTTGGAATTGCCGTGCGTACGCTTCGTCGGCGCGCAGGCGATCGACGGCGTCCGTGAGCGACAGGCCCATCTCGCGTTCGTTCGGAATCGGCAGCAACACTTGCGCTTCGAGCGTTTCGACGTTGCCCAACCACGAAAAACGCAGGCCGAAACCGCGGTTCAACAGACTCGGCGTGTGGCGCTCGGTGCGACCCCCGAGCACGCCCGGCGACGTCACTTCACCGTCCGCGAATCCGTGTGCCGGATCGTGACACGACGCGCACGACACCGAGCGATCGATCGACAGGATCGGATCGAAGTAGAGCTTGCGGCCGAGTGCGATCTGCTCCGGCGTGTCGGTGCGCAACCTGAAATCGGGTGGTTGCAAGAGCGTTAGGGAGCGCGTTCCGAAATCCGCAGGCAGTTCGTCCTTCGGCAACCGCCCGCCGCTCGACTGGAGGCAGGCGCTGAGCGCAAGAACAGCGATCGATGAACGGAACACGACCCGCGAGCATCGCCGGAGTCGCGTCCACTGACAAGCGTCAGCTCGTTTCGACGCACTCCTCGGCGCTCCTCGTTCGGCCGAACTACGGCGCACGCAGCCGCAACTCCAAGCTCTCGTTCGGATTGGAGAGCGGAAGTTCGACCGAGACGTTTGCACGGCCGCGCGCCATCGATCGCGCGAAGACTCGCCAGCGGCCCGCAGGCAAACCTTCAGCGGTCGCCTCGCCGTAAGCGTCGGTCGCGACGTCGAAAGCACCGCCGCGCGATCCGCGACTCCAGAGGCGCGCGTCCGTCACCGGTAGATCGCGTGCGTCGACGACGCGCAGACGCAGAGCGTGCAACTCGGGGAGGCGTATGGTTTCGATCGTCGTCACGGGCTGTGCGGCAACCAGACCCTCGACGCGCGTGAGAGGGAACCGGCGCTCACCCACGGCCAGATCGAAGCGTCCCGGCAGCACGTCCGAATACCGAAAGTACCCGCCCGCGTCGGTCTCTGCGTGCAGATCCAGCACGGGTTCCGCCGCGCGCGTCGCGTCGAGAACGGGCGTGAGCCACACGTCGCTCGCTGCGGCGGCCAGACCCGCGGCGTCGACGACACGTCCCTCGACGCTCACAGCCGCGAGAAAATCGAGATCGACGATCACGTGGGAGCGTTCGGCGTCGAGCACGATCTGCTGCGTGCGACTCGCTGCTCTAGACGTGCGTCCGCGCAGACGGTGCACGGCGGGGGACCGACGCTCGACTTCGATTGCGGTTCCCGTCACGGCGATGCTCGTGCGCCCGGCGTGCGAATCGCGCGCGAGTAGAGACACGTCGTCGATGTCGAGCGTCCACAGCGCCGACGCGCCGCCTGGTGCGAGGCGCGCGCGGACCGTGATCGTGCTGAAGCTTGTGCCTGCACTGGACGGAACGAGCGTCCCCGGCGAAACGCGCGCGTCGACTCGCTCGATCGTGAAACGCGGGGGCGGGGGTTCTTCTTCATCGAGCGCCGTAGCATCGAGCGTGCTCACGTGAATCGTCGTCCTGGGTGCGAACTCGATCTCTTCGGTCCGCGAGTCGGAGCGCGTCCAGAACCATACGGTGCCGGTGACGATCAGCGCGGCGCACGCGATCACGCCGAGAAGTGCCCGACCGCACTCTTTCAAAGACCCGCGGAATCTCGGCGCGCGTGCGTTTCTCAGGTAGGATTGAGAGTGGAATTGCGCTTTTCGCAGCGCAATCTGCGACGGATTCGGAACGGCTCCCGGCGACGGGCTCCCTACTGCGTCCCTGTTCCTTGCGCGATCCACTTGGACGAGCGTAACGCACTGCCGGGCGTGAGAGCGCGCCCCTTCGGCAATCCGCACCACTCCTCACAGGCACAATTCCCCATGTCCACACACATTCAGCGTGCGCTGTCCAGTCTTGCAATCGCGTCCCTCTCGTTCCTCGGCACTGCCTGTTCGGGAGGATCGAACGACGATCCGGCACCGGGTCTCTCCAGCTCAGCTGCTGCATCGACCTACGACAGTGAGGTCGCTTTGCAATGGCACGAGCTCTTCTACATGCGCGTGAAAGCCACGGGCGTGAACCCGCCGGCTGCGTCGCGCATCTTCGGGTACGTCGGCGTCACTCTGTACGAGTCCATCGTGCCGGGCATGACCGGTTACCAAACGCTGCAGGGTCAATTGAACGGCCTCCCCGCAGGCACGCTGCCGGCGCCGGTCAACGCTCCGCACCATTGGCCGACGGTGGCGAATCGCGCACTCGCGGTCATCGGGGCGAGTTTTTTCAGCACGTCCACGAGCGAGATCAACGCGCTCGAAGAGCAGTTCTCGACGCAGTTCGAGGCCGCCCAACCGGCCGATGTGATCGCGCGCTCGGTTGCGCACGGTGAGGCCGTGGCCAATGCGATCCTGATCTGGGCTGCGGCCGACGGCATCGCGGCGCAAGCAGCATGCGGTTCCGCATTCGTACCGCCGGTGCTTCCTGCAGCGGGCGGCTGGACTCCGGTGTCGCCCGCGACGGGAGTCGGACTGCTGCCGTGCTGGGGAAATCTGCGCACGTTCGCGGTCGACGACACGAGCGAGTGCGCGCCCATCGGCCCCCCGGCCTACTCCACTGCCACCACGTCGGCTTGGTATGCACAGGCGCTGCTCGTCTACAACACGACGGGAGATGCCGGAGCGAACCTCACCTCCGACCAGATCGCGCTCGCGAGCTACTGGGCCGACGGTGCGACGGCGACCGGGACGCCGCCGGGTCACTGGATCGCGATCACTTGCCAAATGTGCGGCGAATTGCCGCTCGCGCTCGACCGCGGAGCCGAAGCGTTCGCACGCGTCGGCATCGCGGTCGCAGATGCCTTCACCACGTGCTGGAGAGCGAAGTACATCGGCTACCTCGAACGCCCGATCGCGTACATCCGCACGAACATCGATGCCGCGTGGGATCCCCTGCTCGGCACGCCGAATTTCCCGACGTACACGTCGGGTCATTCGTCGCAGTCGGGCGCGGCAGCCGTCGTGCTGATGGACATGCTCGGTCCGATCGCGTTCACGGACACCTGCCACACGCGCCTGAATCCGGAGCTCACTTTCGCCAATCGAACGTTCCAGAATTTCGCGGCTGCGGCCGCGGAGGCTGCTCAGTCACGCCTGTACGGCGGGATTCACTACGCGTTCGACAACGTCGACGGTTCCGATTCCGGCGAATGTGTCGGCAACATCATCAACGCCAACGTCCACTTCCGCACGCCGTGAACGAGTCGAGTCCCCGAACTCCGCTGGGGTCGCTCCGCAGAGTTCGAGGATCCGGTCCGCCCGCAACGAGACGGCGAGCAGACCGAATTCGACCCATCGAGCGATGCGAGTGGGACGCGACGCGCAACGCATCGCGCGCGGGCTAACGGTGCACGCCCGGTGCTTCGAGCCCCGAGTGCTCGACCCATTGTGAGTAACTGCGATGGTGGAGCTCGGGCTTCTGCCCCTCGCCCGACAGCACGAGCACGCGATTGGCTAGACCGCGCAAGAACGTGCGGTCGTGGCTCACGAACAGCATCGTGCCTTGGAACGATTCGAGCGTCTGCACGAGCATCTCTTTCGTGACGAGGTCGAGATGGTTCGTCGGCTCGTCGAGCACCAAGAAATTCGGCGGATCGAACAGCATCTGCGCCAAGATCAAGCGCGAGCGTTCACCGCCCGACAAAACCGAGATCGGCTTGTCGATGTCGTCGCCGGGAAAGTCGAACGAGCCCAGGAGACTGCGCTTGCTCGGCGTCGACGCGAGCGGGAACGCGTGATCGATCTGCTCGTATATCGAGAGCTTCGGGTCGAGCAGATCGAGCGCATTCTGCGAGAAATAGCCCACTTTCAGCGATGCGCCGAGGCGCACGTCACCGGCGTCCGATTGCGCGTGACCGGCGACCAATTTCAACAGGGTCGACTTGCCCGCGCCGTTCTGGCCGAGCACGCACCAACGTTCGCCGCGCTTCACCTCGAAATCGAAGCCGTCGTAGATGACGCGTGATCCGTAGCGCTTCGACACGTTGGCGAGCGTGACGACGTCGTTGCCGGAGCGCGGCGGTTCGCGGAATTCGAACGGCACGATCTCGCGCACTCGCGGCGCTTCGAGCTTCTCGATCTTGTCGAGCTTCTTGACGCGCGACTGCACTTGCGCCGCTTTCGCCGCGTGCTTCTCGAAGCGCTCGATGAAGCGCTCCTCTTTCTTGAGCATCGCTTGTTGACGCGTGAACGCAGCGTTCTGTTGCGCCGCGCGGACTTCGCGCTCGCGATCGTAGAAGTCGTAGTCGCCGCCGTACGACACCATCTCGCCCGCGTCGATCGCGACGATGCGCGTCACGACGCGATTCATGAAGTCGCGGTCGTGGCACGTCATCAACACCGCGGCGCGCGTCGAACGGATGAAATCTTCGAGCCACAAGATCGACTCGAGATCCAAGTGGTTCGTGGGCTCGTCGAGCAAGAGCACGTCGGGATCGCCGATCAGGACTTTCGCCATCGCGACGCGCATCTTCCAACCGCCCGACAGGTTGCCGACGTCGCCGTCGATGCGCTCGTCGTCGAAGCCGAGTCCGTGCAGGACTTCCTTCGCGCGGGCTTCGATCTCGTAGCCGCCGCGCTGTTGGTATTCGCCCTGCACTTCGCCGAAGCGCGCGAGCACCGCGTCCATCCGATCGCCGATGTCGGGATCGGCGAGTTCGCGCTCCAGGTGCGCGAGTTCGTGGTGCAGATCGCCGAGGCGCCCGCTGCCGGCGATCGCTTCCTCGAGCACGGTGCGACCGGACATCTCGCCGGCTTCTTGTTTGAACCAACCGAGCGTCAACGATTTCGGCGCGTTCACGTCGCCGTCGTCGGGATCCTCCTCACCCGCGAACAGCTTGAAAACCGTCGACTTGCCAGCGCCGTTCGGCCCGACGAGCCCGACTTTCTCGCCGGGATCGAGCTGAAACGAAGCGTCGACGAGGAGCAGGCGGCGACCGTAGTGCTTGGAGACGTGACTGAGTGAGATCATGCGCGGTTGCCCGGACTTTGTGGCCGAACAGGATAGTGTCGCGCGTGCACGGATGCTTATCCTCATCTCCGAAGATGGGAGAGACGTCGATCGAGCGGCCGTACGCGCGTTCCAGGGCGTGGCTTGGCGCTCTCGTCGTCGCAGCACTCACCTTCGTCGCGTTCGAACCGTCGCTCGCAGGCCAGTGGTTGCACTGGGACGACGACAAGCATTTCGTCGAGCACGAGGCGTGGCGCGGGCTGTCGGCGAGTCACCTGCGGTGGATGTTCACGACGTTTCACCTGGGTCCATACCAGCCGCTGTCGTGGGTTTCGCTCGGCTTCGATCACGAGATGTACGGGATGGAACCGCGCGGGTACCACGCGACGAACATCGTGTTGCAGGCGGTCGCGGCGGCCGCGTTCTTCGGCTTCGCACGTACGCTGTTCCAACACATTCCCTCGCTCTCGGCTGCGCGCGGATGGAAGATCGACGGAGCTGCAGCACTCGCAGCATTGTTCTTCGCGGTGCATCCGCTGCGCGTCGAATCGGTCGCGTGGATCACCGAGCGACGCGACGTTCTTTCAGGGCTGTTCTTCGCGCTGACGTGTTGGACGTACGTGCGCTTCGCGGCGAGCACCGGCCGTGCGCGAACGACTGCGCTCCTTCTCGCTCTCGTCTGCTACACACTGAGCCTCGCGGCGAAGGGACTCGGGATGACATTGCCGCTGGGTCTCTTGGTGCTGGACGTCTTCGTGTTGCGGCGTTGGAACGGCACGTTGCGAGGATCTGCGAGCGACGGACGTTCGTCGATCGTCGCTTTGGTACGCGAAAAGACGGGCTTTTTCGTGCTCGGCTTCGTCGCCGGGTTGCTCGCGTGGAAGGGACAGAGCGAGTTCGCAGCGATGCGCGACCTCGCCACGTACGGATTGGGCTCGCGCATCGCGCAGTCCTTCTTCGGACTCTTCTTCTACGTGTGGAAGACGCTCGTTCCGCTCGATCTGATCCCGCTCGTGCCGTTGCCGGCGGTCGCGAGCCCCGCCGAGCCGCGCTTCGCGATCGCGATCGTCACGGTGCTCGTCGTTGCCGCATGCGCGTGGCTGTGGCGCAAGCGCGTACCGGCGCTCGTCGCCGGCTTGTTGGTCTACGCCATCTTCGTCGGGCCGGTCTTGGGCCTCACGCAGACGGGGCCGCAACTCGTGGCCGATCGCTACAGCTACCTCGCGTGCATGCCGTTCGCATTGCTCTTCGGCGGTGGACTCTTGCGCGCCGCGCTGGCGCACCCGGCGCGAGCGAGTGTGTTCGCCGCAGTCGGCGTCGCGATCGTCCTCGCGCTCGTTCCGCTGACTCGAGCGCAGTCGCGCATCTGGCACGACGACATCACGTTGTGGACGAAGACCGTCGCCGTTCGACCGGACGATGCGCCCGCGTTTCGCAACTTGACGCTCGCGCACCTGCGGCTCGGTGAGAACGAAACGGATCCCGCGCGAGCGCAGACCCACTTCGAAAGTGCGCTCGCCGAATGCGAGCGCGGACTGCGAGCCGGGCTCGACGCCGGACTGCTCTCCAACGCGTCGTCGGCGTGCCGCTCACTCGCCGTCGTCGATGCATTGAACTCGCAGAAACACTTGGAAAAAGGCTTCGATTACGCGCGGCGGGCGGTCGAGCGCTCGAACCTGGAGCCCACGCCGACGAAGGTCGCGTTCTTGAACCTCGGCTTCGCGGCCCTCGACCTGGGACGGCCTCTGGAAGCTGTCGCTCCCTTCGCGTGGTACGCGGATCACTCGCCCGAGGACGCGGACGCCGCGCTGCGTCTCGCGCAAGTGTTGAATCTCGCCGGACGACCGCAGGACGCGCTGATCGCGTTCGAAGCGACGCTCGAGCTCGCACCCGGTTCACCGCGCGTGTGGATCGAAAAAGGCGGCGCGCACATGAAGTTGGGCGAAAATGCAGAGGCCGCGCGCTGCATCGAAAATGGACTCAAGCTCGCCGCGAGTCTGCCGCCGGAGTCGGCGGAGGATCCGGCGGAAGTGGCTGCGTGGCGAGGCGTGCTCGAGAGCTTGCAGAAGCAGTGAGCGACAAGACGACGCCGAGGAGGACGACGCCCGCGCCGACCAATCTACGCCACGTGATTTCCTCGCTCGCGAGCCACGCGCCCAAGATCACGGCGACGATCGGATTGACGTACGCGTACGTCGCCGCGCGCGCCGCCGTCGTGTTGCGCAAGAGCCAGATGTACGCCGTGAAACCGACGAGCGAACCGGCGACGAGCAGATAAGCGAGACTCCACACGGACTTCGCGGTGACGAGATCGGGCTCGAACGTCTGCAACTCGCCGAGTGCCGTGCCGAGCGCGAACTGCAACACGCCGCCGCACGTCATCTGCATCGCCGTTGCGCGAATCATCGACTTGGGCAGATCGGCCGAGCGCGTGTAGATCGAACCGATCGACCAGCACAGAGTTGCGACGAGCAACGCCGCGACGCCGGCGAAATCGAGTTGAACGCGGCCCTCTTCCGGCCAAACGAGGATCGCCACGCCGACCAGACCGACGATCACGCCGGTGAGTGTTGCGGCCGACGGTCTAGAGCCTCCTCGGCGCGCCCAATCCAGCGTCATCATCCACAGCGGCACGGTTGCGACGAGCAACGCCGCCAAGCTCGAATCGACGCGCTTTTCGGCCCAGCACACGAGACCGTTCGAGGCCATCATCATCAACGCACCGGCGATCGCAGCCGAGCGCCATTGACGCAGCGTCGCGCCGCCCTCACCGCGCAGCTGGGTCCACGCCAACAAGATGATTCCGGCCGTGACGAACCGCACGCCCGCCATCGTGAACGGCGGCAGGGTCTCGACCGCGAATTTGATCGCGACGTACGTCGATCCCCACAGGATGTAGACGGCGGCGAAAGCGGCGATCAAACGCCCGCGCGACGGAGCGGCATCGTTCACGGGCTGCATCGGCGCCTCGCTCTCTCGTCAACGAGATTCATGCGCGCGGATGGAACGTTCTGTGCAGCGCCGTCAGCGCTTCTGAGTCGAGGTGCGTGTAGACCTCGGTCGTCTTGATCGACGCGTGACCCAACATCTCTTGGACGCTGCGCAAGTCGGCTCCGCCTTCGACGAGGTGCGTCGCGAAACTGTGGCGCAGGGAGTGCGGCGAGATCTCGTCCGACAATCCTGCGGCGAGCGCGCACTGCTTCACAACCCGCCAAGCGTCGTTGCGATGCATCGGCTTGCCGTTCTTCGAGAGGAAGACGGAGTCCGTGCGCGAGTTCTTCGCGACGAACCGCCGGCCGTTCTGAACCCAGCGCGTCAGAGCCTCGCGAGCGCGCTTCCCCAGCGGAACGAGCCTTGTTTTCGAGCCTTTTCCAGTCAGTCGGATGACTCGCAACGACGGATCGACGGCATCGGTCTTCAATCCGACGGTCTCCGAAACGCGCGCACCCGATGCGTACAAGACTTCGAGCAAGGCCGTGTCGCGCTCGACTCGCCAAGCTTCTCCGCGTGGAGCGGCGAGCAAGCGTTCGACGTCGTCGGGCGAGAGCGTCGTGGGCAGCGAGGTCCCGAGTTTCGGCGAGGACAACAACGCGGTCGGGTCCTTTTTCAAGGCACCGCTCTGCACCAAGTGCCTCAAGCACATGCGGACCGCGGCCATGTTGCGCGCGACAGTCGCTTCCGAAGCACCGCTCGCGCGACGCCACGTCAAATACTGGACGACGCACTCGGGATCGATGCGCGCGAGCGTCGCGCACTCCTTCTCGGCGGCGAATGTGAAGAAACGCACCAAGTCACCTCGGTACGCGGTGAGCGTGTTGCGCGCGGCACCCGCTTCGGCTCGCAGCGCGACGAGGTAGTCGTCCAGGCCTTCCTGCAGTTCGGCGGGCAGGCGGGACTCAGCCGCGGCTGCCGCTCCGACCCGGGGGGCGCGCACGCTGTCCGATTCCTTGCGCCGCGCTCCGCCCATCGTGCGCCGAGCCTCCTACGCGCGCGCGGCGCGTTCAAGTTCGCAGGCGCCGATCGTCCGGGGACCCGCTTGAGGCGAGTGGGGGCCGTTCCTATACTTTTCGCCCTCGCGCTCCGGTGGCGCGCCCCCGCAGGTCGACACTTTCAGGCTTTTCGGCAGAACACCCGGGACGAAACACAGGCACCAGGACGACCCCCGCATTCCATGAAGCGACTCACGGCGAAGGAACTGGAAGTCTACGAAGCGCACTTGCGCACGATGCTCGCGGCACTGACAGGCGACATCGATCGACTCGAGCAAGAAGCGCTCGGCGAGCGCGGCGTTCCGCAGGAAGTCAATGCCGAAGGCGGCACGGACAGCTACAGCCAAGAGTTCAGCTTGGAGCTGCTCGAGCGCGACGAAGGAACCGTGCGCGAAGTGCTCGGGGCTCTCGATCGCATCAAGAGCGGCACCTTCGGCCCGTGCGAAGGTTGCGGCAACATGATTTTGAAGGAGCGCCTGAAGATGGTGCCTCACGCACGCAACTGCATCGAGTGCCAGCGCAAGGAAGAACAAGGCGCGCTGTGAACGCGAGTGAGCGCCTGAATCGATGAGCGCGCTCCAAACCGAAACGGAATCGTCGATCGAAACGCGCGCTGCATCCGCGTCGACGCCGACCGTCATGCGACCCAATGCACAGGCGATCGTGACGCGTTTCGTGTTCGTCCTCGCACTGATCGCGATGGACCTGTGGTCGAAGAGCGCTGTTTTCGCGTGGATGGAAGCAGCCGAGACTTCGGGCACGCTCGTCGTCGACGCGTGCGGGCATGGACACTTGCGCTATCCGATCTTCGATGGCTGGTTCACGTTCATGCTGTCGTTGAATCCGGGAGCCGCGTTCGGGCAACTCGATTCGTTTCCGAGGCTTTTGATCGGCGGCAGAGTCCTCGCCGGACTCTTGCTCGTGTGGCTCTTGGTGAAGACGCCGCGCGGTCGGCCATGGCTGGTCGCCGCCTTCGTCCTCGTCCTCGCGGGAGCTCTGGGCAACCTCTACGACAATCTGCTGCGCGCGCGCGACCTCGAGCTGGACCATTGGTATCGAGAGCGACCATTCGGACCGGTGCGCGACTTCATCGACGTGTACTTCGGCGTCTGGCGTTACCACTTCCCGACCTTCAACGTCGCCGACTCGTGCATCACCGTCGGCGCCGTGGTGTTGCTCGCGACCAGTTTTCGTCGGGAAAAGCCGCCAGCCGACGCTCCGGTTGCCCAGGCGCGAGGGGACGCGTAGATTGCGATCATGGCCCGCCTAGCCATTCACCTGCCGCCGCTCCGGCTTCGGAATCCGATCCTGTCCGCGTCGGGCACGTACGGACACGCGGCGGAGATGCGCCACATGGCCGACGTGCGCTCGATCGGCGGACTGGTCAGCAAGACGGTCACGCTGAAAGAGCGCCACGGCAATCCGACGCCGCGCATCTGCGAGACGGAGGCCGGCTTCTTGAATTCGATCGGCCTCGAAAACAAAGGGCTCGCGTACTACCGGCGCGAGCTCTTGCCTTCGATGCTCGCGATCGACACGTGCGTCGTCACGAACATCGGCGCAGAATGTGTCGAAGACTTCGTCGAGGTGGCGCGCCAACTCTCCGAGGAAGACGCCGTCGACGCGCTCGAAGTGAATCTCTCTTGTCCGAACGTGCAGGAAGGCAAATTGCCGTTCGCGACCGATCCTGCGATGGCCGCTCGCGTCATCAGCGAAGTCAAGCGTGCGACGACGAAGCCGATCTTCGCCAAGCTCTCGCCGAACGTGTCACGCATCAGCGAGATGGCGATCGCAGTCGAATCTGCCGGTGCTGACGCCATCACCGCGGTGAACACGGTGCTCGGCATGAGCGTCGATTGGCGCAGCGGAAAACCGGGCCTTTTCACCGTTCAAGGCGGCTATTCGGGCGTCGCGATCAAACCGATCGCGCTGCGTTGCGCGTGGGAATGCGCGAAGAGCGTCAAGATTCCGGTCATCGGTTGTGGCGGCATCACGACGGCGGCCGACGTGCTCGAGTTCATGGTCGTCGGTTGTCGCGCCGTTCAGATCGGAACGGCGAGCTTTGGCGATCCAGCCGTCGTCGGACGCTTGGCGCGCGAGATTTCGGACATGCTCGATGCAGCAGGGATCGGCGACGTGAACGATCTCGTCGGCACCCTGCGAGTGCCTGAAATGCCTGCGAAAGTCGCCCCCAGCCACGAATCAGGCTCGGATCCCGCCCGCGATCCGGCGACAGCGAAAATGCGAGCGACACAGGCTACGGGAGGCGCTCCCGCTTGATCGATCTCGCGGCTCGTGCGCACGATCGAAATTAGGCGAGAGTCAATCATGCGCCTCGAGAAGATGACGACCGGACTCGTGCGCCGTGCGATCCAGGTCTACCTCGAGATCGCGTGGCCTGGTGCGGCTTTTCCACGACCACGCGTCACCGAGAAGGACTTCGAGGACGTGGCTACGCTCGAAGAACTTTTCAAGCGTTTCGAGAAGCCGCGCGCCGGAGAGTGCGGGAGTCAAACGCGCTACATGCTGCGACTGGGGAACGCGCGCTATCCGTTCATGAAGTTCGTCGTGCAGGAATACTTGGTCGACACCGAGTACTTCTTCGCTGTCGACACACACGACGACTTGGATGTGCGGCCGGAGAGTCCTGACTACGACGCGTGGCAAGAACTGAAGCGGCACAACCTTTCGCTCAAGCTGGCGATCGAAGCGGCGTGGGCGTCGGAGGGTTTGCCGACGTACGCCGATTTGCGCGTGCTCGCCGAGGGTATCGCCAAGGTCGAACAAGAGAACGAGAAGAAAGCGCGCTTGCTGGTTGCGGACGACGAGACGGACGTGTGTCGCGGGTTGGCGGCGTTGTTGCGCGGGCGTGGATACGAAGTCGAGACGGTGTACGACGGACGGCAAGTGATCGATCGGTTGGCGCGTGAACCCTTGCCCGATCTGCTCATCCTCGATTTTGCGATGCCCGAGATCGACGGTGAGGAAGTACTGGCGCACGTGCGTGCGGATCCGCGACTTGTCGATCTGCCGGTGTTGCTGGCGACGGCGTCCTCGATCGACTTGAAGCGGGTCAAACGCGCGAGCGGATTTCTGCGTAAGCCGTACGCGCGGGAAGTGTTGTTCGCGATGTTGAGTCAGCTTCTCGAGCGGCGTGCTGCACCGAAGGGTGAGCCGCGCGAGACGTTGCTCTGAGCATTCGATCGCGAGCGAACGAGCGTTGGAAACGCCTGGTACGCAGCCGGATTCGAACGAGGTCAAGGTCGGCGGCGGATAGGCACACTGGGGTGCGACGATGCTGGAGATGGCCACCAACATCACACTTGGCTGCAACGAAGCCGCGCTTGGCCGCACCAACATCACACTGGGCCGCAACGAAGCCGCACTTGG
>JAWXBU010000084.1:0-15842 GCA_034440255.1 Planctomycetota bacterium | reverse complement strand
GCGCCTCGCGATGGGCAAGCGCTGCGCGAGGGGCCGTCCTCACGCGATTCGCGTTCGCCGCGCGACGACCGTTTCGTGCGCGACGACCGTGCGCCGCGTGATGAC
The DNA here is from genome assembly GCA_034440255.1 of Planctomycetota bacterium. Lineage (GTDB taxonomy): Bacteria > Planctomycetota > UBA1135 > UBA1135 > JAEUIA01. The sequence continues at coordinate 15,737 of JAWXBU010000084.1, read as the reverse complement.
CGTGCGCCGCGTGATGACCGTCCCGTCCGCGATGACCGCTTCGTGCGCGAAGATCGAGCACCGCGCGAAGAACGTTTCGGCCGCGACGGCGGGGCGCAGGGCTCGCCACGCGATGCAGGAACGACCGAACGTGCTCCGCGCCCGTACGACGAACCGCGCTCCAGCGAGTCTGGGTACGCAAGTGAACCTCGCACCGGCGAGGGCCCGCGTCCGGTGGACGGTGAGCGCTCGCACGACGAGGATCAAGGGGAAGGCGTCGACTGGCGCAAGCCCGATCGTCGACGCGGAGGCGGCCGACGCGGCGGACGTCGCCGGCGTCGCGGACGCGGCGGGCAAGGTGCTCCCGTCGGACCGGGCCAGAATCCTGCGGGAAATGCCGGCCCGAACGACGGCGCGCGTTTCCACGACGGGCCCGTGACCACCGACCAACCCGTGCTGCCGTTCGAAGACGAACACGATCTCCCGCACGGCGACGAAACCGAGCACGAGGGCCACGAGGGTGCAGGTTCCGGGCGCGAGAATCTGCAAGGCGAGCGCAACGACTTCGCCGAGGACGAAGTTCCGCGACGCGAGCACGACGGTGCGGATCGAACACATCCGCGAGCGTTCGGTTCGGAGCGCGCTCGCAGCGGCGCTCCAGCACGAGACGATCGCGCCGGCGGTGGGGCACGAACTCACGGCCGCCGCGAGCCGGCACAACTGCCGCGTCGCCCTGAAGACGATCGTCGACCGCGCGCGCGCGAAGATCGACAAGGAGTCGCACGCGATCAGCAAGGTGCGCACAGGCCGGACGTGGTCGAGCGCGAACCGATGCCCGCCGAGGGGACGGGCATGTTGGTGCTCGAGATGGGCGGGTTCGGAACGTTGCGTCAACAAGAGGCGCAGTGGCTGCCCTCGAAGGCCGACATCTTCGTGCCGATGCGTTTGATCCAGATACACAAGTTGCGCGACGGATCGATCGTGACCGGTCGTTTGATGCGTGGACAGAAACACAAGTACGCGCTCTCGGACGTCACGAGCGTCGACGGCAAACCGCCGGATGACGTGAAGAATTTGCCTGATTTCAAGACGCTCACGACGATCGATCCCGACTTCCACTACGCGGTCGGCGACGCGACGAGCGACGTCTCGATGCGCATCGTCGATCTCCTGTGCCCGGTCGGTCGCGGTCAACGCGGCTTGATCGTGGCGCCGCCGCGCACGGGCAAGACGACGATCTTGCGTCAGTTCGCGAAAGGCATCGAGGTGGGTTACCCCGACGTCGCACTCTTCGTGTTGCTCGTCGACGAGCGTCCGGAAGAAGCGACGGAGTGGAAGCGTTCGACGAAGGGCAACGTCTTCGTCAGCACGTCCGACGAAGCGCCGAAGATGCACGTGCAACTCGCCGAAGCGGTGTGGCGTCGCTGCATGCGCCTCGTCGAACTCGGCACCGACGTCGTGCTGTTGCTCGACTCGCTCACCCGGTTGTCGCGCGCTTACAACAACCTGTCCGGCGGTTCGGGCAAGACGATGTCGGGCGGTCTCGACTCGCGCGCGATGGAACGTCCGCGTCAGATCTTCGGCAGCGCCAGAAACACGGAAAAAGCCGGCTCTTTGACCATCTTGGGCACCGCGTTGATCGACACGGGCAGCAAGATGGACCAGTTGATCTTCGAGGAATTCAAAGGCACTGGCAACATGGAGTTGGTGCTCTCGCGCAAGCTCGCCGACCGGCGCATCTTCCCGGCGCTCGACATCGAAAAATCGGGCACGCGCAAGGAAGAGAAGATCCTCGGACTGAAACGCTTGAAGAGCGTGCACATCCTGCGCCGCGTCTTGACCAAAATGCACTTCAGTGAGGCGATGGACTTGCTCGTCACGAAACTCGACGACGTCGAGACGAACGACGAATTCTTGAAGCGCTTCGAAATCGATCCCGAGGCATGAGCCGAGTGAGCGACGTGAAGACTTCGGGCCGATTGCGCTTCGCAGCGCTCATCCTGCTCTTCCTGCTCCCGCTCGCGCTGCGCATCCTGCCGCTCGACCACGGCGGTGAGCGCATCTACGTCCCCGACAATTCGATCGTGCGCGCAGCGTTGGGCATGGCGCGCGACCAGAATCTGATCCCGGTCGTCAGTTCGTCCCAGCCCTACCCCAATCTCCTGCCGTATCTGCTCTTGCCTCTGTACGGATTGCAGTACGTCGTCGGTCGCGCGAGCGGCGCGTGGGCGGGCGTGCGCGAATTCGGCGATCACTTGCTGGAACATCCGGCGCACGCGGCGTGGATTGCGCGCGGACTCGTCGCTGTGTTCGGTGCTCTCACCGCTTGGGCGATCTTTCGCGCCGCCCGCGCAGCAGGCATGAAGCAAGGCGCGTGGGTCGCTGCATGGCTCGTGGGCACAGGGCTCCTGTCCGTGCAGATGTCGACGCAGGAAAGGCCTTGGATTCCAGTCGTTTTCTTCATGGTCACGTCCGCGTGGGCGGGCATCGCGTACGTCAACCAACCCAGATTGAAAACGCTCGTGTGGTCGGGCGTGCTCGCTGGACTTTCGTTCGCAGCGCACACGGGTGGACTCGGTGCGCTGGCTTTCCCGGCACTCGCTTGGGCTTTTGCGCCGACAGGCTGGAAGGGGAGCGAACTGCGCACGCGAATCGTGCGCGGCTTCAGCGCAGTGCTCGCGTTCGTGCTCGTGGCCCTCGCCCTCGGACACGCGTACCTCCTGCGCTACGGTTTCACGCCTACGGAGCAGTCCGTGGGCGGAAAGCAGATCGACGATCTAGGCGGCTTCAACTTCGGCGGCGGCCTGAGCTTCATCCCCGAGTTTTCGCTCGCCTCTGTTCCGCGACTCACACGCGGTCTCTTCGGCTACGACCCGATCGTCGTGTGTCTGGGTCTGCTCGGAATCGTCGTCGCGTGGCGTCGGCGCAGTTTGCGCGGTCCGCTGATTTTCGTCCTCGTGTGGGCGGCGATCTTCTTGACCAATCGCAGCGACCACGTGCGCTATATGCTGCCGATCACGACGCTGCTCGCACTGCCCGCTGGACTCGCGGTCGAGAGCTTGTGGAATTCGCGGGGCGCGCGAGCCGTGATCGTCGTCCTGCTCGCGTTCCCGCTCGTCCAGGCAGCGCGCTTCGACTGGATCATGATGCGCGACGACACGCGCGCGATCGCGGATGCGAGGCTGGCGGAATTGCCCGACTCGTCCTGCATCGCGATCGATCGCTACGGGCCCGAAGTCGATCTCGACAAGCGGGGGATCCATGCGTTGCAGAAGATTCGCAACTCACGCAAGCAAGAGTTGCGCACGCGCGAAGAAGCTCGCAAGAGGGAGCTCGATCGCGGTACAGCTGAGCGCGCAGGCGTGAACGCAGTGCACCTGGAAGAAGTGTTCGGTTACAACGATCGTGAGCGGCGAGCGGACGTCTTCCCCGAGTTGGAAGCGCTGGGCACGACGCCCCAAGCCGTGTTCGAGCGCCTGTCCGTCACGCATTACTTGCGAGTCGATCGGCGGCTTTCGAATGACGATTTCGATTTCATGTTCGGAGCCCATTTGCCGGGAAAAACAGCGTGGATCGTGAGCCCGTCGAGTTCCGCGACGCCACCGCGTGAAGCATTCCTGCCTCTCGAAATGGAGTTCCCCCTGACTGCGCTGTGGATAGTCGATCGACCAGGCCCGTGGCTCGAATTGCGCTTGCTCCGCTGAGTCGGCCTGGCAATGCAATGTAGGCCGCGAGCCGGCATCACCTCGCTACGAACGTGGTGCGAGATCCGTGCTAGACATCCTCTCGCGCCTGATCACTTCGGCGTTCGGCAATCGGACAGCGTCGTCGCCCCGTACGCAACAGTCGCTTCCAACCCGCGCGACTCGGCACACTCGCTCGCCAAGTCCAGCCTCACTGGACCTGACGTTTCCATTCTGACGCTCGAGTCCGCTCGGTCGCCGTAACCAGCTTCAATACAACACCCGCTTCCAACCCGAGCGACTCGGCACACTCCGCCGCCACGCCCCTTCTCTTCTCTTGACAGAATTCCGTGCGCGTGAACGGCGGTATTCCGCCGTCCACGCGTGCGGAATCAGCGATGCGAAGCACGCTTGTGTAGTCCCCTGCTTCCAGCTGCCTGCGCTCTGCTCTCCCGCCTCGCGGTTCGTGAGGTCACGCCAGTCCGACACTTCCATCCGACAAAACTCCGTCGTCGGAACAGCCTCGAAGCTCACGGGATAGATGTCGGTACGTCCATGCGTCCACATCCATCTGTCCCTACCTCTCCCACTCAAAACCCGCGCAGGCCGTAGGCGCGCGAAGCACGAGCACCAAGCGAGGCCAGCCGCAAACAAGCGACCACCCAAGCGTGCACCGCATCGCTCCTCCTGACACCATGCAAAAAAGAGCGAGGCCCCGCTGCGACAAGCGCAGCAGGGCCTCACATCTGTTCTTCAGCGTCCGATCCGGACGCCAAGCAGAATCAATAACCGCGATCGCGGCCACCGCCGCCGCCGCCGCCGTAGCCGCCACGGCTACCGCCGCCGCTGCCACCGCCGCCGCCGCCGCCGCCTTGGCGTTCCTGCGCTTCGTTCACGCGCAGCGGACGACCGTCGAGTTCACGACCGTCGAGAGCGGCGATCGCTTGCTTGGCGTCTTCTTCGCTACCCATCTGAACGAAGGCGAAACCCTTCGGACGTCCGGTTTCGCGGTCACTGATCATCGCGATCTCGCGCACTTCGCGGCCATCGGCCTCGAATGCAGTGCGGAGAGCCGCTTCGGTCGTGGAGTAGGACAAATTGCCCACGTAGAGCTTGGTACCCATGGAATCGAACTCAAATCGTTGTCTTGCGAGCTTCCCTGTTGGTCCATCCAATGGGCAAGCTGTGCAATGAAAGGGCGAGGAGCTTACCGCTACGGATTTGGAATTGCCTCACCAAACCCTGAACTTCGGGAAAAGCGCCTTGGACGCACGGGAGAGCCTGTTTCGGCCCCGTGCTGAGGCTCACGGGGTGCTGCGGCGCAGCCAGTACATGAGGCTGATCGCGGCGAACGCATCCTCGATGCGACCCGCGTCGAGCAAGTTCGCGACCTCGTCGCGCGTGAAAACCTGCACGACGAGCTGCTCGGTGTCGTCCAACTCGAGCTCGAAGACCTTCTCGCACTCGAGCGCGACGAACGCGTGCGCGAAGTGCGCCGTGATTCCGTTGGACGGATAAAAACCGGGCAGAGGTTCGAAGCGCCGCGCGCGATACCCGGTCTCTTCGCGCAGTTCGCGTTGCGCAGCGAGGAGCGGCTCTTCGTCGTCGTGCAAACGACCCGCGGGAATTTCCCAGTGCGTCTTCCCGTGCGGATAGCGGTACTGACCGATCAACACGATGCGGCCGTCCGGCAGCACCGGCACGACTGCGACCGCGTCACCGATTTCGAAGACGTGATACTCGCGCTCGGCGCCGTTTTTCAAACGCACCATGTCGCGCCGCAAGCCGCACCACGGCGAGTGATAGATGCGCTCCGAACTCGCGACGCCGAACGGTTCGAACGGAGCCGGATTGTCGGGTACGCGTCCGATCGGACCTTTCGAACGATCGTTCGTCATCACGACTCGCGCGCGTCAGGCCAGAGCTCGCGCCAGTCGCGACGCGTGTCGTGTACTCGACCGGCCAAGCGTTCGAGCAACGCGGGCGACACGCGCAGATCCTCGAGCGCCGTTTCGGAGAGCACCTTGCCGCACGCTTCGACGATGCTCGCGGCATCGAGGTGTTGGTACTCGAAGACTTCGTCGGGCCGTCCGCACTTGCTGAACTTGCGCACGGCGAGTGTGACTTGTTTGACGCCCACGATCGAACCGATGTTGTCGACCAGCCCGGCTTCACCGTCGCACACAGCGACGATCGGAATACGTCGGCCAGCGAGGCTCGCGAGGCCGGCTTCGGAATCACTCGAACCACTCGTGGCGAACAGATCGCCGGTGATCGCCAGACCTTCCTTCAAGTGGCGGTACTCGTCTTGTTCGCCCAGGATCCCGAGCAGGAGATCGGGCGACGTGATGGCGATCACGTTCGCGAAAATGCCCTTTTCCAGCAGGTTTTTCGCCGCATCGAGTGCTTCGGTCGCGAGCGACCCCATCGCGAAAATGTGCACGACGTTGTCACCGGGCTCGTAACCCTGATAGCCGCGCCAATCGACGAGGTAGTAGGCGCCAGCCAAGCATTCCTGCCGCACGCGCTCGAGCAGCGTGGTGTCGTCGAGGACGGCGAGCGTCGCTTCGTCGACGGCGTCGACCCATTCGTCACCGGCTCCCGCAGGCTTCAACGCGCCGTTGTTCGTTCCGTCGAGTTTCGATCGCGCTTGACGGCGCACGTTCTCGAGCAAGAGCGACTGCTGCACGCCGCGCGTGACGGCGCGGATCAGCACGCCCTTGCGACCTTCGTTCTCGTCGGTCATCTGACGACGAATCGCGTCGGAGAGGATCCAGTCCACCTCGATTGCGAACAGCGGCTCCCACGTCACCAAATTCGGAATTTGAATGTCCGACTTCCAGCTGTGTTGCGCGCCTTCCGAGCTCAACGTCACACCTGAAGGCGTGCCCATCAGAACGAATTCGGAACCCCAGTAGAGGTTGTAGTAGAGCTGGTCGAGCGCGCGTTTGATGAAGAAGTCGTAGACGGTCATCATCGGCATGAACGGCAAGCCGATGTAGTGACCGACTTTGCCGAACGCGCCCGCAGCGGACATGCAGTTCGCTTCGGCGATCTCGAAGCGGATGTGGCGCGTCCACGGTTCGTTGGTCGCCGCGAGCTCGGGGTGCTTGTACTTGACCTGCAGCTCGTCCTCGAGATCCGGTTGGTATCCAGGACCGTAGATGCGCTTGTCCATGCCAGGCGAAATGTTCGTGCTCGTCCCGACGTCGGGCGAGAGCGTGAGCACCATGTCGGCCGCTGTTTTCCAGCGTTGTTCGTCGGGCTGCAGCGTCTTCGCGCTGACCGCCGTCTGCGGTCCGCCTTCGTCGTTCGTGCCGATGCGCACGAGCTTCGCGGCGAGCTGTCCCCACATCCACTGCGTGTGCGTCATCGGGAAGAGCGACATGTCGATGCCCAGACTCTCGGGGAGCCCGCCATCTTTCGCGATCGCACCGCGCACCTTCTCGCGGTTGGCCTTCTTGAGCGCTTTGTGCTCGTCGATGCCCTTCCGGAACTTGTCCCGGCGCTCGGCCAAGAAGCGGCCTTCCGCGCTGGTCGGAGCGAAGAGCGCGAACGGATCGGTCGCGTCGAGTCCGCGTGCCTTGAGCAGCGCTTGGATCTCTTTCTCGCTCGGTAAAGCCGAGTGATTCGACGGATCGGCCGAGCACTCGAGCCCGAAGCCCTTGATCGTGTGCACGATGAGCAAGTACGGCGCGGTGTCGTCGCTGCGCGCCTTGTCGTAGGCCTCGATCAACTTCGTGACGCAGTGTCCGCCCAGGTCGGCGAAGGCCTTCAACAACTCGGCGTCGCTGAGCGACTTGACGATCTTCGCGCAATCGGGAACGCGCTCGGCCGCGCGGCGCTTGATCTCGGCGGCGTCGCCCTTGAAGAGCAACATCTGAAATTCGTAGTCGGAGAGTCCGCCTTCGAAGAGCTTCTTCAAACCCGCGCCGCCCGGTCGCGCGAAGAGTTCGTCGCGGAATTTTCCGTGGCGGACTTGGATGACTTTCCAACCGTTCGCGACGGCAGTACGTTCGATGCGATCGCAGTCCGCGCCAGACAAGCCGCGCTCGTTCGGGATGCGCGTGCCGTCGAGGTTTTGGCGGTTGTAGTCGATGATCCAGGTGCAGTTCGTGAGCTGACGTTCAGCGACGTCGGGCAACGCTTCGAGCAAGGAGCCTTCTCTGAACTCGCTGTCGCCCATCATCGACCAGAAGTGCGCGTTCTCCGGCACCTTCCAACCGTGGTCCTTCGCGTAGCGGTAAGCGAGCGCCAAGTAGATCGAGACCACCGGCGGAATGCCGACCGAACCGGTGGGCAAGAAGTGGAACGAGTCGGGATCGGTCTTCGCGTGGTAGCTCTGGAAAACAGGCTCTTCGCCGGCGACCGGGAACTTGCGCAGGCGCGTCATGATGCGCTTCGCGTCCTCGACCGAATGCCAGGCGTTGGCCTTGTCGTCCCAGAACAACTGCATCAAGTGATTGAAGGTGTGATCGACGGGTGATGCGTGCGGTTTGCAGCACACGAAGTCCTGCGGCTCCTTCGACCACAGGTGCAGCGCACCGAGCAAGTGCATCGAGCTCGCGCACGAGGCCGGGTGACCGCCCACCTTGGGATCGCCGCGGCGCTTGTCGGGGCGATGGTTCGCGATGTGGATCATCATCATCACTTGCGCGAAGGCGCGGTCGATGATGCTTCCGATCAGTTGCGTGGGAGGAGCAGTGAGCGTCTGTGTCGGCATGTCTCGTCCTGAGGGAACTCTTCGGAATCTCGTCCGAATCGGCTGAGGATAACTCAACTTCGCGGCACTTCACAACGTGCGCGAAATCCTCTGAAATCCGACGTTCCGGTGCGGACAAGACACTGTGCGACGGCGCGCGCACACTCCTCTCGCACGAGACTCGAACGCATGACCCAAGTTCCCCGCGACGATCGCATCTTCTGGATCCATCGCGTCCTCTTCGGCGCCCTGGTCGTCGTCGTGTTCCCGGTCGCGTACGGACTCATGGTGCATCCGGAGAACACGGCCGAGAACTTCGCCTGGCCGCTCGCGCCGCGCACCTCCGCGATGATGTTCGGTTCGATGTACTTCTCCGTGGTGTACCTGTACACGCGCGTCGCTTTCGCGAAGGTTTGGCACAATGTGGCGCTGGTGTTGTGGGCGACGCTGCCGGTGTTGAGTGCGCTCGGCGTCGTCACGATCCGTCATTGGGACAAGTTCACGAACGATCCCGTGCGCCTTGCCGTGTGGCACACCGCCTACCGCGTATTTCCGCCGTTTCTAGCGCTGATCTTGCTCATGAATCGACGACACGATCCGCGCGTTTCGGATCACGGCGACATTCACATTCCGAGCGGCTTGCGGCGCTTGTCGCTGGTCTTCGGACTCGTCTTCGCCGCCGTCGGCGCCGCTCTCCTGTTGTGGCCCGTCGCGACGGCGGAGGTATGGCCTCGGCCTGTCGAACCGCTCGCTGCACAGGCGCTGGGCTGTTTGTTCATCGCCCCGGCGATCGTGCTGTGGATGTACGTCCACTTCGAGCGGCAGCGCCGCCCTCAAGCGCGAGCGGTCGCAGCCTGATAGACATCGCGGTAGGCCCGCAACATGCCGTGGAACGAATAGCGCTCCTCGGCGCGGCGACGATTCGCAGCGCCGAACGCACGACGCTTGGCAGCGTCCTTCAGCAGCGCGGTGAGCTTTTCGGCGAGCGGCCAGACGGTCTCGTGCTGGCCTAGAGGCACGACGAATTCGCCTTGCTCGTCGGGCAACATCGCGCGCACGTCGCCGACCTCGGTCGAGACGACGGGCAGCGAACTCGCCATGGCTTCGATGAGTGCCACGGGCATCTGCTCGGTGTCGCTCGAGATCGCGAACAGATCCATGACGCGGTAGTGCTGTGTCGGATCGGCGACGTGGCCCGCGAAAGTCACGCGGCCGTACAAGGATGCCGTCGATCGCGCCAATGCTTCGCACGCGGCGCGCTCGGGCCCGTCGCCGAGGATCAGCACGTGGAAGTCCTGTTCGCGCTCGATCCGTGCTGCGGCGCGCAACAAACGCAGAGGATTTTTCTCCGGTCGCAGGTGGCCGCACGCGCCGATGACGAGGCGCTTTTCGGGGATGCCGAGTTCGCGCCGCAACTGCGGATGACCATCGGCGGGAGCGAAATGATCCAGTGCGACGCCGTTCGGAATGCACGACACGTGCGTGGGTGCGAGCTTCCACAGACCGGTGGCGATGCCGAACAACTTTTGCGAGGGGACAACGACCTTGAACACGCCCGGCAGCATGAGTTTGCGCGCGGTCACCCGGCGCGATTTGAACTCGACTGCTTCGTCGCTCGTGAAGCCGTCCTCGTGGTGCACGAGCCGTTTGAAACCGAGTGTGCGCGCCGCGAACACGGCGTCGAAGGCGCCCCAGTTGTACGACAGGATCGCGGAGGGTTTCTCGCTCGCGAAGAGCTTGCGCAATCGCATCAACGTCTTGAGCGAGCCCGCACGCGGCAGACTGTCGAGGATCCTCACATCGCACTTGCCCGAGAGCAGCGCGCGCGCGTCCGTACGCCCGTCCATCGCCAGGATCGAGTGCCTGAACTCGTGCCCGAGTGCCTCGATGATCTTGACCGTGCGCGTCTCCGGCCCGGCCGGAACGAACGTCGAGAAGACGTGCAAGAGATGCGGTTGAGCGCGGACCACGGCGATCGATGTAGCAAGCGCGCGGCGCAGCTAGAAGAGTCCGCGCAGTCGGCGCGAGGAAGGATCAGCGCGCCGTGCCCGCCTCGACCGGCTGCTTCTCGCCGACGTCCGACTTCGCATCGCGCGTGAATCGATCGGACCACTCGAACATCTCCGCCACCGTCGTCAGCACCGACTCGCGCGCTCGATAGCCGTGCGCTTCGCCGGGCAAGACCACCAAACGCGCGGTGCCGCCGTTGCCCTTCACGGCTTGGTACATGCGCTCGGACTGGATCGGGAACGTACCCGTGTTGTCGTCTTTCTCTCCGTGGATGAAGAGAATCGGTTCGTTGACTTTGTTCGCGACGAGGAACGGCGAGAGATCGAGATAACTCTTCGGCGCTTCCCAGATCGTGCGACGCTCGCTCTGGAATCCGAACGGCGTCAACGTGCGGTTGTACGCACCGCTGCGGCACACGCCGGCTTTGAAAAGATCGCAGTGCGCGAGCAGGTTGGCCGTCATGAACGCGCCGTAGCTGTGACCGCCGACCGCGCAACGCTCGCGATCCGCTACACCCAGCGACACCGCGTGATCGATCGCCGCCTGCGCATTCGAAACGATCTGCGCGAGGAACGTGTCGTTGACGGTTTCCGGATCGCCCACCACCGGCATCGCGGCATTGTCCATCACGGCCCAGCCGTGCAATGCGAACAAGATCTGCGACGGACCGCGCACGCGGATGAAGCGATTCTGCGAGCCCGAAACTTGTCCCGCAGTCGCGGCGTCCGTGAATTCGCTCGGATAGGCCCACACGAAGAGCGGCAGACGCTCGCCAACCTTCCGGTCCTTCGGCGTGTACAGCGTCGCCGACAATTCGACTCCGTCCGCGCGTTTGTACGTGACGAGCTTCTGTTCGATGTTGCGCATCGCGGGCTGCGGATCGGTGAAGCGCGTGAGCGCCAGTTCCTTGCCGGTCTCGAGCTCGCGCAAGCGGTAGTTGGGCACGTCCGTCGGCGATTCGTAGGACGTGACGATCGTCGGCTTCGTGCTCTGTGAACTCGCGACGATCGCGACCGGGCGCTCGTACGCACTCGTCGAGCATTGCCACAGACGTTCGGTGCGCGCGTTGGAAAGATCACAGCGATCGAGGAATGGCCGCTCGCCAGTCGCACTCGCGCCCGATCCGATGCGGTACACGAAACTGCCGTCGCTGCGCACGACGCGCTCGCCGTTCGCGAGCAACTTCGTCGCAAGCGTACCCGGGTCGCCGTAGCGATCGTTGACGCTGCGATCCTCGATCACGACAGGTTTTTCACCGATGTGCGCCAAGTCGACGAGCAGCGTGCGCGTCCACTTGCGGTCGCGATCGTAATCGCCGGCGAGCACGAGGTTCGGCTCTTCGAACCAGGTCAAACCGCGCGCGCGATTCGTCATCTCGAAAACGCGTTCTGCCCCGCCCGTGAACGGCGGAACGAGCCGCATCCAACGATCGCGCTTCTCGGCCTTCGTCTTCGGATCGCCGCCGTCGAGCGCTTCGAGCCACCACAAGAGACACGGCGCGGACGCTTGCCAACGCGGGTCGCGCGGTCCGGTGCGCACACCTTCCATCGGGATGTCATCGGCCAGCTTCACGTCGCTGACGACGCGCTCCAACTGTCCGACGCGCGACCAAACTTCGGTCGCTGCGGGGAACGCCGACCACGGCAACACGTACGAGAAGGGCCGCTTCAAACGCTCGACGAGCAAGTGCGCGCCGTCGGGCGAGGGATCGCAGCTCGCGATCAGGCCTGTTTTCCCGATGATTTTCGACTCGGCGCCCGCGGTGAGCGCGATCTCGACGAGTTCGCTCTCGGCGAAGTACTCGAACATGTCCTCGTCGGCGCTCGTCTTCAGCAAGTCTTGATAAGTGCGCAACGGCGAGCTCTTGCCGCTCGATTCCTGCGTGTTCGGTCCGGTCGGCGCAGTCGGTGCCGCAGGCGGCGCGTCGCGACGATTCGAAGGCACGCGCTTCGCGATCAACGCCGTTCCGCTCGACACGAACGTGAACGGACGACCGATCACGGCGTTCAGCGGACCGCCGATGTTCACGCGCTCCGCCGTTGCGCTCGCGACTTCGACGGAGCGCAGTTCGAGACCCTTGTCGGTCGCGATGCTGAAGACGAAGCGTTCGGAGGACGGAGCCCACGCGACCTCGACGATGCGCACGCCGTCTTCGAGCGCGATCTTCTTCTCGATGCCCCCGTCGAGCGAACGCAACACGATCCCGGTCGAGAATGTCGCGATCTGCGGCATGCGCAGCGTCGGATCGACGCGCACACCGGCGAGACCGATCCACGGGCGCATGACGTCCTCGATCGAAGGCATCGCCGGCCGCGACACGAGCAACATCCACTTCGCGTCCGGCGAAAGTTGCACGTCGGGTGTCATGGGCGCGTCGAGCACGTCGACGATCGCTTGCGGCGGGACTTTGTAGCCGTCAGCGGCCAGAGCAATGGGGGCGACGAAGATCAGCGCTGCGAAGAAGCGAACAGTCATGGGCTTTTCGATTCCGATTCGAGTGGGGGGATCGACCGGAGTGTAACTAGCGCGACCTCTGCCGGAGTTCCGTGCGACGGAAACCGTGGACGACGCGGTTCGAAAACCGTCTGTCGCAGAACGCCTGGCGAGCGTGAGCCCTGACCTCGTCGTTGAACGGCCCTGCGCGAGGCTTTACGAAGTGCGCCATGTCCGCCGAATCAAGTTCGACACCACCGATCCTCTTCTACGACGGCGAGTGCGGACTGTGCGCGAAGTCGGTGCAGTGGTGCTTGGACCACGACGTGCGAGCGAAGTTGCGCTTCGCTCCACTGCAGGGCCCGACCTACGCCAAGCTCGCGCTCGAGGCGAAGCCGACGGATCTGGCGACGGTAGTGCTCTACGACGAAGGCCGGCTGCACGTCCGGAGCGACGCGGTGCTGCGTCTCTTGCACCACATCGGCGGCGGTTTTGGTCTCCTCGGTTCGATCGGTCGCGTGATCCCGCGTTTCCTTCGCGATGCGGCCTACCGTTTCGTCGCGACGCGTCGGCACTCGTGGTTCGGAGCCGCCGATCGCTGTCGCTTGCCGACACCCGGCGAGAGCGCGCGCTTCCTCGCTTGACAGCTGATCGCCCGTTGAGCGCGAACGATCACGGACTCCAAGTCAGCGTCACACCCTGCGTCAAATTGAACGTACTCGACGAGCAGAAGCCGACGTCGGAATCGCGATACCAACATTGATATTGGCGCACGTCGCCGGCCGCCGTCGCACCGGCGATGTGGATCGGAGACGGCGTCAAACCGCCGGGATAGGAGGCCGAACTTCCGGTCGGGAACACGACGCCGAGGCGTTGAATCGTTCCTCCCGCGCACAGGAGTCCGTCACCAAACGTGATTCCGAGTCCACCCGCGAACGGAAGGGTGCCTTGGAAGAACAAGCCCGGGCCAGGAATGTTCGAAGCCGTCAAGACGAGCGTGTCGAGCGCGTTCGTCGCACTCGCGTAACCGCTCGCGGCAAGGTTGGCTCCGCTCACGAACGCAGAATTCGCGCAACCGCTGCCGCTCGCTCCGCTGTTGCCGCACGGACACGCGGTGCCCGTGCCGTCGCCGAAGCAGAAGCTCGTGCTCGGCGTCGTCACGTTGCCGAGCGAGCCGTCCGCGTTCACGTTCTGCGCGTACATGTCGTTGCCGTTCGCAGGCGTGCGGTTGTCGCCCCAGATCATCCGCAGCACGCCGCTCGCGTCCGTACCGAGGGCGGTGCGCTGCTTGCCGGACACGACCGAGCACACGACGACGGGCGCACCCCACACCGAGTTGCCGCTGCCGTCGACGCGCATGCTGATCAGGTCGGTGGTGACCGGGCCCGTCGCACGGAACGCACAGCACGCCGCACCGTCAGCGTATGCAACGCTCTTCATGATCGACTTCACGACGCTCTCGATTGGAATCAGGTCGATCGCGTTGCTTCCGAACAACAGCGTGCCTGTCGTCGAAATGCGCTGCACGGACAGGCTGTACATCGTCTGACCGACGTTCTCCTTGTTGAAGAAGATGAACGCGTCGCCGGACGTGGGCTCGACGCTGAGCGCAGGATTGAGCTCGATCGTGGTGTCGGCGCAGATGATCACGCCGTTGTGAGGGAACACCTCGCTGCCGGTTGCATCCACGCGCTGGGTCATGACCTCGAAGGCGGTGATGGAGCGGTGCCACGCGAAGTACGCACCGCCGGCGCCGTCGGATCGGAGTTGGTGTTGATGCGCGATCGGCAGCGAGTTCGCGTCGTACACCGACACGGGGTTGCCCGAGTTCCATTGCGCGACTCCCGCGCCGTCGAACTTCTGCACGCGCAGGTGGCGGATGCCCGACGTCGCCGAGAACTCGCGCGTGTACGAGACGATGTACGAGCCCGCGTCGGAGGCGGTGATCTGCGCGAAGCTCGGCCGCTCCACACCGCCGCCGACGATCGCGATTCCGTTGACCGGGTATTGGATCGCGCCCACGGCATCGAGTCTTTGGATGCGCACTGCGCCGGGGCCGGGCGACGGGCTGTCATTCCAGGCACACATGAAGTAGCCGTCGGTGGTGAGCGCTAGCACCGGGTTCGATTCGGAAGTCGTGTTGGAAGAGATCGTCACACCGTTCGCGCCCCACAGCGGATTGCCCGCGACGTCGAGTCGGTACGCGTACACGTCCAGGTCCGGTCCATTGCGCGTGTCGGTGAATGCGATGACGCAGCCGCCCGCGCCATCCGAGATCATGTCCCAGCCCTGCAGCGACGAACTCTGCGAATTGCCCGACACGAGGACGCCGCCGTGCGCGAACGTCTCGTTGCCTTGTGCGTCGACGCGCTGAGCGTAGACGGCGTACGTGCCGCCACGTTGATCGAACCAAGCCATCCACGTCGAACCGTCGCCGCTCGCTGCGATGAGCGGCACGGCTTGGTCGCCGGTGAAGTCGGCGATCGGGAGGTTCGTGGCGGGGTTCGAGGACCACTGCGCGAGGGCGGGGAGAGAGGAGAGAGGAAGAACGAGGAGGGCGAAGAGCGTGCGCTTCATGCATGCGAAGCTAACACGAGGGGCGCGAGTGAGGGGGAGATGGGCGGGGTGGAGAGGACGATGCGAGGAGCTTGGCACCGGCGCGCGACCGGCACGGAGTGGAAAATGCGCGGAGGTCGGCACCGGCGCGGGACCGGAGCGGAGCGGACGATGCACTGAGGTCGGCGCGGGCGCGCGGCACGGAGCGGAGTGGACGATGCGGGGAGGTTGGCACCGGCGCGGAGCGGACGATGCACGGAGGTCGGCGCGGGACCGGCACGGAGTGGACGATGCGGGGAGGTTGCGACCGGCGCGGGACCGGAGCGGAGCGGACGATGCGGGGAGGTTGGCGCCGGCGCGGGACCGGCACGGAG
>JAWXBU010000083.1:0-10233 GCA_034440255.1 Planctomycetota bacterium | reverse complement strand
GCGCGCGACGCCTAGAGGGCCATCCCCATGCCGAATGTGATCCAGCGTTACGCTCAATGGCTGCACCTGCGCTGGCCTGCCGGAGAGGTCGAGAAGCTGCCGATCGTCGACGAGCACGGCGCGACCAATGTAAAGGGGATCTACGTCGTCGGCGACTTGACCGGCATTCCGCTGCTGAAATTCTCGTCCGACACGGGCGCGCGTGCGGTGAAGCACATCGCCGAGGATCCAGAGTTCGCGCGCGAGCGGAAAAGTGATGCCGGCGACCTTCAAGACATCGTCATCATCGGCGCTGGCGTGTCGGGAATGGCGGCCGCGATCGAGGCCAAGAAGCGGGGACTCAGAGCGACTCTGTTCGAGGCGTCGGAAGCGTTCTCGACCGTCGTCAACTTTCCCAAAGCGAAGCCGATCTACACGTACCCGACCGAGATGACGCCATTCGGCGATCTGCAGTTCACAGCACAAGTGAAGGAGCCACTGCTCGACGAGATGCGCGCGCAGGTCGAACGAGCAGGCGTCAAACCGACGCTCGGCCGCGTCGAATCGGTGAAGCGTTCCGGCGGAGTGCTCGAAGTCGCGCTCGCGGATGCAGAGCCTGTCCGCGCACGGCGCGTCATCGTCGCGATCGGACGTTCAGGCAATTTTCGCAAGCTCGGCGTGCCGGGTGAGGAGAAGGGCAAGGTGTTCAATCGCCTGCACGATCCGAAGGAGTTCGCCGGGAAAAAGGCTCTCGTCGTCGGTGGTGGTGACAGTGCGCTCGAGACGGCGATCGCTCTCGCGCAGTGCGGCGCGAGCGTCACGCTGTCCTACCGCAAACCGGAATTCGCGCGACCGAAGCCGGAGAACGTCGAGCGCCTCGAGATGCTGCGCGCAGATCCGACCGCTGACGTGGAGGTGTCGACGCCCAGCTCGGAACGCGTCACCACCGCCGTCGGCGCGTTCATGGGCGAGCGCGCGAAGACCGGCAGCATCGCGCTCGAGCTGGCGAGCAAGGTGCGCTCGATCGACGACGATTCGGTGTCGATCGTCGACGCCAAAGGCTCGGAGAAGAAGCTCGAGAATGACGTCGTCTTCTCGATGATCGGTCGCGAGGCGCCGCTCGCCTTCTTCAGGAAGAGCGGCGTGGCGATCCACGGTGAGCGGTCTGTGCGATGGTTCGCTGCGCTCGTGCTCCTCCTGGCCGCCGCGTTCTTCGTCTACCACTGGAAGAAGAGCGGCGTGTACTTCGGCATCGGCGAAGCGGTGCAGAGGCACGGTTGGTTCCCTTACCGCGTGCCAGAGTGGTGGGCGTCGCTGGGTGGAGTCTTCGCCGACAAGACGACGCTCATCGGCACGCTGAAGATCTCGCTCGGCGAGCCGGGCTTCTACTATTCGTTCGCGTACTGCGTCGCCGTGTCGCTGTTCGGTTGGAGGCGCATTCGACGCCGCAAGACGCCGTACGTGAAGGTGCAGACGCTGACACTCGCTCTCGTGCAGATCGTGCCGCTGTTCTTGCTGCCGTACGCGATCCTGCCGTGGATGGGCAACGTCGGTCTCTTCGACCACGGCGTTTTGGGCCGTTTCGCCGACGAATTCATGCCGAAAGCCGACTACGGCCACGGCCGCGAATACTGGCGCGCCTTCGGATTCGTGCTCGCGTGGCCGCTGTTCTTCTGGAACGTGTTCACGGATCAACCGATGTGGGGTTGGTTGATCGTTTCACTCGTGCAGACGTTCGTGATCATCCCCGCGATCGTTTGGAAGTGGGGGAAAGGTGCTTACTGCGGTTGGATCTGTTCCTGCGGAGCGCTGGCCGAGACGCTCGGCGACACACAGCGCACGAAGATGTCGCACGGCAAGTTTTCGAACCGACTCAACTTCGTCGGGCAAGCGTTCCTCTTGTTCTCGTTCGTGCTGCTCTTCGCACGCAGCCTCGGTTGGGCCTTCCCGAACGGTCCGTTCGGCCGCGTTTTCCAGTACTTGCTGCACGACCTGCCCGTCTTCAACTATGTCTGGTTCGTCGATCTCTTCTGGGCGGGCATTCTCGGCGTCGGACTCTATTGGCATTTCTCCGGTCGCGTGTGGTGCCGCTTCGCGTGTCCGCTCGCCGCCTTGATGCACGTCTACGCGCGCTTCTCGCGCTTCCGCATCATTGCGGAGAAGAAGAAGTGCATCTCGTGCAACGTGTGCACGTCGGTCTGTCACCAAGGCATCGACGTGATGAACTTCGCGAACAAGGGACTGCCGATGGCCGATCCGCAGTGCGTGCGTTGCAGCGCGTGCGTGCAGAGCTGCCCGACCGGCGTGTTGCAGTTCGGCGAAGTGGACACGGCGAGCGGCGCTGTCCTGCGCACCGATTCACTCGCCGCGAGTCCGGTGCTGATGGCCGAGGCGCGCTCGGCCGACTGAAGCTCACTTCGGAGCCGGTGTTTCAGGCACTTTTCCACTCGGGGCGCCAGCCGGAACAGCATCCTTCTTCGTGCCTCGCACTTTCGCGGCCAGCTTCGCGGTGTCGAGCACGAACGCACTCGCCGGGACGTCCTTCGAGTGCGCGATCCACGCGTCGACTGCAACGACCCACACCGCGCACGTGCCTTCGAGCGTCGTGTGCAAGCGATCGCCTTGCATGAGCATGTCGATCGAGCCCTTCGGATACGTGTTGCCGCGCAGACTGATCTCGGCGTCCGATTGCAGCTTGGCGGTCAGTTCGGCGAGCGGCACCACGACCACATTCGGGTGCGCCTTCGCGAACTCCGTGATCTTCGCGTTCAAGAGCACGAGCGTCTCGACGCTAGGCAGCATCGCCTTCTGCAACATCGGCCGACCGAAAACGGGATCCGGCGTCCGACTGGCGAGCGCCATGTCGGGCAGGTCGCCCAGCAGGATCGGGCACTCGATTTTCGAGAGTGCCGCCAGCGCGCGTTCGACGGCGGGCACGCGCTGCTCCTCTTTTTTGATGCCGTAGCCGAACCAGAACAAGTAGTCGAGCGCGACGACGAGCGTCGGCTTGTACTCCGCGATCGCTTCGAACCCTCGCTGCGCCGAACCTTGCGGATCCATGAAAAAGGCTGCGCTAGCTTGGTTCGAAAGCTCCTCGTGCTTTGCGGTCAACGAAGCTTCGACGATCTTCGCCAAGTCGATCTTCGACACGGCGAAAGGATCCGTGTTGCCGTCGAGTCGGAACCCGGCAGAGAGACTCGCTCCGACGACGGCGATGCGGTTCGTCGCCGTGAAGACCTGCGCCTCTCGCTGCGCGGGCGGCTGTGATGCCTGGGAATCGAGAGCGAAGGACGCGCCGACGAGGGCGCACGCAGTGACACAGGTAGCGAGGAGGCTCGAGCGCATGTTGAAGGCGGCGCCTATGCCTGGTGGGACTTCAGGGGACCCAGGTCACGAGTAAGCCGCTGGTCAGGTTATACGCATCCGGCGAACAGAACACAGCCACGTCGCGATACCAACCTTGGTAGTAGCGCAGCGAGGTCGTGCTGGCCGGGATGAGGCCCGATTGCGAAAGGGGTACGTCGCCCGACGTGAATCCCATGCTGGCTTGTCCGCCTGCTGCGAAGCGCACTCCCAAGCGCACGACGTTTCCACCGACGCACAGGAGACCATCGCCGAACGAGATTCCGGCACCTGCGGCAAAGACCTGATCTCCTTGGAAGAAGAGCACGGCGGTCGAAGGCGTCAAGCCGTAGAGGTTGAGTGTGAATGTGTCAGCGGCGACGCGCGGAGCACCCGTCGAGGTGATGAGTCCGCCGCCGGTCGCGGACGAGTTGTTGCAGCCGCGCTCGGCTTGACCGGGGTTGTTGCAGGGACACGTCGCTCCCGATCCGTCGCCCCAGCACACTTGCGTCGGCGTCGGCGGATTGCCGCAGCTGCGCGCGAAGACGTCGAACACTCCGTTGGTATCGCCTGCGACCAGATTGGTGGCTCCCGAGTAGAACGCGACCGTCGACGCGTCTGCCGACAAGCACACGTTGTACGAGGAACCGAGGTCATCGGCCTGGACGCCGTTCGTATCCACCGACGCTCGGTTCGTCACATTGAAGCCCATGTCGCGCACGAACACGTCGGTGTTGAGGTTGAAGGTCCCGCCGTTCGTATCGTTCGCGACCAAGTTCGTGGCCGAACTGATGAACGCGACGAAGCGTCCGTCAGCCGAGATCGAGCCGTTCTGTGAAACCGAGTTGCCTTGCGTGAGCGTGTTGTTGACCGAGCAGCGCTTCGTGACTCCGGTCGTGCGGTCCTTCCGGAACACGTCCCACAGATTGTTCGTGTCGGCGGGCACCAGGGTCGTGGCCGCGCTGGCGAACGCGACGTAGCGTCCATCCGCCGAGATCGACGGCGTTTGCGAGTCGTACTCGCCCTCTTCACCGATCGTGCTGGTGCTGATGCGTGTCGTCGTGAACGTGCCGCGGTCGCGCACGAAAACGTCGACGACGAAGTTCAGATCACCCGTGACGAGGTTCGAGGCCTGGCTGTGGAACGCGACGAACCGCCCGTTGGCGGACAGTGCCGGATTGCCGCTGAACGCAGTGCCCGACACACCGAAGGCGTCGACCGACAGGCAGTTCGTGATGCCCGTGATGCGGTCGGTGACGAAGACGTCTTGCGTGGTGTTCGTGTCCTGCGACGCCAGGTTCGAGCTCGTACCGTGCCACGCGACGAAGCGCGCATCAGCGGAGATGTCGGGACGCGCGTTGTCACCGTTGCCTTCGTTTCCGAGCGTGTCGACGCTCACGCGCGTCGTCGTCGAGAGCACCGTGTCGCGCACGAAGATGTCGGTCTTGCCGTTCGTGTCGCTGGCGACGAGGTTCGTCGCCGCGCTCGCGAAGGCGATGTAGCGACCTGTCGCGGACACAGCCGGATCGCTCGACGCACCGTCGGCCTCCAGACTCAGTGAGTCGACGCTGATGCGTGTCGTCGTGCCGAGGATGCGGTCGCGCAAGAAGACGTCGGCGACGCCGTTCGTGTCGCTCGCGACGAGGTTGGAGGCCTCGCTCCAGAAGGCGACGAAGCGACCGTCGCCCGACATGTAGTTGCGGTTGACGTTCGGCGCACCGAGGCCGGAGTTCCCGTTGGCTGCCGTGCCAGCCGAATCGATGCTGATGCGCTCGGTTGCGCACTGTGCGAACGAAGGGGCCGAAAGGACGAGGAGGCCTGAGAGCGGCAGTGCTCGGCGCAACAGGCGTGTGGGGTTCGTCATGGGATTTCGGTGGGGGGCCTACCCCCACAAATCTACACGAGAAACCGCGTTGTCAGCGGGTTTCGATGCGCTCGATCCGCCCATTTTTCTCGTGGATCGCGAGGCGGCGCTCGGCCGTGCCCTTTTCGAGCGTCTTGAAGCGGGGCCGGTCGAGTCGTTCGAGCAACATGCTCTCGCGCAAACCGTCCGTACCGCAGACGGTCAACGTAGCGCGTCCCTTGTCGAGTCGCGGCGTACCGATCACGCGCACGACATCCGCATCGTAACGACGCTCGCTCTCGCGACGGCGCGCGACCAGGTACGAGTAGGGGAGCGAGCGCATGTCGATCGACAACGTACGCGAGAAAGTACGCCAGAAAAGCGTCGTGAAGGCGTCGGGCGCCGGCGGTGCGAAGTGGTGACACCAATCGTTCGCGCGCGCTTCGGCGAGCACGCCGCAAGTCGATCGGTGCGTGCACGGGAGCAGCGGATCCAAGTCGTCGAGCAGTGCGTCGCGCACGGACGAGAGCGCGCGCGAGGTCGTTTTTGCGCCCGATTCGACCCAGATCAACAGTTGTGCGGTCCGTGCACGTGCGACGAATTCGGCGCGCCCGGCATCGTCGAGCTCGTCGATCACGTGGCTCGCGAGCATGACTCCCGTGCCGCCGGACTTCGGTTCGGAAGCGCTCGTGGAGGACGACGTCGCAGCCACCGCGGGGGGCACGATCACGACGTCCGAAAACTCTTCACGCGTCTTGCGCTCCGCGAACTGAACGGCCGCTCGCGAACGATCGAGGAAGCTCACGCTGCGCTCTTTCGTGCCGAAATGACGCAAGAATGCGCGCCCAGCGATGCCGGTGCCGGCGCCCCAGTCGAGTACCGGTCCGTGCGGAATCTCGACGCCGCGCCGCGCGATCTCGCCGAGCACGGCGTTCCATTTCCACGCGATGCGCGCGCCGAACGTGGCGTCGTAGATCTCGAGGTCGCGCGTCGAGTTCCAGTAGTCCGGCAGTGTCGTCGTCGCGTCGATCTGCGAGAGGAACGACGTTCGCATCGCGCGCAGCCGCTCCCAGTCCGAGTTCGAAAGTTCCAGTGTGCTGTCGTTCAATCTTCGGCCCAATTCCCGGCAAGTTTGCCGCCGTCGTCGAATGTGCGCGAGCGGCGTGAGTTGTAGACGCTGACGAAATACGTGCAGCGTTTGCACACGTCGGGGTACTCGCCGCGCTCGTGAGCTTCGATGATGTCGTCGATCTTGCGGCCGGCCCAGATCTTCTCTAGCGGCTCCGTCTTCACGTTGCCGACGATCAATTCGGCTTCGACGTCTCGACACGCGCACGCATTGACGTCGCCGTTCGCGAGTACGACGGGCTTGGTGAAGAGCAGTTCGCAGGCGCCGAGTTTGAAGGGCATTTTGCGCGGACGCAGGCCGACTTTTTGGAGATCGGAGTCTTTCACTTTGCCAGCCCACGAGTCGTAGTCGGGCATGCCGGCGATCTCGACCAGACCTTGGTCGCGTGCAGCGCGCAACGTTTCCCACAACGGACCGACTTTGGCCGAATCCGGGCAGCGCAGCGCGAGCGTGAAGGGGATCGGCGAGCTGTGCGCGCGCTTTTCTTCGAGGAATCCGAGCACGGCGTCGCGTGCGGCCTCGAACTTCGTGACGCCCATGATCGTGTTCCAAGTCGCGGCATCGAAGCCGCCCCACGAGACGTGCACGTGCAACTTGGACGCGTACTGCATCATGCGCGCACTCTTCTCACGGCTCATCAGAATCGCGTTCGTGTAGAAGCTGATGCCGGTCACACGCGGCTCGCGCATCAAGAGATCGAGACGTTCGAACAGGTGCTTGTCGACGAACGGATCGCCGACGATCGGAGTGAGCGAAACGTGACGCCCGCCCATCGCGAGGTACTCGGCCACGACGCGCTGGAAGTCGTCCATCGACATCGTCTGCTTCTTGCGCTCCATCTGCGGATAGGCGCAGAAGACACACTCGGCGTTGCAGATGTTCGTGCCTTCGACGTGCAATCCGCGCGGGATCTTGCGCAGCGCTTCGAGATGCGCGCGGATTTCGGCGCGGCGGAAACGGTAGTGGTACTCCGTGTTCACGATGTCCATCACGTGTCGCATCCACGCGCGAGTGCTGTCGGGCAGGATCGAGCGTGCGGCGGATTTCAGGGCGGACATGCGGAAACGGACCGTGCGCGTCGGAGCGCTTCCCATCATTCTACAACGTTGGGCTCGGTGCCGATTCGCGATGTCGAAACGTAGGCGAACTCAGCCCAATTCGAGCTGGGCGCGCGCATCGACGACGTCGCGATTGAGCGCTTCCATCGCGCGCAGCAGCCGATCCGAGAGATCCCACTCGGGATCGATCGCGCGCCGGAGCTGCCGCATCAACTGAACGGCCATTCGGAACGTGCGCACGATGTCACCCGGCGTCACTTCTGCGTTCTCGACGATGGCGTCGAAATCCGCACCCGCGACCCAGGCTTGCGCCAATTGCGACAAGCCCCAATCCGGCATCTTGATCTGATCGGCGACACCGTGCTCCGCCGCTTTGATCACGAGTTGATGCATCGTTTTCTGCACCGCCGTGCGCACGTTGCCGTGCAATTTCGACGGCACCCAACCGATCTCGCCTCGACGTCTCTCTTCGTAGATCAATCCGACGAACACCACCGCGAGCGCGTCGACAGGCAGATTCTCGATCAATCCGCCGAAGCACAACTCGGTCAATTGGAGCTCGAAACCGTTGATGAGCTTCGCGATCTTGCCGCGCGACGTCAGCTTGTCGCCGTCCAAGTAACCGAGCTCGTCCAGCAACGCGACCCGCGCGTCCAACGATCGGCCTTGCTCACGCCGATTCGCGTCGACCTGCTTCTTCGTCCCTCGGCGATGTTGGAAGGCGTTGAGCGACTTCTCCCACGCTTCGACCAACCGCTCGCGCCCGAGCCGCTCGATCAAATGCAAAATCGAGCTGAAAGACAGGCCGAAACGGCTCTCGACAGGCTCCGGCAAGCCGGCGAGATAACGCTTGAGCGGCGCTTCGACGAGATCCTTCGGCGACAGGAGCGAGTACACGAGGCCCTCGTCGTCGAGACCCTGACGACCCGCGCGCCCAGCCATCTGCATGTAGTCGCGTGTCGACAAGTAGTCGAACGTCACTCCGTCGAACTTGCGCAACGCTTGGAACACGACGGTGCGCGCAGGCATGTTGATCCCGAGCGCGAAGGTCTCGGTCGTGAACAGCATCTTGAGCAAGCCCGAAGTGAACATGCGCTCCACGAGTTCTTTGTGGATAGGCAGCATGCCGGCGTGGTGGTAGCCGAGTCCGCGCCGCGCCATCGACATGATCTCTCCGCCCTCGACGGCGCGATCCAATTGGAAGAGCGTGATGAGTTCGCCCTGCAATACGCGCATGCGCTCCAGCTCTGCTGCGTCGAGCAGTTCGCGGCCCGCGTTCGCGAGTGCCTGGCGCTCGCAGTCCTTGCGACTGAACGCGAACACGAGTGCTGGCAAGAGTTCGCGGCGCTGTAGGAAGTCGAACAGTGCGCGAGCGTCGGGAGCCTCCTGGTGCGCACGGCCGCGGCCGCGCGGTTGCTTGTGAGCCTTGTGCTTCTGCACGGTGTCCGACAGAGCTTCGCGTTTCCTCACGCGATCGAGATCCCCAGGCTCGAAAACACCGCTTTTCGCAGTGAAAAAACGATGTGCGAGCGGTACAGGGCGGCGCGAACTCTGGATCACGACCGTCTCGCGGCCCCGGATCTCCGAGAGCCACGCGCCGAGTTCGTCGGCATTGCTCACGGTCGCCGACAAGCAGATGAGGCGCATCGACTTCGGCGCGAAGATGAGCGACTCCTCCCACACCGAACCGCGCTCGTGATCGTCGACGTAGTGCACTTCGTCGAACACGACGTACTCGACGTCCGACAGATGTTCGGGGGCGTCGAAGATCGCGTTGCGCAAGATCTCCGTCGTCATGATGAGCACGCGTCCCCCCGGATGGATGGTCACGTCGCCCGTCATCAATCCGACGTCGATCTCGGGATCGTCGCGGAAGTCGCGGTACTTCTGATTCGACAAAGCCTTGATCGGTGCCGTGTAGATGCAGCGTTTGCCGCGCTTGACTGCGTCGGCGATCGCGTACTCGGCGACCAAGGTCTTGCCGGCACCCGTCGGCGCACTGACGAGCACGTCCCGACCGGCCGCGATCGCGTCGACGGCTTGCACCTGGAACGCATTCAGGCGCTTGCCTTTGAAAATCACTTCGCGCGTCGGGTCGACCACCGGCGTGAATCGATCTGCCTCGGGCGCGGCTGTCTTTTTCTCGTCGCGAATGGCGCGATTCGCCTCGGCTCGACGCCGCTCGCGCGCCAACAGGCGTTCGGTCCGGCCGTGCGGCTTTTCTGGGCGCTCGCGCTCGGGCGCGTCGTCGGTCGGGAGCGGTTCGTCGGGTTGCATGGATGCGGGTCGTTTGAAGAAAAGCAGGGGAGAGTCGCATCTCACCGCTTGAGCGCCGCTCCCGATTTGTTATCAGGACACGCGAGCGGACGGAACCACAATTCCGCGACGCCGGCTGACTCCGCGCGAGCACCGACACCGCTTTTCACGCACATTCACGAGCTCGAGAGTCGATTCGGCGGGTCGCGCATTCGCACCGGATCGACGCCCGCGCCACCGGCACCCGCAGCACACGTCTCCTTAGAAACAGAAGAGCGACCGATGAACCCGGCAACCCGTCAACTGACCATCCTCAAGATCCTCTCGCGCCTCCTCAGCCACGAACTGCACGCGCAAGGCAGCGCCAAGACGATCCAACTTTCGCGCGATGAAGTGCTCGAGATCCAGACGACGCTCGACCTCTACATCGAAGAAGCGGTGCGCAAAGCCGGCAGCGGTCCGGGAACCATGACGTCCGAGCCCCAACTCGTGACGGCACGCGGCGTCGAGATCCGGAACTGAAATTATGGCGCCGGCGAATTCGCCGGCGCGGCGGCGCGCCGGCAAACGTGCCGGTGCGCGATGATTCTGGCGCCGGCGAATTCGCCGGCGCGGCGGCGCGCCGG
>JAWXBU010000082.1:0-22265 GCA_034440255.1 Planctomycetota bacterium | reverse complement strand
TACACAAGCGTGCTCCGCATCGCTGACCCCGCACGCGTGAACCGCGGAGTACCGCGCTTCACGCGCACGGGGTTCTGTCAGAAGAAAAGGGGCGTGGCGACCAAGTGTGATGTTAGTGCGGTCAAGTGCGGCGTCGTTGGGACCCAGTGCGCGACCGTTGGGACCCAGTGCGCGACCGTTGCGACCCAGTGCGCGACCGTTGCGGCCAAGCGCGCCACCGCTGCCACCCAGTTCGTTCCAGTTCGTTCCAGTTCCGACCCACCGCC
Organism: Planctomycetota bacterium; assembly: GCA_034440255.1. GTDB lineage: Bacteria > Planctomycetota > UBA1135 > UBA1135 > JAEUIA01. The sequence continues at coordinate 21,999 of JAWXBU010000082.1, read as the reverse complement.
ACCCTTCCACTCCCCAGTTCGCCAACTCATCACTCGAGCGCGACCGCGCGCAATCCCGTCTCCAAACCCGCCCGCACTCCGTCCCCACCAGGCCCTTGCCCTCGGCTCACCCGTCCATCCGCGTCTCGCCCACACCACGTCCGACTCGCGATCGGCACAGGAAGGAACGGATTGACCTCGAAAAAACCGCCCTAGAAGCCGACAAAGCGCGCTCACGCTTCCCTCGACCGCACCCGGCTGGTCGAATAGCCGCCCCTAAGAAGCGCTCTCCCGCGCGAGAAGCCAGGCAAAGCACATGGATTGGGATCGTATTTCTGACAGGTTGGGCCAGTTCGGCGAGAACGTCGGTTCGACACTGAAGGGCATTTTCGGCGCCCGCAACGAGCGCATGGTCAAGCAGATCACGCCCGTGATCGCCGCGATCAATGCGCTCGAGCCGTGGGCCAAAGGCCTCACCGCGGAGCAGTTCCAGGAACAGACCAGACTCTTCAAGGCGCAAGTCGCGAAGGGTGAGAAGACGCTCGAGGATCTGATCCCCCAAGCGTTCGCACTCGTGCGCGAGGCGGCGATACGCACGCTCGGCATGCGCCACTTCGACGTCCAACTCGTCGGTGGCATCGTGCTCCACGAAGGCAAGATCGCGGAGATGATGACGGGCGAAGGCAAGACGCTCGTCGCGACTCTGCCGCTCTATCTCAATTGCTTGACGGGCAAGACGGTGTACCTCGTCACCGTGAACGACTACCTCGCGCGTCGCGACGCAGCGTGGATGGGTCCGATCTACGACTATTTGGGCGTGGCCGTCGGCTCGATCCAGTCCGACATGTCGGCCTTCGAGCGTCAACCCGTGTACGGGTGCGACATCGTGTACGGCACGAACAACGAGTACGGCTTCGACTACTTGCGCGACAACATGAAGACGCGCGCCGAGGATCAGGTCCAAAAGATCTTGAGCTACGCGATCGTGGACGAAGTCGACTCGATCCTGATCGACGAAGCGCGCACGCCACTGATCATCTCAGGGCCAGCGCAAGATTCGTCGGACAAGTACAAGATCGCCGACGGAATCGCTCGCGCTCTCGTGAAGGACGAACACTTCGAAGTGAAAGAGAAGGAGCGCTCGGCCTCGCTTCTCGAAGCCGGCATCGAGGTCGCGGAAAAGATGGTCGGAGTGCAGAGTTTCTTCGTTCCGCCGAACGAAGACTGGCCGCACTTCCTCGAGAACGCGGTACGCGCGCACAACCTCTACACGAAGGACAAGGAGTACGTCGTCGAAGGGGACGAGGTCATCATCGTCGACGAGTTCACCGGTCGGAAGATGAACGGTCGGCGCTGGTCGGACGGTTTGCACCAAGCGGTCGAGACGAAGGAGGGTCTGAAGCCGAAGCAGGAGAATCAGACGCTCGCCACGATCACGTTCCAGAACTACTTCCGCATGTTCGACAAGCTCGCGGGCATGACCGGTACCGCGATCACCGAGGCGGGGGAGTTCCACAAGATCTACACGCTCGACGTCATCCAAGTGCCGACGAATCTGCCGCTGGTACGCGAAGACAACGACGACATCGTGTATCGCACCGAGCCCGAGAAGTGGAAAGCGATCACGAACGAGCTGCTCGCGACGCACGAAAACGGGCAGCCGGTGTTGGTCGGCACGACGTCGATCGAGAAGTCCGAGCACCTGTCGCGCCTGCTGAAAGAGCGCGGCGTCCCGCACGAAGTCTTGAACGCGAAGAATCACGAGCGCGAAGCCCACATCGTCGCGCGCGCCGGTGAAAAGGGCGCGGTGACGGTCGCGACGAACATGGCCGGTCGTGGTACCGACATCAAACTCGGCGGCAATTTCGAGTACCGACTGAACGCGGAACTCGAGAAGGCTGGACTCTTGCTCGGCGACCTCGAGAAATTGGCCGAGATCGACGCGATCCGCCAAGAGGTCAAGAAGCAGTGCGACGCCGACGAACGCGTCGTGCAAGGCCTGGGCGGTTTGTACGTGCTCGGCACGGAACGCCACGAGGCGCGCCGCATCGACAACCAATTGCGCGGTCGGTCGGGTCGTCAGGGCAACGCGGGCAAGTCGCGTTTCTACCTGTCGCTCGAAGACGACTTGATGCGTATTTTCTATCGCGACTGGGTCAAGAACGCGATGGCGCGACTCGGCATGACCGAGGACACGCCGATCGAGTCGGGCATGGTCACGCGTGCGATCGCGAAAGCGCAGAAGAAGGTCGAAGAGCGCAACTTCGAGATCAGAAAGTCGCTCCTCGAATACGACGAGGTGATGAACCAACAGCGCCGCGAGATCTACGGCACACGGCAGGAAGTGCTCGAGTCGAAGGGCTTGCGCGAGAAGATCGAGTTCATGTTCGAGCGCGCGATCGAACGCAGTGCGCGCACCGTGTATTTGCTCGACAAAGATGGCTTCAAAGCCTGGTTCCATCGGATCACTGGCACGGAGCTGCCCGACGGCATCGCCGCCGATGCGACTGCGAAGGTCGGTACGACTGCGGGCATTCGCGAACTCGTGATCGCGAAATACGACGAGCGCGAGAAAGAGGTCACGGCCGAGCTCTACCGCCAAGTCGAACGCTATCTGCTCTTGAAGTCGATTGACGACAAGTGGCGCGACCACCTGTACGCGATCGACGCGTTGAAAGCGGGCATCGGTCTACGCGGTTATGCGCAGCAGGATCCGAAGAACGAGTACAAGCGGGAAGGTTTCCAACTCTTCGAGAAGTTGCTCGCCGCGATCGAGGACGAAGTCACGAGCTTGATCCTGCGCATCCAAGTGCAGCCGCCGACGCAAACCGGCGCACCCGCGCCGCGTTTCGTTTCGCCGGTCGGTCCGTCGAGCTTGCCGCGCAATCCGGCGCTCGCACCTGGCACGACGCCGCCGCCGCCCCAGTCCGCTCCGAATCCGAACGTGTCGAACGCGCCGCAGCCGCCGCAGCCGAGCGACCCCAAACGGCCGACTCCTCCGCCGGCTCCCGTGCGTCGCCAGATGCCAGGGCCCACATCGGTTCCGGCTTCGCACGCGTTCGACGTCGCGCGTCGCCAGCAAGCGCTGGCTGCGGCGCAGCAGCGCGCGCAGGAAGCTCAGCCAGGCACCGCGAGCTCCGCGCAGAAGACCGCGCCCGCGGCCAAGTTCAATTTGAAGAACGCCGGCCGCAACGATCCGTGCCCCTGCGGCAGCGGCAAAAAGGTCAAGAACTGCCACGGGCAGTGAGCCTGTGTCGCAAGCGCGCGACCCGTTACCGCCGCCGATTCTGCAGGACCCCAATCCCGGGCTCGTGCGCTGGATCCTGCACGCGTTCTACGACTGCGTCTGGCTCGTCGTCATCGCGTTGACGTCTCCGTGGTGGGCGTGGAGATCGCTCACCGACCGTGAATTTCGGTCGATGGCGCGTGCGCGGCTCGCAATCGGCGTCCGCGGGCGCCCAAGGTCCGGCCGACGCTGCGTGCTCGTGCACGGAGTCTCCGTCGGCGAAGTGAAAGGCGCACAAGCGCTCGTGAAGTTGCTCGAGCGCGAGCGGCCCGATCTGGACATCGTGATCTGCACGACGACTGCGAACGGCTTGCGTGTCGCGCATCAGACGTATCCGAAGCACACCGTCGTGCGCTTTCCACTCGACGTGTCGTTCGTGGTGAAGCGGTTCTTGTCGCGCATCGATCCCGTGTGCGTCGTGCTCGTCGAGCTCGAGATCTGGCCCAATTTCCTGCGCTGCGCGAATCGCTCCGGCGTACCGGTCGCCGTCGTGAACGGTCGCATCACGGACAAGAGCTTCGCGAGCTACGAACTGTTCAAGGACTTGCTGCCGCAGTTCAATCGCATCACGCTCTTCTGTGTGCAAGACGCGGAGTACGCGCAACGCTTCGAGCGCCTGTCGGCGAGGCGCGAGCGCATACTCGTCACGGGCAACATCAAGGTCGACGGGCTGAAGACGGGTCGCATCGATCCGCCGGCTGCGCTCGTTCGATTGCTCGGAGCGCGAGCGGGTCAACGCGTGATCGTCGCCGGCAGCACGCACGAGCCCGAAGAACGCTTCTTGGTCGAGGCTTGGCGCTCGTATGCCCCGTCCGACCGACTCGTTCTCGTCCCGCGCCATCCGGAACGTGCCGAAGGCCTGGTGCGCACTCTCAGCGAGGTGGGCCCGAAGCCGCAGCGCTTGACCGAACTGCGCTCAGGCGTCGCCCCGGATCCGACGCGGCCGTGTCTCGCCGACACGATCGGCGAACTCGAAGCGATCTACAGCCTCGCCGATCTGGTGTTCGTCGGCGGCTCGCTGATCCCACACGGCGGACAGAACATGCTCGAACCCGCGGCGCTCGAACGCGCGGTTTTCTACGGGCCGTACGTACAGAATTTCACGAGCGAAGCTGCATTGCTCGAACGCGCCGGCGCGGCGTGTCGCATCGGCGGACTCGCTGAACTGGGTACCACGCTGGCGAACTTGCTCGCCGATCCCACGGCCCGAGCGACGATGGGCCAAGCCGGACGTGCAGCGGTCGAGGCCCAGCGCGGGGCGACGCTTTTGACCCTCGCCGCCCTGCGCGAGCGCGCGCTCGCCGCGCAGTAGAAAACCCTTCCGACTTCAGCGCTCGACGCTGGCTTGGACCTCGTTATGCTGAAGGTTCGTACCCGATCCCACGCAAGCTCCAGCAGCCCGTCTTCCGATCATGGAATCCCGCTACCGGAGCCCGCACTGAGCGCGCTGAAAACGCGCTTTCACTGACTCGCGCACTCCACCTCTCCTGAAGCCCACACCCGCATCTCATGGCCCGACAACTCTTCACTTCGGAATCCGTCTCCATGGGTCACCCCGACAAGGTGGCCGACCAGATCTCCGACGCCGTCCTCGACGCATGCTTGCGCGCCGATCCGAATTCGCGAGTCGCGTGCGAGACGCTCACCACGACGGGACTGGTCGTCATCGCGGGTGAGATCACGACCAACGCGAAGGACCTCGACTACCAAAAAATCGCGCGCGGAGTGCTGCGCCGCATCGGCTACACCGACGAAGAATCCGGTATCAGCGCCGATTCGTGTTGCGTCATGGTCGTCGTCGGCAAGCAGTCGGCGGACATCTCGCTCGGCGTCACGGCCGAGACGAACAAGGACCAGGAACAAGGCGCCGGCGACCAAGGGCTGATGTTCGGCTTCGCGTGCAACGAGACGCCGAACTTGATGCCGTTCCCGATCTACTACGCACACCGCCTCGTGGAGAAACAGGCCGAATTGCGCGAGAAGGGTGTGCTCAAGTGGCTGCGCCCGGACGCGAAGAGCCAAGTCACGGTCGAGTACGAAGGCAACAAGCCGGTGCGTGTGCACACGGTGCTCATCAGCACGCAGCACTCGCCCGACGTCGACAACGAGACGATCAAGCGTGAGGTGATCGAGAAAATCATCAAGGCCACGATCCCGGCGCAGTACCTGGATGCGAAGACGATCTACCACGTCAATCCGACCGGGCGCTTCGTCGTCGGCGGACCGCACGGCGACTGCGGCTTGACCGGGCGCAAGATCATCGTCGACACGTACGGCGGCATGGGTCGCCACGGCGGCGGTGCCTTCTCGGGCAAGGACCCGTCGAAGGTCGACCGCTCGGCCGCGTACGCGGCGCGCTGGGTCGCGAAGAACGTGGTCGCAGCCGGCCTCGCCGAGCGTTGCGAAGTGCAAGTCAGCTATGCGATCGGCATCGCGAAGCCGCTCTCGGTCCGCGTCGACACGTTCGGCACGGGCAAACTGTCTGACGTCGATCTGACGGCCGCGGTCGAGACGGTTTTCGATCTGCGCCCGGCCGCGATCGTGAAGCAGTTCGATCTGAAGCGCCCGATCTACGAACAGACGGCGTACCACGGTCACTTCGGGCGCGATGGTTTCCCGTGGGAAAAGACGGACAAAGTCGCGGCGCTCAACGAAGCGGTCGCGGCCAAGGCCCGCAAGTAGTCAGAGACCCTCTCTGCCGATCGTCGTTCACGCGGCGCGTCCATCGGGCGCGCCGCGTGCGTTTCGGTCGTCGTGAGGCGAGACCGGAAGGGCGCACCGGTGTGCGCGGAATAGGGCGCGATTCCGCTGCGGCGGCGGGAGCGAGCTCAGCCGTGGCGCTGCCCACCCCATTTCTGGATCGAGCGCTCACCCGAACTCGGGCATCATGAGTTGATGACCGAACGGCCTTCCGACGTTTCGAGCACTGCACCCACTCCTCCGCTGCAAGAGCTCCCGCTCATCCGTCCGCGGCGACCTCCGCCGCCGCCGCTCGCGGCCGCGACGATCGACGCGGCATTGTCGAATCCGATTCGCGCGGTCGACGTCGTGCTCGCGTCTCCCGAGCGCGTCTCGCAGAACCTCTAGACACACACCGCGCTCGGCCGACTCGCGATCCTGTTCCTACTCGTCGCCGCGCTCTTCGCGTTGCCGTACGGACTCGTGCTCGGCCTCGATGCGTGGTGGCGCGTCGCGGCCTTCTACTTGGGCTCGACGCTCATCTGCTTGCCGAGTCTGTTCGTGTTCAGCGCGTACTTGGGCTTCGGAGCGACGCTCTCGCGCACGGCCGTACTCGCGTTGACTATCCCGGCAGCGGCCGCAGTGTTCACGGCGGGCTTCGCACCGATCTTGTGGTTTCTTCAACTCACGTTCGACGCCGAGGCCAAACAGATCGGTTGGCGCGACGTGTCCATCGTGTTGTTGTGGATTTCGCTCGCGGCCGGAGTCGTGCAGTTGTGGCGAGCGCTGCGGCGACCTGCGCTCGACACGAATTTGGTGCTGTACGTCCTCTTGTGGATCGCGTGGCACGGCGTGTTCTTGTTCGTCCTGGCGCGCATGGGGCACTTGCTCGGCTTGTCGCGATGATCCGGAGCGTGCTGGCCGCCTGGTGCGCGCTCGCGCTCTACGGTTTCTCGCTCGGATTGGCGCACAGCGAGCTGTACGCGACACGCAATCTGTTGAAGTTCCCGCTGCTCGTCACCGTGACGGCGGTCGTGTGCAGTGCGTCGTGGTGGATTCTTGCGCGAGCGTTCGGAGCACCGCTCTCGTTCACGAGTGTTCAGCGCACGGCGTGGTCGATGTTTCAGGACCTCGGCTTCTGGCTCGCGAGCCTGTCGCCAGTCGTCATGTTCTTCGCGATCGCGGCGCGCGCGACCGACGACGGACGGCTGGGGGGAGTACGACAAGTTCTTGGGCCTCAACATCGCCATGATCGCGGTGTGCGGAGTAGGTGCGCTGGCGAAAGGCGTGCAGACCTTGTTCGTGGCTCACGCGATCTCACGCGTGCGGGCGGGAATGTTGGTGGTGGCGTGGGTGCTGATCGCGGGCACCGTCGGAGGCCAGGCTGCGTTTTTCATGCGGCCGTTTTTCGGCTTCCCGGCGACGCGCGGGGGGAGCCCGCCGATGTTCTTGGGCGCAGCGCCGGACTTGCGCGGGGCGACCAATTTCTTCGAGGCTGTCAGGCAGACCATCGAGAGGCCGGCATTGCCGACGGACATGTACCGCTGACGACGAGGCCACGATTCAGGCGGAAGGGCCCTGAAGTGCGCCGATTCGGACGCTCGCACAGCGGAAACCCTTCCAGTGCTGGCCCGGCTGCGCCGGTGGCACGGGAGCGCTTCGTTCTGCGACAACACCGTGACTGACCGGCAACGGCCGGGTAGAACGATGCGCTCCCCGGCGGCCTCGAGGCCCGCTTTTCGCCCTCTTCAAGGACCTCATGAATCCGATCCTGTCCGCCTCACGACTCGCTCGCCGCGGTTTCACGCTCATCGAATTGCTCGCGGTGATCTTGATCATCGGGATCTTGATGGTTTTCTTGCTGCCCAAGATTCCCGAAGCCATCGACTCGGCGAAGGTGACTGCGTGCAGCGCCAACATGCGCGAGATCGGCAACGGGTTGATGATCTACAACACGAAGTACAAGTCGATCCCGAACGAGTCCGGTGTGCGCTTCTTCACGGCCCTCGTTTACAAGGGCGCTTGGGACAACAACGAGACCAGCGCCAAGAAGCTCACCTGCCCGGGTGTGGACGATTCGATTCTCGCGATCGGGGCCATCGAAGATCCGAAGCTGTGGTACTCGAACAAGGACGTCATCGACGGGACGTACTCGGCGTATGCAGGTCGCGACATGAAACAATATCCTCTGAAGAAGTTCCCCGGCGGCGGCTTGAACGTCCTCGTCGCGGACGACAACGAGGGTGGTGAAGGCAATCACCGAACGGGGACAGTGTGTCTGTACGACGACTTGAGCGTCAGGGTGATCGAACTCTTCCCGCTGTACGAGAAGGGTCTCTTGAACAAAGACACGGACAAGTATCTGAAGGTCGGTCCCGAGTCGCCCGTCGAAGATCTCCAAAAGCTCAGCCTCGATTGACGAAAACGTTCGCGAATCGGCCTCTTCGAAGCGACGATTCGACGCGATGCACGTGAAGTCTCTGATCGTCGCCCTGCGGCCGCACCAATGGGTGAAGAACGTATTCGTCTTCGCCGCGCTGGTGTTCGCGCGCGGAACTCGCGGCGCGTTGTTCGACGAGCACCTCGACGACGTCGTGCGCACGTGCTTCGCGTTCGCGGCTTTCTGTTTCGGTGCGAGCGCGATCTACCTCGTCAACGACGTCCTCGACGTCGAGTCGGATCGCGCGCACCCGTCCAAGAAGAATCGCCCGATCGCGTCGGGCGCCGTTTCGATTCCGGCGGCGATCGCGCTCGCGATCACCTGCGCGGGACTCGCGGTATTGCTGTCGATTCGAGCCGAAGGTTCACCGGTTGCGGTCTTGCCGATCGTCGTCGGCTACATGGCGCTCAACCTCGCCTACAGCATCAAGCTCAAGCACGTCGTGCTCGTCGACGCATTCTGCATCGCGGCGGGTTTCTTGTTGCGCGTGATCGCGGGTGCTCTGGCCGTGCCGGCGGCGATCAGCCACTGGTTGCTTTTGTGCACGATGTTTTTGGCGCTCTTCTTGGCCTTGTGCAAACGCAAAGCGGAAATGGATCTCTTGGGCGAGAGCCGCGGCGAACACCGGGCGATCTTGCGCGACTACGACCACCGCTTCCTCGATCAATTCGTGACCGTGATGGCCGCGTGCACCATCGTCACCTACACGATGTACACGGTTGCAGACGAGACGTCGGCGAACTTCGGCAGAGGCAATTTGCTGGTGTGGACAGTGCCGTTCGTCGTTTTCGGCCTGGCGCGTTACCTGTTGCTCGTGTCGACGAAGAAGGCGGGCGGATCACCGACGCGCGTCCTGCTCGGGGGCGACGCGCTGTTCGCGTTCAACACGCTGGGTTGGATCGCGATGGTCGCATGGATTCTCTCGCGTCCGCACTGAGCGACGCTCGTCAGCGCACGAGATCTTTCCAAGCTTCAGTCAGGAGCTTCGCGAACTCGGCGGGAGAGAGGCGCGACTTGGTGCGCTCTTCCACGATCGAGCGTGCGCGCGCATTCCCGTCGCGCGCGAGTCTCGCGAGCCAACGATCGAGTGCTGTGGCTGCGGCCTCGGACTCGGTCCCACCACTCGCGAGCGCCTGCGTCAGCGTCGGTAGGGCGATCTCGACCCGCCCCAAGGAACACAAGGCGTCCGCCGCAGCGATGCGCAGTACCCGCGGTTCGTTCGCGGCGTGTGCGTGGATCAGAGCGTCGATCCCGAGCGGGGCTTCGAGCGCTCCCACCGCACGCGCAGCCGCCGTACGGACTGCGAGCGGGCGCGATCCGTCTGCGAGGCGCTCGACGATCACACTCACCGCCGGGGTGTAGTGGACGGCACCCAAGCCGGCGATCGCCTCAACTTCGATCGACGGATCGCCGAGCAGACTCTCGAGGAGCGCCGGGCCGGCGATCTCGGCGCGCAAGCCCATGTGCTCGAGTGTGCGCGCCGCAACTCTGCGTACGTCGTCGTGCTCGTCGTGCAGCGCTTCGGCGAAGCGTTTCGCGAACGAATCCGGCAGCAGGCCGAATGTAGTGATCGCACGCTCGCGCCGCTGCACGTCGGCCGTGTCCGCGCCCGACGTCAACGCGATCACGCGCTTCCACACCGCAAGTTCGAAGCGCTTCGACGGCGTCGGCGGGTTCTCGTTCGATCCGAACGTGGTGCAGCCGAAGTGCGCCAGCGTGCTGCCCGAGAACGCGCGCACCTCGCCGTCACGCTCGAGAGCGATCGCCTCCAGCAATGGCGGGACGCACTGGTCCTGCGTCGTGCTCGCGAGCCGCCACGCACACTGAGCGCGCAACCAGCGGACAGGGTTCTCGGTCGCGTGGTAGACGAGGACCGCCGCCGCGTCGGGCGAATCGAGCACGGCCAGCATCTCGGCTGCGGCGATGCGCATGCCCGTGCCCGAGTTCGCTTCGCCCAAGACTTGCGCGAGAACCGGCACCGCCGCGTCGCCGAAGTCGCGCGTCGAAAGCGCCAACATCGCGTGCATCGGTCCTGGATCCGCGGCCAACGACTCGACTCGCGCACGCACGCGCGAGCTGAATTCGAAGGCGGGCGCGGGGATCGGCGGCGGCGGCGGCACATCCTTTTCGAGCGCTGCGACGGCCGCCGCCACGACGGGTCGAAAGACGATGTCGACGCGCCCCGCTTCGGTGCACGCGCTGAAAAGGACTGTCACGAGGATGAGGACGAGTCGTGTCGGCATGGAGTGGAGGCACGATAGCGAGCGCAGGGCCGCCGGTGACACGATGCGTTGCTTGACCGTCTCCGGATTAGGCCCGTAGGCTCTCCGGAACTCACACTCCGTCGATCCCCCCGAGGAACCTCCGTGCAAGCCCGTCTGACCCTTTCGAGCCGTCTGGCTCAACTCGGCACCGAAAACGCGTTCGAAGTCGTCAACAAAGTGCGCGCTCTCGAAGCTCAGAAAAAGAGCATCGTGCACCTGCACATCGGCGCACCGGATTTCAAAACGCCAGCGAACATCGTCGAAGCCGGACGCAAGGCGCTCGCCGACGGATTCCACGGATACACGCCGGCGAAGGGCTTGATGCCGGTGCGCGAAGCGGTCGCGGCGTACTGCGAACGCTTTCACAAGGCCGGCAAAGTCGATCCCGACAACGTGATCATCGTGCCCGGCGGCAAGCCGACGATGTTCTTCGCGATCCAATTGTTCGCGGAGCCGGGCGCTGAGATCGTCTATCCGAACCCGGGCTTCCCGATCTACGAATCGGTCATCCGTTACAGCGGCGCGACCGGCGTGCCGTTGCACTTGAAGGAAGAGAACGGGTTCGCGTTCAGCGCGGACGAGTTGCTCGCGAAGATCACGCCGAAGACGCGGCTCATCATCTTGAATTCACCCGCGAATCCGACCGGCGGCGTCGTGCCGAAGCGCGAGATGGACAAGCTCGTGAGCGGCCTCGAGAATTTGCCGCACGTCGCGGTCCTGAGCGACGAGATCTACTCGCGCCTTTTGTACGACGGCGAACAGCACACGAGTTTGATGAGCTACGAATCGATCCGCGATCGCGTGATCTTGCTCGACGGTTGGAGCAAGACGTATGCGATGACGGGATGGCGCATGGGCTTCGGCGTGTGGCCGAAGTCGTTGGTCGCAGATGCAGAGCGATTGCAGATCAACACGGTTTCGTGCACGAACGCGGCGGCGCAGATGGCGGGCAAAGAGGCGCTCGAGGGTCCGCAAGATTCGGTCGAGACGATGCGACGAGCGTTCGATGAACGTCGCCAGCTGATCGTGAAGGAGTTGAACTCGATCCCGGGGTTCAAGTGCATCTTGCCGAAGGGTGCTTTTTACGCGTTCGCGAATGTGAAGGGGACGGGAATTCCGAGTCGGGAACTGGAGACGAAGCTCTTGTACGAGGCCGGGGTGTCGTGTCTCTCGGGCACGAGCTTTGGAGCTTTCGGCGATGGCTATCTGCGCTTCAGCTACGCCAACAGCGCCGAGAACATCACCGAAGGAATGCGGCGGGTGAGGGAGTGTTTGGCGGTCGCGAAGAGGTGATGGGGTGAGATGTCGAGGGGCAGAGGATTGCATCAGCGTGCTCTGCAGCGCTGTTTGCTGCGGCCTTCGACCAATCGACGGTACGGTGCCAGGTACAACCACGACGGTTCGCGCTGGCCGCTGATCGGTACACCGATCAGCGGCCAGCGCGAACCGTCGTGGTTGTACCTGGCACCGTACCGTCGATTGGTCCGCTAGAACTCAGGGCACTAGCCTGATTTCTTTTCGTCCTTCGCGCGCGGTTTCAAGTCGATCTTCGAAGCGGTTTGGATCGCGGACAATTTGTCGGTGATCTTCTTCTGCACGACTTCGAGTGCTTGGTCGACCTTGTGGAGCTTCTTCTTGTCGAGCATCCGGGCTTCCATCAACGCGGCTCGTTGCTTTTCGAGATCGCGCTTCTCGCTGTCGAGCGCATCCAGCTGATCGCCGAAGACGTGCAGTTCTTTGTAGAGCGTGCTCGGATCCTTGGCGTAACTCGCATTGAGCACCGTTGTCATCGCCGTGCACAGTTCGGTGCGCGAGGTGTCCGACTCGAGCGCGCGCTTCAACGCCCCGTCGACCGAAGTCACGAACAGGTGCTCCGAGTCGTTGCCTGGGAACACTGCGTTGAACGGATGATCGGGATGCACCACGTCGATCGGCAGACGCACGCAATGGAACCAGCGCGCGAGGAAGAGAACCTTCTCGTTGTCGCCACCCGGTTGCAGCAGCGCGTCGTCGGTCTTGTTGCAGCGTGAGCACTCGCGCAGGACGAGCAGCGGACGGGGATCGTCACCGGCGAGCGCGCGCAGAGCGTCCTCGCGCGAAAGCGCCTTGCGCGCGGCTTTGACGTGCGTGTCGGCCTTCTGCCGCTCGGTCGACGCCGGTGTCACGGCGTAGTCCCATTTCAATGCGAGCAGACTGGCCACGCTCGGACCGCGCGTCGCAACCGGACCCGGTTGCATCGGGATCGACGGGCCTCAGCAGCCGGCGTGAACGTGGACCGCGAGCGTCGTAGACGTCAGCGCGACGAGGAGCGTGAGGAGAAGGAAGCGCTTCATGACTTGGAGTCCCTGCAGGGGTGTTCTGTGGCCAACTCTACCGAGGTCCGAGTCTAACTCGATCTGTCCATGAGTGGCAACGTGTGCACCCATTCCTGCGCACAGGATCATTTCTTAGGGTACTTGCGCAGCACGAATTTGCGCCACGCCTCGTCGAGCTCGGGCACTTTCTTGCCGAAGGCTGACTCCAGGATCGTCTGCTGGCGCTCGACCAAGGATCCCGCCGGGTTCGAGCCAGGCTTTTCGGGATCCCAGGGCTCGCTGAGCTCGCGGTGGAACTTGCGGAACGCGGCTCTGTCCAGATCGAGGAGCCAGCTCACGCGCGACCACGCCGTCATGTAGTGACGTGCCTCCAGTTTGCCGTTGTCGACGAGCAGGAACATCTCGCTGAAACTGGGCACGAAGCGATTGGTCACCAGACCGTGGACGCGTTCCTCGAAGTGCCACGATTCGTCCTCCGGGCCCGCCGACTCGCGCGGGACGAAGACGCTCCATCTAGGTTCGACGCGTCGGCCCATGTACAGGGCGAGCCCGTCGCGGAACCACTGCGGACGAGGTTGTCGCGAGCCGCGAAATCCGTCGCAAAGTTCGTAGGCGAGCCCGGTGACGACGAACGCGTGGAGTGCGCAGTCGTGTGGGACGCCGGAGCCCGAGATGCTCTCGGCACTCAAACCCAGAAACCATGCTTTGCCCGGCAAAGTAGTTCCGTGCCACGTCGCTTCTCCACTGCCGATCCAGCGCCGCGCGAAACGATCGAGCTGCGTGCGCTTCTCCGTCAAAAGCACGGTGAACTTGAGCTCGTTGCCGAGGTAGGGGCCGCTGCCGATGCCGGTCGGCTCCGCTGACGCGGCGCCTGGTTTGCGCGCAAAATCCGCATCGCTCACGCCGACGAGCGCCATGTAGTCCGCGTACTCGTCTTCGATCCGCTGCGCGTAGAGATGCAGTCGCAACCACGGATCGAGTTCGCGCACGTCCTTGCGCACGCGCGGCAGCTTCTTCGACAGACGAGACAGTTCCTCGTTGAGTTTCTTCTCTTCGGGATCGTCCGTGCCGCGGCGATAGGTCTGCAACAACGAGCCCAATTTGAAGTGCGCTGTCTCGACCCACAACACGCGCAGTCCGCCGAGCACTTCTTCGATGTCCGCCGTCGGGATTCCTTCGGCGAACGCGAACGGCCCCAGCGACACGTAACCGGCCTTGTCGAACGCGTCACTCTTGCCTTTGGTGTACGGATCGACCTTCTCGAACACTTCCGGCGTCGAGCCGTCCGCCTGTTGAACTCGCGCGGGTGGGTTTGCCGGATCGGCGACTCGCGCGCAGACGTGGAGCGACGAGAGTGCGAGTGCAGTCGAGATCGCGATGTGCTTCAGCATGAGCGCTCTCCACCCGGAGCTGCGCCGATGGTAGTGGATCGCATTCAGCACGCGATAGTGAACGCTCGCCGAACTCGCGAACTCGTCAGCGGAGCAGAGCGCTGCGCGCACTTTGGCGCGTTTCCGTCTCGGCAGCCGTCGGGATGAAGCCCGAGTGCACGTCGAGCGCGCTCCAGCGCTCGTAGAGGGCGCGCGCAGCATCGTCGCGCGTAGCAAGTGTGGCGAGGTGGAGTCCGATCGCGATCTCGGCTCCGTGCGTATCGCCGCCCTTCTTCGCGAACAACTCCTTCAGGTGATCGAAGGCCTCCGCACGCGCATCGATCGCGAGCACGGCTTCGGCTGAAGCTTGGCGCAGATCGGCAGGCTCGCTCGCAGCGAAAGCGCGCGTCAGCGGATCGAGAGCGGCCTGCGCCTTCAACGTGCCGAGCCCGCGCGCGGCCGCGACACGCAGGTCCAGATTCGACCGCTGTTCGAGTGCTCCGACGAGCGGTCCGCTCGCACGTGCGTCGCCGATCGCAGCGAGAGCCGCGGCCGCATTCGGTGCGACACGCGGTTCGCGTAGAGCAGCGATCAGACTGTCGATCGCTGCGCGCGACCTCGCACCGCGTCGTTCCAAGCACTGCGCAGCGTGGACACGGGTGTAGGCGTTCGAATCGTGCAGCGCGGCCGCGAGCTGCGGCGTGATCCAATCGCCGAGCGACACGAGCGAGAAGCGCGCGTCGTCGACTTGCCGCAGATCGAAGAGCGACAGGCGCTCGATGCGCCGCCAGCCTTCGAGCCGCATGCGATCGTCCGGTGCAACTGCGGGGCGAGCTGCTTCGAAAGCGCCCGAATTCCAGCTCGTTTCGAGTGCGAGAGCTTCCGTGGCGCCGTGTTCGACGGCGATGTCCTGAGCGACGCGAGCTGCGAGTTCGCGGACGCCTTCGTCGCGCGACGTTTCCGCCAAGACGCGCAATCCGGCCAAGCCCGACAGGTTGCCGTATCGCGACAACGCCTGCGCGATCCACACGACCGTCTCACCGTCCACTTCGTATTTCAGTCGCAGACCCAAGCGCCACGCGAACTGCGGTTGCGCCACACGGCCGAATTGGAAAGCGCACTGGCGGCGCACGCTGGCCACGCGGCCCTTCTCGAGCATCGCGCACAGAGCTTCACCTGCGGCACCGGTGGTGTGTTCGCCGAGGACGCGCGCCGCGCCGTCGCGCAGACTCGGGTCCTGCTCCTCGTCGGTCAACAATGCTGTGACGGCCTCGAGTTCTGCGCTCGACAACGTCTTGGCGTCGGTGACAGCCATGCTGCGCAAGCGCGCGTCTGTGCTCGAGAACGACTCGACGAGGCCGAAAACGCGCTCGCGCATGTCCGCGGTGACGGGAGCACGGATCGCGCTCTCGGACTGCGCCAGGCGCGCTTCGAGCTCCGTGATCGACGAAGCGACGACGTTCGAAAGCGCATACGACGCGACTTTTTCGGAACGCGGGCTGCACGCGCCGCACACGAGCGTCGCCGCGACGACGAAGGACCGCGCGTGAGTGCGCATCATGGTGCGACGACCACGCGGTGGACCAAACGCGCCTCGTTGTCGGGATCGGGCTCGGCCATGTTCTTCCAGTACGGCGTCAACTTGTAGAAGAGCGCCACTTCGATCGCCGTGTTCGCCTCGACGGCCTCGATCACGCTCTCGTGCTTGGCGTGAGCGGGCAGCAGCGTGTCGAACAGATCGACCTCGTGGCGATAAGGACTGCGAAAGCGGTAGAGGAAACGCCACGAGCCGACACCGATGCCGGCTGCGTCGACCGGCCGCCAGAAGATGTCAGCCGCTCGGGAACGCTCGTCGGTCGGGAAGTGATGGCCCGCGCCGACGTTCTCGACGGTGACGGCAACGCCTTTCGGCGTGCGCGTCGCGGTCAAGGTCACGGCGCTCCTCACGACTTCGATGGAGTGACCACCGTGCATGGTGTGATCGCGTCCCTGATTCGGGTCGCCGTTCCGGAACGGCATGTGACAAGTGACGCACGTGATGCCGCTCGCTGCGTAATTGCTGGCACGCCATTGCTCGACGGTCTTGTGCTGGTCGTGGCACGACGCGCAATGATCGACGCTCGAGAGTTCGCGGCGCGCGCGCGGTTTGCATGGCACGTCGTCGCGGTCCAGCGTCCCGGCGACGACGCCGCCGTCCGGCGAATCTTGCGGCAACAAGTGGCAGGAGAGGCAGTCGACGCCCTCCGATCGACGCGAGGCCCGCGGGAGAACGCGCTTGCCGATGCCCGTTTCGAACACGCCGACCGGCGCATGGCAATCGATGCAGTCGGTGTTCGCGAAGTCGTTGGAGAGCACGCGCACGTCGGGATCCGTCCACGACTGGGCGTGCCACGAGGACTGCCACTCCGTGAACGTCTGTGCATGACACTCACGACACTGCTCGGAGCTCACGAATTGTCCCGAAGCGACCGCGGCAGGCGGCGGCTTGAAGACGGCGACGAGTGCCAGGGCGCCCGTCGCGAGCACCAACAGACCGACGAGAATGCGCGGAATGGACATGCGGATCACCGATTCGGCGTGCCAGCGTCGAGTGCGACGATGCGGCCTGCTTCCAAGCGTAACGTGCGGTCGACGACGTGTTCGACCTCGTGTGGATCATGCGTGACTTGCAGGATCGTCAAGGCGAACGAGCGCTGCAATTCGCGCAGCCGTTCGACGAGTTCGCCGCGGAGTTCCGCGTCGAGCGGGCCGAGCGGTTCGTCGAGCAACAGCAGTTTCGGTCGCACGACGAGTGCCCGCGCGAGCGACAAGCGCTGCGCTTCGCCGCCGGACAGTTCACCGGGTTTGCGATCGGCGCAGGCTCCGAGTTGCACGAGCTCGATCATGGAATCCGCGCGCGAGGTGCGTTCGCGGAGAGCGACGCCAGCGCACGAGAGGGTGAAATCGAGCGTCCGACGCACGCTCATGTGCGGCCAGAGTCCCGCGCCTCCGCCCTGGAAGACGAAGCCGATTCCGCGTCGCTCCGGCGGAACGACGATCTTGCGACCGTCTTGGACCAGCGTACCGAAGAGGCTCACCCGACCGGTCGCGCCGCTCGCGAGTCCGGCGACGACGCGCAGGAGCGTGGTCTTCCCCGAACCGGAGCGCCCGACGATCGACGTCCAGCTGTGCTCCGATACCGTGAGATCGATAGGGCCGAGGATCGTGCGTCCGCCGGCAACGACGCTCACGCTCGCAAGCTCGATCGCGCTCACGGCAAGACCTCCAGGCGTTTTCTCGCGAACGTGCTCCACACGAGTCCGGGCAGGACGACGAAAAACGTCACGAGCAAGGCGAGGGCGGCCACGAAATCGTCACGACCGAAGTGGACTGCGTTGTAGAGCCGGAACAGCACCGTGCCGTTCGCCGACGGAACGAAGATCGCCGCATCGAGTTCGCGCATCGAGAACACGTACACGAGCGTCGCACCACCGAGGATCGCTGGCCACAAGCTGGGCGTGACGATGCAGAAGAGTCGTCTCAGCGGACCCGCCCCCGCCATGCGCGCGGCTTCCTCGATGCGCGGATCGAGCATCGCGCGGCCCGCTGCGAACGCGAGCACCGCGAACGGCGCGAAGCGGCCGACGTACAGGATCACGACCATCCAACCCGAGTCGTAGAGCGCACCCGTCGCCGGCCGATTCCACGTCGCAATGTTCCCGATGCCGAAGAGGATCGCGGGCACGACGATCGGCAACACCAGTGCGTACGTGGCGATGCGTGACGCGCGTGCGTTGCGTCCCAAGGCAGAACCGAGCACGATCGCGAGCGGAATGCACAGCACTGCCGCGGCTGCTGCGTACAGGATGCTCGACTGCAGGTTCACGCGGCCGAGCTCGATCGCGCGACCGAAAGAGGCTTGCATGTTGGCGATCGAAAATCCGCGCGCGCCGCCTCCGGATTCGAAGACGAGGCGTCCGAGCGGCGCGAACACCGACAGCGCCAGCACGCCCGTGACGAAAGCCAGAGCCGGCAGTCGCCACACGCCGAGTCGCAGTCGGGACGGCGAACGGAAATCGCCGTCGAATGCGGCGAGCGGTGTGCGTCGACGCAATTCGAGTGCAGGAATCAATGCGAGGAGCGTCAGCAAGACGAGCGGCAGCGCTGCCGCGACCGCGCGAGCCGAATCGGTCGAACTGCGCCACGTCGCGAACACCTCGTCGGCGTACACGTTGTACTTGGGGCCGATCGACGAAACGTAGTCGGGCACGGCGAAGTCGTTCACGGAGAACACGAACGCGAACGTCGCTGCAGCCGCGGCGCTCGGCCACAAGAGCGGTAGTTCCATGCGCACGACACCGCGCAATCCACCGGCCATGAGCGCAGCCTCTTCGCGGCGGCCGTCGATGCGCTCCGCCGCGCGCGCCGTGAAGAGCGCCACGAGCGGAAACGTCGCGATGCCGAGCAGGAGCGTCGTCGCGAGACCGCCGCGCAGGCTCGTCATCGGTGCCCAACTCATGGCCAGAATGAGCGGAGGCAGCACGAGCGGCAGGATGCCGAGTGCGCGCCACACCGGCGCACCGAAGACATCGGTGCGCGCCGTCAGCCAACCGAACGGCACTCCGATCACGAGCGCCGTGCTGGCCGCACCCAAACCCAGCATCGCCGTGCGACCGAGCAACGTGAGCGTGCGCTCGGTGAACAGGGCGTCCAATCCATCGCCACCGACGCGGGCGAACATGAATGCGACTGGCGCCAGTCCTACGATCGCGAACGCGATGCACGCTGCGAGTAGAAGGGTCCGGTTCACTTGAGGAAGAGTTCCTGGAGTTCGGCTGTGCGCTTCGTGATCGTCTCCCCGACGGCCTTGTAATCGACCTTCATCGATTTGAAACCGCGCGTGTCGACGACGTGCGCAGGGCGTGGCACGCTCGCTCGCACCGGTATCTGCGCCGAGCGCGAGTGCGCCAATTCCTGCTCGATTTCCGGCCTCAAGATCCAATCGATGAAGCGCTTGCCGTTCTCAGGGTGCGGCGCTTTCGCGAGCAAGCACACTGTGTTCGGCACGAGCAGCGTCCCGCACGTGTCGGCGTCGGGATAGACGGCCGCGACGGGGAAACCGGCTTCGCGTGCGACGTTGTAATCGTCGCTGTCGGTCCAACCGAAAGCGGCTTCACCTTCGCGCACGAGCCGCATGACATGCGCATTGCCGTTGGCGAGGTTCAGGTCGCCTGACAGTGCGCGCTTCGCCGCGGTTTCGAAGTAGCGCCGCGCTTCGGCCTCACCGATGGCGAACGGCAGCGAGGCCATGTGCGTGAGCGTATTGCCGGCTAGTGGCTTCGCCATCGCTGCTTTGCCCTTCCAGCGATCGTCGAAGAGATCCCACATCGATCGAATCTCCTTTGGATCGACGAGCTTCGTGTTGACGATCAAGACGCGCGCGCGCGCCGCGAAACCCGTCCAGCGGTGCTCGGGATCTTTGTACTCGGCCGGGATGTCCGCGGCGGACGGCGAGGCATAGCTCGCGAGCAACCCGTCCTGCGCGAAGGCGACTTCCTGCGCGAATTCGTTGCTCCAGAAGACGTCGCAGCGCGGACGGTTCACGGCTTCCTCGCGGATGCGTGTCGCCAGGCCGACGTTCTTGTTGGCCTCGATGTCGAACTCGACGCGCACCGTGAGGCCCGTTTCCTTCTCGAACTTCCGTATCAGCGGCTCGCCGAACTCTTGGTCGAGCGAGCAGTAGACGACGAGGTCTTGAGCCTTCGAGCACGCCGCACTGAACAGGACGAGCGCGAACGCCAGCGAAAGAGCACGGAGCACGGTGATTCTCATGGTTCGTCGGTAGGGTTCGAGGGGATGTGTCGCGCCGCTCGAGTGCACGCGGAGCACGGACTCGAGCGGGGCACGTGGGAAAAGCAGGAGCATGAGCCCGCCCGTCTCACGAATTCTCAGTCACGGTACTTCGTATGACACTGCTTGCAGTCCTGAGTCAGCGCCTTGAACTCTTTCGCGAGGATGTCTGCGGAAGGGCTCGGTTTCGACAACTCCGATTCGATGACCTTGGCGCTCGCGTGAGACGCGTTCATCATGTCGTGGAAGTCCGCCGGCTTCGACAGGATCGTCTTGTCCTGGCCGAGGTCGCGGAAGAGGTTCTCGAGTCTGCCTGCGACCGCGACGGGGACGAGGTCGGGGTGATCCTGCGGGACCTTCCATCCCGCCTTCTCGATCGCCTTCAGGTGGTCGAACTCCTCGTCGACATGAACCATCGCCTGCACGAATCCGGGCGTCTTCGTTACAGATGGAAAGGAATTGTCGGCGCGGTCGAGCACGGCCGCGTCGGTGACCTTCGCGACGGAAACGCACTGGTAGAGCCCCGTGTAGTTCGGAGCCGTGCCCGAGACTTTCATGCGCGAGGTCGCCGCTTCCGGCGTCGAGTAGCCGAGCGTGACCGCTGCTGCACCCGCGGCGCCTGCGCTGCGGTGCTTGCCGTGGTGGCAGTGGATGTAGACCGGGTGCGGCAGGTCGCGGACCGCGCGCGCGATCTCGAGCGTGCGCTCCTCGCTGATGCCGTTGTAGCTGATCGGAAGGTGCACGTACCGCATGCCGTAAGCGCTGGCTCGGTCGACCTCGGGTTCGGCTCCATCGACCGAGATGACGGTGCGGATGCCCATGCGGCGCAGGGTTTCGAAGCCCTCGTCGCCCTCAGGAACGGACCCGCTGTAGAAGCCGTCGTGGAAGGCGACGACGTTGTGCACGCCGTCGAAATCTGCGGCTTTCGTGGCGTCCAGCGCCGGCGGCGTGATCGGGTTCTGGATCGGAGCGGGGGGCCTGGGCACATCTTTCGACTCGTGCGTGGCACAAGCGGCGACGGCGCCGAGAACGAGCAACAGTCCCAAGAAGGGGCGGGTCGCGGTGGAGCGGATCTTCGACATCTCGAAACCTGAAAGGGGTTCTGGGAGGGGAGTCCCCGGGACCTGGAACTAGCTCGAACGCGCTCGAGGGTCACTCGTTTCAGAAGCACGCGGCCCGCAGCGCTCGCGCGTTCGATCGAGTCGGCCTCGATCGACATGCGCATCGAGATGTCGTGAAGCGTGCCCAAGGACCCCGACATCAGCCTCGGCGCGCGCTTCGGAGCCCAACTCGATCGCGAGGCCGCGCCACTCCGAATGTGCTCGGACAAGATGCGCGCCTCACCGAACTCGTCCAGGAAGCGCAGCACGAGTACCACGGAGAACGCCGCACACAGGTCTACGCGCGTATTCAAGCCCGCATCGACGAGATCGCGCTGCTCGTGCCCTCGTACGTGCCGCGCCGCTTCGCCGTGTTGCGCGCGGATCTGACGCCACCTGCGCTCGATCACGACTCGTAGCGCAGCGACGCTGCCTCGCTCGCGCCGGCGAATGTCGTGCGGCAGCCGTGAATGTCGCGCAGCGAACTGCACTCTTCACCGGCTGCACAGAAGCTACCTCCGCCGTAGAACTCGAGTCTCGTGCGCGCCACTCTGGAAACGCAGCGTGGAGCGAGACTGTTCGTCTCGCCCCACGCTGCGATTCAAAGCGTACGTCTCGTCGGAGACGTGCGACACGGGACTAGTCCTGAAACAAGCGCTTCGAGTCGAGAAGTACGGTGCCAGGCACGCATTTCCACGCTTCCGTGGTTCGAGTTCGCGTGATGTTCGTCGCAGACG
>JAWXBU010000081.1:0-36022 GCA_034440255.1 Planctomycetota bacterium | reverse complement strand
CGTGCGCTTCGCCAGCGTGCGCTTCGCCGACGTGAGCTTCCGCAGCGTGAGCTTCCCCCGCTCGTCCGTCGCCACCACCGGCCGGCGCGTCTTCGCTCTGCGACCCGCGCGCGTTCGGTGCATCACCGTCACCGTCGTTGTCTTCGTCCTTCTCTTCCGCATCCGTCCCGAGCAACGCGACGCGTTCTGCTTTCGGAATCGGCGCGACCAGCGCATCGGCCAGCGCACCGAGTCCGCGGTCGAGCGCGAGTTGCACTTCGGGTTCCGGGCGACGATGCGGGATGAACAAGTCCTCGAGTTCGAAGCGGTCCATGCAGCGCTGGATCTCTTGGATCTGCGCGGGCGTGACGCTCGGTTCCTTCTCGAGCATGCGCAGGATCGTCCCGCGGCGGCGATCGAGGTCCTCGAGTTCGGTGCGGCGACGGCGCAGGCGGCGCAGGCCGCTCTCGCTCATCAGGTCGACTTGCCCGCGACGAAAACGGCCGATGAACGGGGCGCTCAGGCCGGCGTCGATCATTTCGAGAGCATTGCGAACGTGTTCCACGCTCGTGCCGAAGTCGTACGCCAGAGTCTCCAGGATAGGAGTCGAAATCACAGGATCCGCCTTTGCCTTGGGTAGGTTGCGGAGGTGCAGGGTGCGTGCGCAGGAAAGGCCAGCGCGCGGGGGCGGAGAGTCTATCCGGGCCCGGGCGAAACGCGCCACTTTCAGCGGTTCTACGCGGGCAATTCGTAGACGGACACGCGCGATTCCTCGGCCACGAGGCCAGCGCCTTGGCTGACCTGCCACCCGACGGACTCGTCCAATCCCGGCACGGCCCAATCGCCGAGCATGCGGCCCGTCAACGTGTCGCGCACTTCCAAGAGCGCGCCTTTCACGAGGTAGAGCTTGCCGCTGTCCGCCGCGATGGCGACCTCGGGGATCTCGTCGGCCGGCGCCGTCGACAAGATTTCGTACCAGAGCGGCGCTTCGTCCGCGCTCGCATCGAGGCTGAGCGCGAGCAACGACAACGTGTCGCGCGATGCGTTGTCGTCGCGTCGCGCGAGGTCGACCAAAAATTGCGCAACGACCTCTTTCGGCAGTGCAGCGTCGAGATCGCGCGTCAGCACGACCAGTCCGTCGCCATTCACCGCGATGCCGTGGATCGTCGGTTGTTTCGGTGCGAGGACGATTTCCTCGAACTCGCCGCTCTTCGCGTCGAGACGCAAAATGCCCTGCTTTTTCACGGCGGAATGCGTGTAGACGACGAACACGTGCTTGCCGCTGCGCGCTGCGTGGTGGTAGCGCTCGCCCGGTCGCGAGTACTCCCACACTTCGTCCATCTTGCTCGACGAGTACGCGACGATGCGCCGCGGGGTGACGCAGATGCACAAGTCCCCCGACACGTGCGCTTCGTCGAAGGCTTCGATTTCGCCGACGCCCATGAGCTCACCGTTCGCGAGCGCCATGCGCACGATCCGGTGACCTTGCGCGCTCGGGCCGAGCACGAGAACGTCGTTTTCCGTGCCGAATCCGGCGCCGAATCCGCGGCCGTAGCCGACTTCGCACGGCGAGAGCCACAACGTCTCACCGGTGTGACGATCGAGTGCCGCGAGCTTGCCGGGGATGACGTCGTCGACCCACATGCCGCCGGCGGGCGGATCGTAGACGTGCAGGAGGACGGGACCGGTGTCGGTGAACGCGACGCCGTCGACGACGCTCGGAAGTTCACGGGTGAAGCGGCGGCGTGCTGTCCTTGTCATGTGCGGAGAATAGCGGTCGGCGTCGCCAAATGGAAAGCGCGCCAACTCAGTGTGGACGCGCTCGCTGGATTCTTGCGAATTCGTGCGGTCGCGGCGTGGTCAGGTCCCGCCCTTGAGCACTTCTTCGGCGATGTTCTTCGGCACGTCGCGATACTCGAACAATTCCATCGCGTAACTGCCGCGACCTTGCGTCGCACCGCGCAACGACGAGCTGTAGGCGAACATCTCGGCGATCGGGACGAGCGCGCGCACGACCCGCAAATTGCCGATCGCGTCGATCTCGTTCACTTCGCCACGGCGGCTGTTCAAGTCGCCGACCACGCCGCCGATGAACTCTTCCGGCGCGCGCACTTCGACCTTCATGATCGGCTCGAGCAACGTGATGTTGTTCTCGGCCGCTTGACGGAACGCGAGCGCGCCCGCGAGCTGGAACGACAGACCGTCGGAGTCGACTTCGTGGTACTTGCCGTCGAACAAGGTCGCGCGCACGTTGACGAACGGGAAGCCCGTTTGACCGCCGCTGGCGTAACCGTCGCGCAGACCCTTTTCGACTTCCGGGATGAACTCGCGCGGCACCGAGCCGCCCTTGATGCCGTCGATGAACTCGAGGTCGCCGTCCGGCGTCGCAGCCGGTTCGAAGCGCACCCAGATGACGGCGAACTTGCCGCGACCACCCGATTGGCGGATGAAGCGCGCTTCGGTCTCGAGACCTTTGCGCAAGCGCTGCTTGTACGCGACCTTCGGCTTGCCGGTCGTGACCTCGGTCTTGTAGTCGTTCTGGATCATGTTGACCTTGATCTCGAGGTGGAGCTCACCCATCCCCGAAATGACGAGCTCGCCGGTCTGCTCGTTGGTCTGCGCACGGAAGGTCGGGTCCTCGCGCATCAAGCGCTGGATGACTTCCGAAAGCTTGTCGCGATCCGAAGACTTCTTCGGCTCGAGCGACATAGAGATGACCGCTTCGGGGAACACGATCTTGTTCAGCGCGATCGGGTTTTCCTCGTCGCACAGCGTGTCACCCGTGTAGGTGTTCTTGAGACCGAGGATCGCGCCGATGTCGCCGGCGCGGATCTCGTCCTGCGGCTCGCGCTTGTTCGCGTGCATCTTCACGATGCGACCGATGCGCTCCATCTTGCCGGTGCGCGTGTTCAAGAGGCCCGTGCTCTTCGACAGGACGCCTGAGTAAACGCGCACGAAGGTCAAGTCCCCCGTCGGCTCGGCGATCGTCTTGAACGCCATGAGGCAGACCGGTTCCGTGTCGATGCGCTTGCGGCGGACCTTCTCTTCGGAGCGCGGCTTCGTGCCCTCGACGTCGGGCAAATCCAACGGCGACGGGAGGTAGTCGACGACGGCGTCGAGCATGAAACGCACGCCTTTGTGCTTGAGCGCGGAACCGCACAAAACCAGCGTCATCTCCATCTTGAGCGCACCCGCGCGCAAGGACTTGACGACCAAGTCTTCCGGGCACACCGCGTCTTCGACGAACAGGTCGAGCAGCTTTTCATCGTGCTCGGCGGCTGCTTCGAGCATCGTGTGACGATGAATCTGCGCCTCCTCGAGCAGATCGGCCGGGATCTCCGATTCGAAGTACGACTGGCCCTCGGCGTCGTCGGGGAACTCGAGGAACTTCATGCGCACGAGGTCGATGACGCCGCGGAATTCCTTCTCTTGGCCGACCGGGATTTGAATCGGGACCGGGCGCGCGTCGAGGCGCGTCCTGATCTGCTCGACGCATGTCCAGAAGTCCGCGCCGACGCGGTCCATCTTGTTGATGAAGCAGAGGCGCGGAACTTTGTAGCGGTCGGCTTGACGCCACACCGTTTCGGATTGCGCTTCGACGCCAGCGACTGCGTCGAACACAGCGACGGCACCGTCGAGAACGCGCAACGAGCGCTCGACTTCAGCCGTGAAGTCGACGTGACCCGGCGTGTCGATGATGTTGACCGAGTGCTGATTCCACTCGCACGAGGTGGCGGCCGATTGGATCGTGATGCCGCGCTTACGCTCCTCGTCGAGGTAGTCCATCGTGGTGTCGCCGTCGTGGACTTCACCCGTCGTGTGGATCTTCTTCGCGAGGTAGAGGATGCGCTCGGTCACCGTCGTCTTGCCGGCATCGATGTGGGCCATGATGCCGATGTTGCGATGGAACTCGAACGAGCCCTTCTTCACCTTGTAGATGCGCGGGGAACCTGTCTTCAGTTCTTTGGTCATGGTCATGGCTCGAATGCTTCGCAACACGTCGGAACGGATGTTCCGGATTTTGAGGCAGAAGAGGGTATCCGAGGCGCGTCGGGCGTCAAGACTGGAGCGCTCTAAGTCGCGCGGAACCGCCACTTTCAGGCGGAAAATCAGGCGCGCGGGCGATTTCGGCCGAGCGCTTCGTGCGCAGCGGTGAACTCGTGCGTCGCGAAGGACGCGAGCAACGAGAGGTCGCCGGCGAGGACGGTCGCGGCGAGGATCTCGGCGAAGTGATTCGCTTTCCCCGCGCCAGCGCAACCGAGCAACGTCAGACATTCGAGCGCCGTGCCTTGCGCGCTCCCGCCGCCGACGGTGCCGACGAGGAGGCACGGCATGTGTGCGCTCGCGTACAAGTCGCCGGTGCTCGTGACTTCGAGATCGAGCATGCCGACTGCGCTCTCGACGACGTACGCGACGTCTTGTCCGCACGCGAGCATCAGCGCAGCGACGCCGTTCGCCGATTGAACGAGCCAGTTCTGCGTGCCGAGCTCGGCGAAACCGACGGTGTACGTGCGCCAGAGTGCGACCATGGCTTCGGGCGTCGCGCGCGTGAGCTCGAGCAGTTGCGCTCGCGGCACGGTCACTTCGGCGATGGCGCGTCGACCACGACCTTCGACGAAAGCCCTGGAATTCGAGCGCTTTTCGACGTCTTGGCCGTGCAAGTAACGCTCCTTCGCGCCCGTACGCTCGGCGAGGTTCTGCGACACGATCTCGGTCGCGTTCGCGGCCATGTTGATGCCGATCGCGTCGCCGGTCGTGAAGACGAGACTCAGCACGAGCCGCCGTCCGATCGGTTCGGGACGCAACGCGACGAGTGCTCCGTGCTTCGTCGTGCGGCGCACCATCGCCTTCATGTCGTCGAAATGACTGAGCGCGAATCGCGCCGCGAGCTCGGCCTCTTCGGCGGACGCGTAGACGAGAATCGGATTCTGCGTCAACCCTTCGGCGAGCACGCGCGAGCGAATGCCGCCGCTCGCGCTCGTGAGCCGCATGCCGCGTGAATACGACGCGACGAGTGCGCCCTCCGTGGTCGCGAGCGGCACGTACACGTCGCGCATGCCGAGCGCCGTGTCGACACGCATCGGGCCGGCGATGCCGAGCGGAATCTGGGCAAATCCCACGAGGTTTTCGCACTTTCCGCGCGCTTCACCGAGGTCGACGGGTTCCCCCGCGATGTGTTTCGCTGGCCAGCCGGCGACCTTCAGCCACAACGCGCGTCGCGCTTCGACGGCGT
This sequence comes from Planctomycetota bacterium, assembly GCA_034440255.1. GTDB lineage: Bacteria > Planctomycetota > UBA1135 > UBA1135 > JAEUIA01. The sequence goes on along the minus strand of JAWXBU010000081.1, from coordinate 30,810 downwards.
CGCGTGTGTAGTCGTCTAGGCTGTCGCGCGGGATGCGGTCTGGGTTGCGTTCGTTCGCGCTCATCGATCGAAATCGTAACGCTCAAACGCCCTTGACGTAGCGCTCGAACCACTCGATCTGTTCGGCCAACACGTGCAGGATCGATTCGCGCGCCCGATAGCCGTGACCTTCGTGCGGGAGCGACACGAAGCGCGCGATGCCGCCAATGCCTTGGATCGCATGGAAGAGGCGTTCCGTCTGCAGATAATGCGTGCCCGGATTTTCGTCGCGCTCGCCGTGCACGAGCAGCAGCGGCGCGCGAATCGTGTGCGCCGACAGGAACGGCGAGAGCTTCAAGTAGCTGTCGGGCGCTTCCCACAACGTGCGTCGTTCGGCTTGGAAACCGAATGGAGTCAGCGTGCGATTGTAGGCGCCGCTCTTCGCGATGCCGGCTTTGAACAGCGTGCTGTGCGCGAGCAGGCAGGCTGTCATGAAGGCACCGTAGCTGTGACCGCCGACGCCGACGCGCGCGGGATCGCCGACGCCCATCGCATCCAACTTCTCGATCGCGGCGCGCGCGGACGAAGTGATCTGCTCGACAAAGGTGTCGTTCATCGTCTCCGGGGATCCGACGATCGGCATCGACGCGTCGTCGAGCACGGCGTAACCGAGCAGGGCGAAAAACAGGTGCGAAGGGCCTGAAATGCGCGTGAAACGGTGCTTCGACGCCGTCACTTGCGACGCCGTGTCGTTGTCGACGTAGTCGTCAGGGTAAGCCCACAAGACGATCGGCAAGCGCTCGCCGTTCCAGTGCGGTGGCAAGTACAGCTCGCCCGACAACTGCACACCATCGGCGCGCGTATACGTGATCAATTCCTTCTTCAACTCGCGCAGGATCGGAGCTGGATCCTTGAAGTGAGTCAGCCACTCGAACGCGTCGCTACCGAACCGGCGCAAGCGCAAATTCGGCGGGGAAACAGCGCTTTCGTGGCGCGTGACGAGCTCGACCGGATTGCCGGACGGATCGTCGAGCAGCGTGACGGGCACCTCGATTTCGTCGTCCTTGCTCTCGAACATGCGTTCCGTCGCGAGCGTGGTGAGACTCTGGCGCGCGAGGAACGGGCGCGGACCCGTCGGACTGTCACCGGCGCCCGCGCGATAGATCCACTCCGCGCGCTGACGCACGATGCGCCGACCGCGCGCTTCCGGTTCGAAGAGAATCGAACCTGGATCACCGTAGCGATCGCGCACCGAACGATCGTCGAGTGTGACCGCTGCACTGCTTTCACCGGCGCGCAGCATGCGCAAACGCGTCCAACGACGATCGCGATCGTACTCGCGCGCCAACAATGCACCATCGCGCGTCCACGACAGTCCGCTGGCGCGATGTTCCAGTCGTGCGAGTTCGCGCGGACGGCCGTCGAACGGGCTCGAGAGTTCCATCCAGCGATCGCGATGCGGCACGACACGCCGCGGATCACCGCCGTCGAGCGCTTCGAGCCACACGAGATTCGCATCGCCGTGCGCGCTCCACATCACGCTGCGCGGACCGGTGCGCACGCCTTCGATGGGAATGTTCTCGGAGGTCGGCACGCTGCAGATCACGCAGCGCTCTTTGCCATCGATGCTCCACGCTTCGATCGATTGCGGGAAACCGGTGTACGGATGCACATAGGAAAATGAGCGCTCGATCGTGGTCACGAGCACCCAGCGACCGTCCGGCGACGCGTCGAAATCCCACACGAAGCGCGGGTCGCCGAGGCTCTCCACAGAGCCGTCGGTGGGATCGCACACGACGAGCTCGGTGAGCGTGAAATGCTCGAACAAGCGTTCGTCGTGCTCGCTCGCGAGCAAGTCTTGATAGGTGCGCAACGGCGTCGTGTCGCCGCGTGCCTCGAGCACTTTCGGCCCGCGCGGCAACGCCGGTTCGAGCGGTTTTTCGCCACGCGAACGCGGAATCCGTGACGCGAGCAGGCGCACACCGTCGGGCATCCATTCGAATCCGTTCGTGAGCACGGCCGAGATCGAATCGATCACGAGCTCGAACTCGGCGCGAAAAATGTCCGCACACCACAGCGACGTGCCGCGCTCGTCGACCATCAGACATGCGAATCGTCGTGAGTCGCTCGACCAACGAATCGACGAGATGCGCCGGCCCTTCGGCAACGGCAGGCGCCGGCGGATCTCGCCGCGCAGATCGTGCAGAGCGACGCCGTGCCCGAACAAAGTCTGATGGTGCGCGTCCGTCGCCGGATCGATGCGCAATCCGCCGAGTCGCAACATCGGACGCGCGACGTCGACGAGTGTGGGCATTGCCGCGTGCTCGACGAAGAGGATCCATTTGCCGTCGGGGGAAAGCGCGAGAGCGGGCGTCGGTGGCGCGTCGAGTACGTCGACGACGACGTGCGGCGGTTCGCGGTAGCTGACGACGTTGCCGGACTCGTTCATCGCGGTGATTGTGCGCCGTCGACGAGCACGATGGAATCGCGGCGTTCACACGATGTCTCACTTGCGCAAGGAAACGAGGCTCGAACACGCGCTCACCGCTCGTCGTGGGCACAATCACGCGCTCCAGTCGCTCCCCCCCCTGCACAAGGGATCCACATGTCGAACGATCGTCGCGAGTTCCTCCAAGTTTCGCTCGCAGCCGGCGCCTTGCTCGCGAGTCGCTCGCTCGCGAGTGCGAAAGAAGGGCCTGAAACACAGGCCAAATTGAAGATCCTGATCCTCGGTGGGACGGGCTTCATCGGGCCAGCGCTGGTCGAGCTCGCCCAAGCGAACGGCCACACGATCAGTCTCTTCAATCGCGGCAAAACGAATACAGAACTGTTCCCCGAGATCGAGAAGATCGTCGGCGATCGCGATCCGAAGAAGGGCGACGGGATCAAAGGACTCGAGGATCGCACGTGGGACGTCGTGTTCGACGACTGCGGTTACTACCCGCGCCACGTCGCCGCTTCGGCCGAGTTGTTCGCGAAGAACGGTGTCGGGCATTTGATCTACGTGTCGAGCATCTCGTGCTACGCCAAGACGGACGTCGAGAACGCCGATGAGACGGCGGAGCTCGCGAAGCTCAGTGATCCGGCGGTCGAGAAGATGGGCGCGGGCGGTGAGTTCTACGGCGGCTTGAAAGTGCTCTGCGAAGAGGCGTCCGAACGCGCCATGCTGAAGAAGACGACGATCATCCGTCCCGGCTACATCGTCGGTCCGACCGATCCGACCGATCGCTTCACCTACTGGCCGGTGCGCGTCGACCAAGGCGGCAAGGTACTCGTTCCAGGCGCGCCGAATGATCCGCTGCAAATCATCGACGTGCGCGATCTCTCCGCGTTCATGCTGCGTTGTGCCGAGAAGAAGACGATCGGTGTGTTCAACGCATGCGGGCCGAAAGAGCGCTTGCCGTGGGGCGACGTTCTCGCCGCGTGCAAGAAAGCCGGGAGCGCGAAGGACGTCGAGCTGAAGTGGATGAGCGCCGAGAAGGTGGCGCAGCACAAGGACGTCGAGTTTCCCATTTGGGCTGCCTACGCCGGCGAATCGAAGGGTTTCCACACGATCAGCAACAAGCGCGCGGTCGCGGCGGGCATGACCTTCCGCTCGATCGACACGATCGTCGCGGACACGCTGAAGTGGTGGAAGACGCTCCCCGCCTATCGACGCGAGAAGATCGCGCGACAGTTCGACCCGATGAAAGAGGCCGAGCTGCTGGCCTCGTTGGGCGGCTGAACTCCGATGCTTGGGACCGGCGCGCACTCGTGGGCGGTCCCTTCATGCGCGTTCAGAGAGGCGCTACGCTTGGCCACGTGGCGAAATACAAGTCGAAGGAAGAAGCGAGCGGCGCGGAGTTCATGCGGCGCGCGATTGCTCTCGCGATCGAAGGTGTGCGCACGAATCAGGGAGGTCCGTTCGGCGCCGTCGTCGTCAAGGACGGCGTGATCGTCGGCGAAGGATTCAATCGCGTGCTCGGCACGAACGATCCGACGGCACACGCGGAAGTGACGGCGATTCGCGCTGCGTGCGCAAAGCTCGGGAACTTCGAGTTACGCGACTGCGATCTCTACACGTCGTGCGAACCGTGCCCGATGTGTCTCGCGGCTGCGTACTGGGCGCGACTTGCACGCGTCTACTTCGCTTGCGATCGAGCCGACGCCGCACGCGCAGGCTTCGACGATTCGATGTTGTACGACGAGATCCGGAAGGCCCCTGCCGAACGCATGCTGCCGCTGGTGCAGACTCTGCGCGACGAAGCTCTCGCGACGTTTCAGGCTTGGATCGACAAGCCCGACCGAACGGGCTACTGACGCTCGACCACGACGCCGCGCGCGTAGAAACGGCTGGTTTTCGAGCCGTTTTCTTCGAAGAACGTCCACTCGCCGTCGCGCACGGAATCAACGTACGTGCCCTCTTCACGCACAGAACCGTCGGGCCTGAAGAAACGCCAAACGCCTCGACGCGATCCATTCAGAGCGGGACCGGCAGCGCTGATGACGCCCGTGTCGTACCAGAAACTCAACAGCATTTCGGTCGCTGCAAACGTCGTCTCGGACGCGATCTGACCGTTCGCATGCCACGTGCGCCACGGACCGCTCGGTGAGCCGCGATCGAACTCGCGCTCGTAGCGTTTCGCTCCGTTCGAGTACCACCCCTTGTCGGCACCGTGCGCGAGCGGGCGCTCGCCCCTCGAGACGAGCACGAGTTGTTCGCGCACGAGGTTTCCGTCGCGATCCTTCTCGCGCACGATCTCCAACGTCGGCTCGATCGGTGGAGCGGTCTCCAATCGTTGCGTGTTGCACGCAGCGAGAGCGACGATCGAGACCAGCCCGAGCGCTCTCACACCTTCTTCGCTTCCAACACGATCGCCCTGAAAAGCAGCTGAAACGCTGCGTGAGACCAACCGCGGTACTGCGGACGGAAACCGAACAGGTGTACGTTGCCCGTCCCGTGTCCGACGCGCGCCCACGCGGCGCGATCCTCGATCAATTCGGGTTTTTGAATCCAACCCGACATCAAGAGTCGCGTCGGCGCGTAGCGCAGAACGACGTCGACCGTGCGCTTCGTGGTGCCTGCGTCGATGCGCTCCTTCTCGGTCATCTCGCGGAACGCGAGCCCGCGCGAGAAGAACACGGCGATCGATTCGTCGAGGTCGGTCGTGAACGGCGGGAGCGTGCCGGGCACGGTGCGCAACACGCTGCCGGGACAGCTGAATTCCTTCGCCTCGGGCGCAGCCGTCACGTCGACGACGGGCAAGTTCATGAGCTCGATGGCCCACTTCGTCGAAGCTCCGACCGCGACGAGACTGCCGCCGGTGCGCACGAATTCCTCGACGGCGACGGCGCCTTCCGGATCGAGCCCGCCGGTGAAGTCCTCGGACACACTGCCGCTCGCGCGACCTTTGTCGAGCTCACCTGCGCCGACGCCGGGAAGCACGAGCACGTCGAGGAAGTCGCCGAGAGCTCCGGCGCGCAGCATCTCGTTGCGCACGATCGTGTACTTGACGCCGAACGTGTCGAAAACCCAACGCATCCAGCCTTCGTCCATGTCGCCGCTCCACGGCGAGTACAGTCCGATGCGCGGCATGCGCGCAATCGCGAACGCATCGGCGGATATCGAGTTCGCTACGAAACGACCGGCAACATCGGCACGTGTCTCGAATGCGAACGATTTGCCGGCGGCGAGTCCTGAAAAGAGGCTCTTCCACGCATCACTGTCGCGCGCGGATCGAGCTTCGCCCGCCTGCACGTCGAGTCGAATGCCGCGCACGGCTTCGTCTGCGTCGCGCACGCGGTGCGAAGCGGATGCGACGAGCTCGTTCACTTCGACACGACGCACGCCGAACAGCGACGGTAACGTCCAACCCGCGACGTCGTACGGCGGATCGCCAGCCGGATAGCGCTGCACCTCGAAGAGATCCTTGACGTGCGAACCGTACGGTTGATCGCGTCGGATGACGATCGAGCCCTTCGGATACAGGCGTCCGTCTGCGCTCACTTCGGCATCCGCGACGTGGAGCTCGATGCCTGTCGCGATCAAGACGTCCGCGAGTCGACGTGTCGCGCCACGGTCGCGCTGATCCGCGGGAATGATCCAGGCTTGCACGCCGTCGCCGCGACCGGCTGCGAGCGTTCGATCCGCGGCTTCGAGCGCGTTCTCGAGGAAGAAGCGACGCTCGCGCGCGAGACTTCCGATCAACGAACGCGCGAACGACATCTCGTAGTCGACGATGGACGCGAGCCGCCACCAACCACCCGGCCACGGCGTGGGAAACTTGTTCGACGGGACGTACCCCTTCACGCCGTCCGGCGCCGTGAGGTCGTTTTTCTGCTGAAAAATAGGGGTCGCGAGCTTGCACGACGCCGCTTCGGTCAAGAGACCGACGATGTTGTGACGCACCGGCACGTTGCGATTGCCACCGTTCCACCACATGTCGAACGTGCCGCCCGAAGCGACGCCGGTGCGCCCTTCGCGCGTCATGTCGAGTTGCGCTCGCGTGCCGAGCAAGTTGATCGCCGTGATGATGCCTGGATCGAGATTCGGATTCAGCGGATCACGGAACGGCGGCACGAACATGCGCTCGGCGCGCGCGCCCATCTGGTGCACGTCCCAGTACACCTGCGGTCGCCACGTCTCGTAGAGCAACTTGGTGACGAGCCGCGTCTCGGGTTGCGTGAGCGTGAACCAATCGCGGTTGTTGTCGTGGCCCGCGTAGAGCTGATAGAGCCGCGTGAGTTCGGTCGCTTCGAACGGCGTACCGACGTTCGCCTTGTACCAATCGCTGACGAGATCGAGTCCGTCCGGGTTCGTGCACGGGATGACCAGCACGACGCACTGCTCGCGCGTGCTCTTCCACGGCTCGGCGTCGGAGGTCGCGAGCTCGTACGCGAACTGCATCGCGAACTGAGGAGCCGCGCACTCGGTCGCATGCATCGCGTTCGAAATGCACAAGAAGACGCGACCCTGCTCGAGAGCCTCCGAGCGCTGCTCAGGCGTCGCGCCGCGCGGGTCCGCGAGCAACGCGTTGTAGCGCTTCAACGCCGCGAGATTGGCGACGTTCGCTTCGCTCGAAATAGTCGCGAGCACGAAGTCGCGCCCCTCCGCCGTACTCCCGAGCTTCTCGAAGACGACACGCGGACTCTCGCCGTCGAGCTTCTCGAAGTACCCGCGCACCGTGTTCCAGTCCGGCAACGTGAAATCCGCCGCCAACGCGTGCCCGAGGTGCGCCTCCGGCGTCGTGACCGCCGCCGATTGAGCCCGAGCAACGTCGATCGAAGTGAATGCCGCGAGAAGAACGAGCCAAGTCCGCATCGCCGGAATGCTACAGCGCTCGGCGGTCGCCTTCATGCATCGCTCGTGTCGGTTTCACCTGTTTCTCTGCCGAATCAAGTTGCCCAGGCCGAATGGGCTCAATGTCCGCCGAATCAAGTTGGCACCGCGGTCGGCGCCTACTGTGCGCCCTTCTCGAACGTGACGTCGACGGTCTCGCCGACTTTCACATCGACGACCCTGCCGACCTGGGGGCGATCGCTCTCGGCGTAGCTCCCGCGAACGGTCGCGCGACCGGCCGGCGCAACGAACGCGCGCGACGCGCCGATCTGAACACCGTCAGCCGCGAACATGATGTCGCGCTGGAGGATCGTGACGCCCACATACTTGTCGGGCCCTTCGTGCCGCACCCGCACGCGCCCGCCGGACACGACGGTGATGGTCAAGTCGTTGCGCGATTCTCCGGCCCCCAACACGATCCGCTCCAACACTCCAATACTTTCGTCCGTCGTAGATGCCGCGAGATCGAACGTGCCTGCCTCGAGGCGGCCTAGTTTGAAAGCTCCGTTGCGTGTCCGGGGAGAGGACGAGCGCGCGCGGTAGCCCCCCCCCAGTAAAGACTTCTGACTCAGGCCTAACCCGGTCTTCCTTGTCAGAGTTGGCCGGACTCACGACACTGAACCGATGCGCACGATCTTTGGAATCACCGCCGTTCTCTGCACCTTCCCTGTCGCTTTCGCTCAATCGATCGACATCCCCTACCAGTCGTTCACACTCGACAACGGCCTCGAGGTGCTCGTGCACGAGGACCATTCCGACGCTGTCGTCGCCGTGTACGTCAGCTACCACGTCGGCAGCGGACGTGAAGTCCAGGGCAAGTCTGGCTTCGCTCACTTGTTCGAGCACATGCTCTTCCAAGGATCGCAGAACGTCGGCGACGACATGCACTTCAAGTACGTCAGCGAAGCCGGCGGCACGCTCAACGGCACGACGAACACCGATCGCACCGTGTACTTCGAAACGTTGCCGTCGAATCAACTCGAAGTCGCACTGTGGCTCGAGTCGGACCGCATGGGGTTCTTGTTGCCGGCACTCACCGACAAGTCGCTCGCGAACCAGATCGACGTCGTCAAGAACGAGCGCCGACAGAACTACGAGAACCCACCGTACGGCCAAGATCCGGGCGCGATCGTCGCCGCCCTCTACCCGAAGGATCATCCGTACTCGTGGCTCACGATCGGTTCGCACGAAGATCTGACGAGCGCGAGCCTCGCCGACGTCAAAGGGTTCTTCAGCCGTTGGTACGGTCCGAACAACGCGACGCTCGTCGTCGCGGGCGACGTGAATCCCAACGAGGTCCGCGTGCTGGCGGAGCGGTATTTCGGCCCCATTACGCGCGGTCCAGCTGTCGATCGACCGGCGCCTCGTCCGGTGAAACTCGACGCGGTTCAACGTCTCGTGCGCGAAGACCGCGTGCGTCTGCCGCAGCTCACGCTTTCGTGGCCGACGGCTGCGGCCGGTAGCGACGACGAAGCGGCTCTCGACACGCTCGCGCAAGTCTTGGGCGCCAACAAGGCTGCGCTGCTCACGAAGGCGCTGACGATCGACGAGCAACTCGCCTCCAGCGTGCAGGTCGGAAGCGACACACAAGAGCTCGCCGGCACGTTCGACATTACGTTGCGCGCACAGCCTGGCGTCTCGCTCGACGCACTCGAAGCGCGCATGCAGCAAGTGTTGGCCGACCTGATCCAGAGCGGCGTCGATCCGGCAGCGCTCGAGCGCGAGAAGCAGCGTTACGCATCCGACTTCGTTCGTCGCCTCGAAACCGTGTCGACGCGAGCGTCGATCCTTGCGGCGTCGAACACGCTGCGCGGCCGTCCGGATGCGTACAAGGAAACGCACGATCGGCGCATGGACGTGAAGCCAGCCGACGTCACGCGCGTCTTGAAGCAGTACGTGTTCGGTCGTAATGCGGTCGCGCTCTCGACCGTTCCGAACGGAAAGCGCGAGATGGCCGCCAAAGAAACGCCGTTCCCGCAGCCGATCGCGGATGAGATCGTCGCCATCGACCGTTCGAAGAAGCCGGCGCCGGGCCGCACGCCGCCGTTCCACGCTCCGGTGGTGTGGCACGACACGACGGACAAGGGAGTTCCGATCGCCGGCGTGGCTTGGAACGAACGACCGCTGTCGACGCTGACCGTCGCCGTCCCGGCCGGCCGAATCCACGAAACGCCTGAGAAACTGGGCCTTTCCTCGCTGACGGCGTCGATGCTCGGGCAAGGCACGGAGACTCTCGATGCAATCGGTTGGGTGCGCGAACTCGATGCCCTCGGAGCGACGATCCAGTCCTCGGCGGACGAAGACGAGATCAGCATCACGCTCACTTGTCTCGATGCGAAGTTTCCTGACGCCGTGAAACTATTCGTCGACGTGATCACGAAACCGCGTTTCGACGCGACCGATTTCGCGCGGCTCAAGAAGGAGCGCACGACTGCGCTCGAAACCAGGGGTGAGCAGATCCGCATCGTCGCGACCGACGTGTACCGGCGCCTGCTCTACGGCGATCAATCCGTTCTGGGTCGCTCGTCGATCGGAACAAAGGCGTCCGTTGCTTCGTTCACGCTCGACGACGTGAAGAACTATTGGCACACGTTCGGCGTTCCCGGCGGAGCGCGCATCGCGTACGTCGGTTCGCTGGACGGTCGAGCGGTGAAGCTCGCGCTCGCTCCGCTGTCGACGGTGTGGACCGGATCGGCGCCTCCGACCGTCGCGCGCACCACGCCGCCCCGCATCGCGAAGACGCAGGTCTACCTCGTCGACAAGCCCGGCGCCGCGCAGAGCGAAATCCGCATCGGCCACATGGGGCCGAGCTCACGTGACACTGATTTCTACGGACTTTCCTTGGTGAATTGGTCGCTCGGCGGTTCGTTCTCGAGCCGCGTCAACCTGAACCTGCGCGAGGACAAGGGCTACACCTACGGCGCTCGCACCGCGTTCGAAGGCGGCTCGACAGAGGCACCTTTCGTCGCCTCCGCCGGCGTGAAAACCGATGTGACGGCCGAGTCCGTCGCCGAGTTCATGAAGGAGTTGAGTCACATCGTCGAAGGTGTCAGCGCGGACGAACTCGTGTTCACGAAGGACTCGCTTGGCATGGGCGCGCGTCGACAATACGAAGCAACGGGCGCTCTAGTCGGTCTGCTCGATAACGTGATGAAGTTCGGTTTCGCCGACGATTATCCGGTGCGACGCCTCGCTGAGCTCGACGCGGCCACGATCGAGCACTTGAACGCGCTCGCCAAGAAATGGATCCATCCGGAGGCGATGGTGATCCTCGTCGTCGGCGACAAAGCGAAGGTCGGAGCGAAGCTCGCCGGTCTCGGCTACGGCGCGGTGATCGAGCTCGACACCGAAGGCGAACGCGTCGGGCGCAACTGAGGGTGTTCGCCGTGGCGGATTGACCATACAGTCGATCCGCCACGAGGGGCATCGTCAGCTGCCGCGCTCCGGCACGATCGGCGGACCGATGTCGGCGGGCCGAATGGCTCCGTGCGCGAACACGGCTGCGCGACGCAGCACGTTGTCGAGCTCGCGCACGTTGCCGGGCCAGCGCCATTGCTCGAGGATCGCGAGCGCCTCGGACGTCAGATCGACGGTCTTGCCCATCTCGTCGCCGATGCGACCGAGGATGAAGCGCGCGAGATGGCGCACGTCGCCGTTTCGCTCGCGCAATGGCGGCAACACGATCGTCACGACGTTCAAACGGAAGTACAGGTCCTCGCGAAACGTGCCGTTCTTGCACATCGCGACCAAGTCCTTGTTCGTCGCAGCGACGACGCGCACATCGACTTTCTTCGCGGTGTTCGAACCGACCGCGCGCACTTCGCCGTCTTGAAGCACGCGCAAGAGCTTCGCCTGCATCGCGAGCGGCATATCGCCGATTTCGTCGAGAAACACAGTGCCCTTGTCGGCGACGACGAAGTGACCGGGACGGTCGACGACTGCGCCTGTGAACGAACCTTTTTTGTGCCCGAACAATTCGCTCTCGAGCAAATTGGCCGGCACCGCGGCGCAATTCTCGGCGAGGAAAAGCTTGTCCTTGCGCTTGCCGAATTGGTGCAGCGCTTTCGCGACCAATTCTTTTCCCGTGCCTGTCTCACCGTGGACGAGCACGCTGACGTCACTCGCGACGACGCGCTCGAGCAGCGCGAACACGGCCTTCATCGGCGCTGAATCGCCGACCATACCGAAGCGCATCGGAACTGCGCCCGCCGGAGTCGCGACGATTCTCTCGCCCGTCAACGTGCGAAAGAGGCCTTCGATCTCGCCGAGTCGTCCATCGCGGCGCGCGTCTTCGATCAAACGCTCGAGTCGAGCGCGCAATTCGTCGCTCTTCACCGATTCACTCATCGTGACCCGTTCGCGATGCGCGTGAGCTTCGCGTACTGGAGCAGGAGCGTTTTCGTGCCCACGGCAGGAAAGCGCACCGTCGCACGCGCGTTCACGCCCGAACCCTGCAGGCGCTCGATCGTGCCATTGCCGAAATGTTCGTGCGCGACGCGTTCGCCCACTTGGAACGTCGGCACGTCGCTCTTCGTTTCGTACGCACCGAGCATCTCGTCTTCGTCACGATCGGCCTCGTAGCCTTCGAGCAACTCAGGCGGAATCTCGTCGAGGAAGCGCGACGCCGTGCGGAAGCCGGTCTCGCCGAAGAACATGCGTTGATTGGCACGCGTCAAGAACAAGCGTTCCTCGGCGCGTGTGATTCCGACGTAGAACAAGCGTCGTTCTTCTTCGATCGCCGAATCGTGTCGCGGCCCCGAAACGTCTTGGATCGCGCGACTGTGGGGCAGCAGTTCCTCCTCGAGTCCCGCGATGAAAACGACCGGAAATTCCAGCCCTTTCGCCGAGTGCAACGTCATCAATGTGACCTTGTCGCCGTCGTCGGTCATTTGATCGGTGTCGCTGACGAGCGCGATGTCCTGCAAGAAGCCGCGCAACCCACCGGCCAGCGCTTCGACCCCGCGCGCCGGGTCGGCATCGCGCTTCGAGTCCTCGACCATCGCGTCGTAGCGACCCGCGAACGCGACCAGTTCGTCGACGTTCGCTTGCCGATCGACGTCCTTGTCGTCGGCCATCTCGGCTATCCATCGCGCGCTGTCGATCGACTCGAGTATTTGCTCGAGAGCGAACGACGCCGGTTGTTCACGCAAGTCGCCGAGCGCTGTCACGACTTCGGCGAACTCCTGCAAGCCTGCTTTTGCACGGCCCTTGATGCGCGAGAGCGCTTCCTGCGACCGCGCCGCCTCGATCAGCGTGATGCGTCGATCCGCGGCGAACTCAGCGAGCACTTCCAAGCTCTTGTCGCCGATCCCGCGGGCCGGAACATTGACCACGCGACGAAACGCGACGTTGTCGGCCGGATTCACGATCAGCTTGGCGTACGACACCAAGTCGCGAATCTCGCGCCGCTCGTAGAACTCTTGGCCGCCGATGACTTGGTACGGCACACGCGCCAGCCGCAGCGCAGACTCGAGCGCGCGCTGCATGAAGTTCACGCGGTAGAACACGGCCATTTCGCGCGGTTTCCGGCCCTCGCGCTGCTGCGCTTGGATCTGCAACGCGATCTCGCGCGCCTCGTCGTTCTCGTCGGCGCACGTGAGCGAGGTGATCTTGTGTCCGTCGCCCTTCTCGCTCCACAGTGCCTTCGACTTGCGGTCCTGGTTCTTCTCGATGACCGCTTGCGCGGCCTTCAAGATCGTCATCGTCGAGCGGTAGTTCTGCTCGAGCTTGACGATCTTCGGGCCCGGGAAATCGTGTTCGAAGTCGAGGATGTTGCGGATGTCCGCCCCGCGCCAACCGTAGATGGATTGGTCGGGGTCGCCGCACACTGCGACGTTGCCGTGCACGGAGGCGAGCGACTTCGTCAGCAAATACTGCACGTGATTCGTGTCTTGGTACTCGTCGACCATCACGTACTGGAAGCGCGACGAGTACACGTCGCGCACGCCGGGGTACTTCGCGAAGATCTGCTGCACTTTCACGAGCAAGTCGTCGAAGTCGAGTGCGTTGTTCTTCTCGAGCGCGGCACTGTAGGCACGCTGCATCTTCGTGAACACTTCGTGCTCGATCGACGGATCCTCGTCGTTCACCTGTGCTTCACGTCCCGGCACGCCGTTCTTCGCGTCGCTGATCCAAGCGCCGACCATCGACGGTTTGAAGCGCGTCGTGTCGAAGTCCGACTCCTTCAAGAGAACCTTCAACAGCTGATTCTTGTCGTTCGTGTCGTAGATCGTGAAGTCGCGCGTGTACGGCGACAGGATTTCGATCTCGCGCCGCAAGATGCGCGCGCACATCGAGTGGAACGTGCTGATCCACATGCCGCGCGCCGGCAAAATCGCCTCGACACGCTCGCGCATTTCGCGCGCTGCTTTGTTGGTGAACGTGATCGCGAGGATGCGCCACGGATCGACGCCGCGCTCGCTGACGAGCCACGCGATGCGCCGCGTGATGACGCGCGTCTTGCCCGACCCCGGGCCCGCCAAGATGAAAAGTGGCCCGTTTTCGTGAGTAACGGCGTCGCGCTGCGCAGCATTCAGCCCAGCCGTGAGCTCGGTGCGCGGCACGTGCAATGCCGCTGTTGCCAGCCCTGAGAACAAGTCTCGCGAGCGCTCGGCATCGTTCGACTTCGGCGTGCGGTTCGCGCTCATGAGACTCGTCAGTCTAGCAGACTCGACGCCTCTGGAAACGCACGCGCTCGTGACGGATGATCGCGTTCGTGAACGACTCGCAGCCGTCCTCGGACACGAACACGAAATCCACAGCGGTGCGCGTGCGGGTCGTGATCGTAGGCGCCGGTTTCGGTGGTTTGACTGTCGCGCAACGCCTCGCCCGCGTGCCCGTCGACGTCGTCGTCATCGACAAGAAGAACCACCATCTCTTCCAGCCGCTGCTCTACCAAGTCGCCACTGCAGCACTGAGCCCGGCCGACATCGCGGCGCCGATCCGCAAGGTGTTGCGCAAAGCCACGCGCGTCCGCGTCGTGCTCGGTGAAGTGACGAACATCGATCTCGTACGTCGTGTCGTCGTCGTCGACGGGGCCGACGTCGCGTTCGACTCGCTCGTGCTCGCCGCGGGCGCGACGCACGGATACTTCGGTCATCCCGACTGGGAACGCTTCGCACCGGGTCTGAAAACGGTCGAGGACGCCGTCGAAATCCGCCGGCGATTCTTGCTCGCATTCGAACGTGCCGAGAGCACGACGGACGAGAACGAACGACGCGCGTGCATGACCTTCGTCGTCGTCGGAGGCGGCCCCACCGGTGTCGAACTCGCCGGCGCGATGGCGGAGATCGCGCGGACCGTGCTGCCCGGTGATTTCCGTGTCGCGGATCCGCGCACGGCTCGCGTCGTGCTCGTCGAGGGCGAGCCGCGCGTGCTCGCAGGCATGCATCCGGATTGTTCGGCCGCAGCAGAGAGGCAACTGCGCGAGCTCGGCGTCGAAGTACGCTGCTCGACACGCGTCACCGAAATCGACGAAAGCGGCGTTTTCGCTGGGGATTTGCGCGTGGAAGCGCGCACCGTGCTGTGGGCTGCGGGTGTTTCGGCGACGCCTCTGTGCAAACTTCTCGGCGCGGAAGTCGATCGCGCCGGGCGCGTTCTCGTGCGGCCGGACTTGTCCATCTCCGGTGATGCGGACGTTTTCGTGATCGGCGACGCTGCACACGTCGTCGATCCGCGCTCGAACTCGATCGTGCCGGGTGTCGCGCAAGGCGCGCTGCAGATGGGGAGTTTCGTCGCCGACACGATCGCCGCGGAGATTCGCGCCGATCGTGCGGGTCGAGCGCGACCCGCTCGCAGGACATTCTCGTACCGCGACAAAGGCACGATGGCGACGATCGGCCGCAGTCGCGCCGTCGCGGACGTCCGTGGCCGTCACTTCGCCGGCTTCGTCGCGTGGGCACTCTGGGCGCTCGTCCACGTCGTCGCGATCGTGCGCTTCCGCAATCGCGTGTTCGTCTTGATGGGCTGGATCTGGAGCTACGTGTTCGTCGATCGCGGTGCGCGCCTCATCACGGGATCGACGAAGCTCCGTTGACGGCGCAGGGCGTGCGTGTTGTGGTGAGCGCGATGGAACGCACCGCACGTCGGAGAAAGCTCTCCCTCGTCCTTCTCGCGCTCATTGTTGCCGTCGCGTTCGCGTTGCGCGTTCCCATCGCCAACCGGATGCTCCCGCAGTTGCCGGAGCCCGACGCATTCCAAGTGTTGCACGCGCAAGAATGGCACGGCGATCCGGCGCTCGTGAAGTTCTGGGAGTACCGCCAGCGCTATCCGAAACTGTTGACGTACGCGTTCGCGGCTGTGCCCGAAAGAGCGTTCGACGAGAGCGCGACCGGCGCAGCGCGACTCGACTCGGCGTTGGCGGCGGCTGCCGCGCCGTATCAGAGCGCACGCTACGTCGTGCTTTTCTTGTCGTTGCTGGCGTTGCCGCTCACGTGGATCGTCGCGCGCAGATTCACTGGCGAGATCACCGCCTTGCTCGCGACATGGCTGGTCGCGACGAGTTTGCTGCATGCTTTGTTCTCAACGCAAGGTCGACCCCACGGCGTGCACTTGACTGCAGCGCTGTTCGCCATCTTCGCGGCGTTGCGCGTCGTCGAGAGCGGGACTTGGATGCGCATCTTCGTCGCTGTCCTCGCCACTGGAATCGCGATGGGGACGCTCCAAAACGGTGCATTCACGCTCATTCCGCTGAGTGCGGCGCTGTTCTTGACGCAATCGACATGGCCGAGGCGCATCACTCTCGCGATCCTGCTGCCACCCGTCGCCGCAGCACTCGCGTTCACCGTGTATCCGGTGCTGCCGTCCGTCGACGCGACCGGTTTCCATCTCGGCGGTGCGCTCAGTCACAACGTTTTCTTCAGCGACTTCACGTTCGGCGGATTCGCAGTCGTGACACGCTGGTTCTACGGACACGATCCGATCTTCGCCGCGCTGACCGTCGTCGGAGCGCTGTTCGCGATCGTCGGACTCGCACGCAACGTCGGCGCACTCGTCACCGGCAGGCGCGCGCACGTTGTGATCGCCCTCGCGTACGTCGTGCCGTACATGCTTTTGCTGCTCGTCACGGTCGACGTGTACGAGCGTTTCTTGCTCCCGCTGTTGCCGTGGTTCGCGATTCTCTCCGTGCGTCCGTGGCGGCGGTTCGTCGACGCAGAATCGACTCGAGTGGCGATCGCTGCGCGCGTGGCGATCGGAATCGTGCTCGTGCTGCCGCTCGTCGTCCTGGCGCGCTTCACGTGGGTTTCGACCCAACCCGACACCTTCCGACAAGCGGCCGATTGGCTCGTCCATGATGCCGAGACACACGCGAGTCGCATCGTCGCGACGCCGTACGCATCGCTGCCCCTCTTCGTCGATTCGGCAGCGCTCGATCGCGCGCGCGGCGACTCGGCCTTCGAATCGCGCGTGTGGTTCGCGTGGCAAGCGGCGCATCGACCTGCGGGCGAAGGCTTCGTCTTCGACGTCGTTCCCGCGACCTTGGTACTGGAAAACAAGGACTTTTCCGCCCTGGACGCGTGGCTCGCGGCTCGCGCGCCCGAGATCGTCGTGCTCGAAGTGTCTCGCAAGGCGCTGATGTTGCCCGCGCTCGCGCACTTGCGAACTTGGGTCGAAGCCCGCGGTACTCTCGCACACCGATCGGACGGCCCGGCGCCGGAACGCATCGAACTGGGGCTCGCCGACTACCAAGGCATCGAGGATTTCGCGCGACGGCTGTTCGGAATGAGGGCCTTCGGACCCGAACTCGAGATCTGGCGAATCGCGCGTTGATCGCCAGTGCTCGCGGAGCGATTCTCTGCGCCCATGTCGAAGTTCGTCGGAGGCCATGTCGAGCGCCCTGAAGGTCGCGCGAAAGTAACCGGCCGCTCTGTGTACATCGCCGACTTGCACGTCGCCGGTGCGTGGCTCGGCGGCACCGTGCGCTCGAACGTCGCGTGCGGCACGTTGCGCGGTTTCGATTTCGCGCCGGACTTCGATCGCAACAGTGTGAAGCTCGTCGCGGCGTCCGACATTCCCGGCGACAACGTGCAAGCGCTCATCGTCGACGACCAACCGATTCTCGCCGCGCGCGACATCCAACACTGGGGCGAGCCGCTGATGCTCGTCGCGGCTCCCGATGCGCGCACGCTCGAGCGCGCGCTCGCGGCCATTCGCCCGCGCATCGACGCGGCGCCCGCGTTGTTCGACATGGCATCGTCGCCGCGCGCGTTCAAGACGATCGACATCGTGAAAGGTGACGTCACTGCCGCTTTCGCTCGCGCCCGTACTGCTGGGCACGTCGAAATCGTCGGCGAATACCACACCGACAGCCAGGAGCAGCTCTACATCGAGCCTCAAGGTTGCATCGCGTGGCCCGCCGATCACGACGGCGTCGTCACGGTGCGCGGCTCGCTGCAGTGCCCTCATTACGTGCGCAAAGCTCTGATGCGGTGCTTCGGGATCGCGGCCGAAAAGGCCCGTGTCGTGCAGATGGAAACCGGCGGTGGCTTCGGCGGCAAAGAAGAGTACCCATCGGTCGTCGCGTGTCACGCCGCGTTGCTCGCGCGAGCCGTCGGTGCGCCGGTGAAGATCATCTACGATCGACACGAAGATCTGGCCGTGACGCCGAAGCGCCACCCCTCGCGCGTGCGCACGCGCGCGCTCGTCGCTCGCGAAGGCACGTTGATCGCGCTGGACATCGACGTGCTCATGGACGGCGGCGCGTACACGACGTTGTCGCCGGTCGTGCTCTCGCGCGGCTGCATTCACGCAGCGGGTCCGTACCGTTGCGCCGACACGCGGATCCACGGGCGCGTCGTGCACACCAATCACGTTCCGTTCGGCGCATTCCGCGGATTCGGGGCGCCGCAGACGTGCTTCGCCATCGAGCGCACGATGGACAAGATTGCGCGGACGTTGAACATCCATCCGTTCGAATTGCGCCGCAAGAACATGCTGCGCGCGGGCGACACCACGGCGACTGGACAAATCTTGAAAGACAGCGTCGGGAGCGCGGAAGTGATGGACGCGATCGCGCAGAAGAGCGGCTTCGATCGGCATCCGTGGTGCGCGGCCGAGCCGAACACAGCTGGAAAAGCGCGCGGTTTGGGCCTGTCGTTCTTTTTTCACGGAGCGGGTTTCACCGGCTCGGGCGAAGAGATGTTGAAAGGCCGCGTGCGCGTCGCACTGCTCGCCGACGGGCGCGTCGAAGTCCTCGCTGGTTCGACCGAGATCGGTCAAGGCACGAACGCGCTGTTCCTCGCGATCGCTGCCGACTCGCTGATGATCGCGCCGGAGGACATCGTCATCGCGACGCCGGACACCGCGCACGTTCCCGATTCGGGACCGACGGTCGCGTCGCGCACGTGCATGGTCGTCGGTAGTTGTTTGACGAAGGCCTGCGCCGAGTTGCGAGCACGTGTCGGAGGAAGTGAGCAGCGTCCGTGGCGTGAGCGCGCTCTCGCGTTCCTGCGTGGCTGCGGTAACGCGGAAGTGACCGTGCAATACGTTTCGCCGAAGGACGTGGCGTGGAACGACGAGCGTTACGAGGGCGATGCGTACCCCGTCTTCGGTTGGGCAGCCGACGTCGCCGAGATCGAGGTCGACCTCGTCACGCTCGAGATCGAAGTGAAGCGCTTCTACACCGCCGTCGACGTCGGAAAAGCGATCCAACCGGCGCTCGTCGAAGGCCAACTCGAAGGCGGTTCGTTGCAAGCCGTCGGTTGGTCTCACCTCGAAGTCGTCACCACGAAGGACGGACGTTTCGAGCAAGATCGCTTGGCGACGTGCATCATTCCGACGACGCTCGACACGCCGCGCTTCGACGTCACGCTCATCGAAATTCCTTACGCACACGGCCCTTTCGGCGCGAAAGGCGTCGGTGAATTGCCGATGGACGGCGGCGCACCGGCGGTCGCGTCGGCGATCGAAGACGCGCTCGGCATCCACGTGACGCGCGTGCCGGCCACACCGGAGCGACTGATGATCGAGATCGAAGCGAGGGACACGCGATGAAGGCCATTTTCGACGACGCCCAGCCGATCGAACTGACGCTGATCGTGAACGGTGACGAACGTCGCCTGAGCGCTCCGCCGCTGCGACGCCTTCTCGACGTGCTGCGCGAAGACATCGCGTTGACTGGCACGAAAGAAGGTTGCGGCGAAGGCGAGTGCGGCGCGTGCACGGTGCTCGTCGACGGCCGCGCGGAGCTGTCGTGCCTGGTGCCGTGCTGTCAAGTGAACGGGTGCGACGTGCGCACGATCGAGCACGACAACCTGGCTTCAATTCAAGATGCATTCCTCGAGCACGGCGGCGCGCAGTGCGGCATCTGCACACCCGGCATGATCGTCATGACGCGCGCCTACTTGGATCAGTGCGAACGCGACAAGTCGTCTGCGACCATCGACGGTGCACGCGAAGCTCTCGCCGGTAATCTGTGTCGTTGCACAGGCTACGAAAAAATCCTCGCTTCCGTGCTGCATGCGGCTCGCGCGGAGAGAGCGCGATGAAGGTCGCATCCGTGCGCACGCTGCGCGATGCATTGTCGGCGTTGCGCGATGCCGGCCCGAACGTTCGCATTCTCGCGGGCGGAACGGATCTGATGGTCGAGATGGAATCGGGTCGCACGCGACCGGAGTCGATCGTCGACGTGTGGCGCGTCCTCGAACTGCGCGCGATTCGCGAGACGCAGGAAGGTGTCACGATCGGCGCGCTCGCTTCGTGCACGGAATTGCTCGAAAACAAGGCTGTTTCGCTGCATGCAGACATCTTGGTCGAAGCCGCGCGCACTGTCGGTGCCGTTCAGATTCGCAATCGCGCGACGATCGGCGGCAACCTCGGAACATCGTCTCCGGCAGCAGACTTGAACCCGGTCTTGTTCGCGCTCGGCGCGCGCGTGCGTCTCGAATCCTTGCGCGGAACGCGAGAGATCGCCGTCGAATCGTTCGTGAAGGGCTACCGCACGAACGATCGTGCGAGCGACGAGCTCATCACAGCCGTCGTCTTGCCGCGACGGCCACCGCACGAGAAGCGCGCCTTCAAGAAAGTCGGAACGAGGCGTGCGCAATCGATCTCGAAGGTCGTCGTCGCGGCGGCCGTCGAATCGAACGGATCGGACATCGTCCGCGCGCGCATCTCTGCCGGATCCGTCGCCGATCGCACGATTCTCTTGGACGGCCTGTGTCGCGAGCTCGTCGGTCGACGCTTTGCCGACGATGCCGCGATCATGGATCTCTGCCGTGTTCAGGTCGACGCGAGCGTGGCGCCGCGCGACGACGTACGTTCGACTGCTCGCTATCGACGCTTCGTCCTGATTCGCATCCTCGCCCAAATCGTGCGCGACGCTGTTCGCGTGAAGTGAACGCATGCAAGTCTTCCTCGTCTTCGTCGCGCTCGTGATGGGCGTTTCCTCAGCCGTGCAAGGCGCCACCAACGGCACGCTCGCCAATCGCATCGGCTTGCCGGCCGCTGTTTTCGCGAGCGCGAGCGTCTTGACCGCCGTCGCCGCCGTCGCGTGGCTCGTCACCGGGCGACGCGGCTTCGCGACGGAACCCGCCTCGCCGTGGTTCCTCTACCTCGGCGGCATCTACGGTGTGATCATGGTGGCGGGAGCGGCGTTCGCCTTTCCACGACTCGGCGCGGGCCCCACGACAGCGGTCATGGTCGCAGCGCAACTCGGCGCGGCGTTGGTCCTCGACCATTGCGGATTGCCTGCGGGCAAAGTCGAAGTCACGCCCATGCGCATCGTCGGTGTCGGCTTCTTGCTCGTCGGTGCGCTGCTCGTGTTGTGGCCCAAGCTCTTCCCGCGCGGCGCGGCCTGACGTTCCTATACTGTCGGCGCATGGATGCCCCGCGCCAAGACGTGCGAACGAAATGGACGAGCGCGGATGCCGGCGCGAGTTACGCCATCCGGCGTTGGCGCGATCCGCGAGCAGCGTTGCGCGATCCCATGCTCGTCGAGCGCATCCTCGATCGTCACGGCGTACGACCGGCACTGCGTCCCGTGCTCGACGTGCCGTGCGGAACGGGCCGCATGCGCGGCATCCTCGAGCGGAGACAGATGCGCTACGTCGGTCTCGACGTCTCCTTGCCCATGCTCCAAGAAGCGCAGCGACTCGACGTGAGCGGCTGGATGCAAGGCGAGATCGAACGTCTGCCTTTTCAAGACGACGCGTTCGACGTCGTCGTGTGCTGCCGCTTGTTGCACCACATGCAGAGCGAGGACGAGATCGCGGCCGTCGTATCCGAGTTGACGCGTGTTTCGCATCGCATGGTGATCGCTTCGTTCTGGGATTCGGCGTCGTTGCACGCGCTCCGGCGTCGCGTGGGATTGCGCACATCGGAAGGCCCCAGCGGGCGACGCGCCGTCAGCAAGCGATTGTTGAAGCGCGTTTTCGACGCGGCGGGTTCTGAAGTCGTCGCGTTCCACTACAGCTTCCGCTACGTGTCGCAGCAGACCTTTGCCGTTGCGTTGAAGCGCGTACCTGTCGACGAGCGTGCGCGAGCAGGCCAATCCTTGCGTTCGCGCCTCTTCGACCTCGATCTCGACGCGCAGTCTGGTTCGCTTGGTCAAGCTTGAACTCGCGACGGGGCGTGGTCGACTCGTCGTCTACGGTTGGCGCGACGACTTGATGCGCTCGGCGGTCGAGCTCGCGCTCACGGACGTCGATTCGGGCTTGGAACGCCGTCATTTCTGCGGTTTCGACGCTTGGTTCAAGCGCTCGACATTGACGGGAAAGGCGCGCTTGCGCTGGGGGTTCAAGCGCGTCTGCGGAGTCAAACTGCCGCGCGTCGCCGAGTACTACAACCATTCGTGGCTGATCGAGCGCTTGTTCGAAGCGCCCCTGCCTCTCGCCGCGGGCGAGTTCATCGAGCGCGGAATGCCGACGCGTCAGTTCCTGATCTCGGAACACGTTCCGAATGCGATCACGCTCGAGGAGTTCCTCATCGATCGCGATCGACGCGATCGTGTCGACGTGTTGAACGAGCTCTCTCGCGAGACGGCGCGCATGCACGCACTCGGTTTCACGCACCATGATCTGTATCCGCGCAACATCCTCGTCCGCGACGACACGCTTCCGCGCAGATTGGTTTTCTTGGACGCATGGGCCGGCGGTCCTCCACCGCAATGGCGCGGTGCTGCATACGACCTGGCGTGTCTGTGTCTGCACGCCGACAGCGAGCTCACGCTACTCGAGTTCGACGACTTCTTGGATCGCTACACGTCCGAGCGGACCGCTCAAGCACGACCGGTCGAGCGCGATGTGTTGCGCGAGCGCATCATCCGCGCTCGCCTTGCGCTCGTTTCGCGCCTACGAAAACGCCCGGCCGAGCAGCGTGGTCGCTCTGTGCCGGGCGTGATTTGGCCCTGAAATCAGAGCGCTTTCGACTTCGCGTCGAGTGAGAGCGTGCCTTCCATCTGGATCTCGATGTGCAGCATGCGTACCGTTTCGGAGCCCTCGCCGATCTTCGAGTCGCCCTTGATGCCGATGGACACCTTGCCGTCGAACTCGAGCGAGTGCATGCGATTGGCTGTGAGGTCCCAGAGCAGTTCGCCTTCGGGTTCGAGGACGACGTCGGCATGCATCGTCTCTTTCTCCATCTCGGCGTGCGACTTGAACTGCGCCTTGAACTCGATCACGGCGAGTCGCAGGCCGTCCTTCTCGCGGATCTCCGTGAACTCGACGACCGCATCACCGGAGAGGTTCTCGTCGATCTGCTTGCTGAAATCGTCTTTCTCCTCCGCCTCGTCTTTACCGGACGGAACGAAGTGCAAGTTGCCACCGACGTCGAGCAAGTGTCGGAAGTCCTTGCCTTCGAGCTTCCACGTGTCGCCGACTTTCGCGCCCACTTTCGGCAGCAGCGCGCGGTAGTCCGTGTCCTCCGCGAGATCGACGAGCAGCGCTGCGTCCCCGTCCTCACCGGCGAATTTCGTGTCGTAGGACTCCGTCTTCGGATCCCACGAGAAGCGCACCGTCTTCGTCTCGAGAGCACTCTCCAGCGTTTTTTCTTCGACGACTTCCTGGCCCTGGCCCGGCATTTTCTGCGTGTCTTTCTTCGTCTGAGCGAGCTCGTCGTACGTGCGATCGAGTTCGATCGGCCGACCGTCCTTCGACTTCACGTAACGATCGGTGAAGACGAGCTTGGTCACTTCTTCGAATTTGAGCACGACGTCGCCCGCTGGCAATTCTTGTCCGTCCATCGACATCGTGAACTCGGTCGCGGCGAACTGGACCTCGCTGCGAAATGTCTTCTCGACCGAACTCTTGTCTTCGGGAGCGAAACGCGGCGCGTCGACGACCGCGACTCCAAGGCAAGCCAATGCAATCAGTGTGATGTTCTTCATGGACTCACTTCTCGAGTTCGACTTTGAACTTCTGCGTGCCTTCGAAGTGGAATTTCCGTGCAATCGTGTGGTTTTCGCCTTCGATGTCGACGTCTGCGTTGATCGCGTACAGCGTCTTGTCCTCGGCCTCGATCGACACGGAGTGCACGTGGTTGTGCGTCGCGTCCCACACGATCTCGCCGGTGATGACCAGCGAGACGTGGATCGTCGTGGTGCCGCCGTCTTCGCTCTCGGAGTCGCCGCTCGCATCGAGGTCGCCCTTGACTTCGAACACGAGCAACTGCGTGTCGCCCTCTTCCTTCAGGCCTTTGTGGGTCAAAGTCAACTTCCCTTTGATGCTCTCGCGCAGCTCCTTGTTGATCTCCTTGCCGGTATCGTCTTTGTCCTTCGCCTCGAGCTTGAGGTCGCCGCCCGGATACAGGATCAAGCGCGCCTTCGATCCGTCGACCTCCCACTCGTCCCCTTCTTTGACGTCTTTGCCCGGCAGGAATCCGAGGAAGTCCAAGTCCGCGTCGAGGTCGGCCAGCAATTCATCGTCGCCCTTTCCGTCATCGAACGCGGTCGTGTACTCGTCTTTCTTGTCGTCCCACTTGAAGACGACGACCTTCGACGTGAGCTCGCTTTCCTTGATGATTTCTTGCGGCTCGTCTTCGCTGTTCCCGTTGCCCTGCAAGTTTTTCGTGCTCAACTCCTCGAAGGTGCGCTTGAGCTCGGTCGGGCGGCCGTCGGCCGATTTGACGTACTCGTCGACGATCAAGAAATCGTCGTTGCCCTCGAAGGTCAGTTCGAATCCCTCCGGTGCTTCACCTTGAGCTTCGCCGTCGACCGTGAACTCGACTTTGGTCGTCCTCGACTTGTTCTCGTTCGTGATGTGCTTCTTGAGCGTGGTTGCAGCCGCCGGCGCGAATTGCGGCCTCGAGCCCGCACCGAGCGCGACGACGATGGCGAAGGCCGGGAGGAGAATGGAATGAAAGCGCATCGGCGTTCCTTGGTCCAAGGCAGTGCGAGGACGGATTTCCTGGGGTTTTCAGGGCGTGATTCGGCGGCATGGTATCCGCGCGTCGGAGCGTGGGCCAGACTGGCGCAAATGGTAGGTTCCGAGTCATGAGCCGAATCGGTTTGTGTGTCATCGCGCGCAACGAGGAGCGTTTTCTTTCCGATTGTTTGAAGAGCGTTCGAGGAGTCGCAGACGAAATCGTCGTCGTCGACACCGGCAGCACCGATCGCACGCGTAGCATCGCGACCATGAGCGGCGCGCGCGTCGTCGACTTCGCCTGGGTCGACGATTTCTCCGCGGCGCGTAACGCTGGCCTCGCAGCCCTGCAGAGCACACACGTCTTGGTGCTCGACGCCGACGAGCGCTTGATCGATGCCGAGAACGCGCTGCAGAGCGCGGCACGCGATCCGCGCTTCACGATCGGTTTGCTCGCGTTGCATGACGCGAACGCGCTCGACGCGAGTTTCGCCGACGTGCTCGCCGGTCGGTCGCGCTTGTGGGATCCGTGTTTCGTGCCACGTTTCTTCGTGAACGATGCCGCGCTGCGCTTCACGCGGCGCGTGCACGAAACGCTGACGGGCGATCCGCTGGGCGTGTCCGCATTCTTGAAGTCGCGACGGTCATCGATCGCGGCGCTCTCGGCTTGCATCGTGCACCTCGGCGAAGTTCCACAGTTGCGCGTCGAGCGTTCGAAGCGCGAGCGCAACACGCGACTCTTGGAGCGTGCTTTGGACGACGATCCGTCGGACGGCGATTTGGCCGGGTACCTTGCGTTGGAACTGGCGCGGTCCGGCGCACTCGGCGAAGCGCGCAAGATCGGCGAACGGCACCTGTGGCCTTTCCTCGAGACGTTGCGCGGCATTCCCGACGATGCACCGAAACATTCGCCGGTTCGACTGGCCAGCGTGCTCGCAACTTGTCTCGTGCAGGACGGCGAGAACGAGCGCGCGCTCGATGTCATCAGCGCGAGTCACGCGTGCTGCATCGAGCCGCATCCGAACCTCGTGTTCCTCGAAGGCGCCGCGAACGAACGACTCGGACGCTACGGAGCAGCGCGCAGTGCGTTCGAGCAGTGTCTCGCGCTGCACGCGAACCGTTACACGATCCCCGTCAATCCCGGCGCGACGAGTTCGGCGCCGCGACTGCGCCTCGCGAACTTGGACTTGATCGCGGGCGATCCCGATGCGGCGCTCGCGCATATCGACGCGCAATCGAGTTGGAGCGGTCAGTTCGAATTGCCTGCCGTGCTGACGCGAGCGGAAGCACATCTGCAGCGCGGCGATCCGAATCGTGCGCTCCAGGCTCTCGCGCCGGTCTTGTCGCGCCCCGAAGCACCGCCGGACTTGTTCGCGATCGCAGCGGCAGCAACAGAAGCGTTGGGCGCTCTCGACAAGTCGTTGCGCGACACCGCGAAGCAGTTCGAACGCAGCACATGGCTCGAAACAAGACGTTTAGCGCTCGTCAGCGGCCTGTGAGCGGCGCTCACTTCTTCCAGAGCGCGCTCGCGAAGGACTTCAGCGACTCGAGCGGCTCGGTGTGCTTCGACACGGCGTCGCCCAACATCGGCTTCGCTCCGGAGTGGAATGCGAAGCGCATCTTGCCGGCCTCGGTCGGTTGCATCCCGCGGCCGTCGCGCGCGTCGCACTCGACGACGCCGGCGACACAGCACAAGCACGTGCCGATTTTCTCGACGTCGATGCCGAAGGTCGTGCCGACGACGGCAGTCTCCATGTCGTCGGTCAGGACGCGCAATCGATTGCCGTCGAACGTCGGCCCCGTCGTGACTCGCACCGAGCCGACGTTCGCGTAGATCGAGTAGATGTTCGCCGGCGGGAAGCTGAGCGACGAAACCCGCGTCTTCGGCCCGAGCTCGAGCACGAGATCGTCGTTCAGTTGGAGGCGCAGACCGCTGTCCATGGTCTCGATCTCGTGCGCCGTCTGCACGGCGTCGAGCAGGCGCCCAGTCTCGCTCGAATGTATGCGCTGACCGTCGACGATGTACTCACCACCACCGTTTGTGCCGACGACTCGCCAGCGCAGGACCGCGTCGCGCGTCAGGAAAAAATGCAGGATGAAGGCGACGCTCGCCGCGAGAACGAACGGCCACACGAACGGAAAGAGGCGCGTGCGCTCAGGGATCGAGCCGCGCGGATCGGTCCTGATTTCCGCTGCCGAACGCGGAGCGCGTTCCGCTGAACCAGCGGTGTCTTCAGCGACAACTTCGTCCGCGCCTGCGAGGAAGCGCTCTTTCAAACTCGCGCGGAAGGCGGGCGATGCGGTCGGTCGAAGGGCGCGCACGAGCAGTCGCTCCATCTCCGGATCGCGCGATTCCGAGCTCGATTCGGGCTTCACGCGTTTCCCCCGCCGACAGTGCCGACACGTTTTTCCAAGTTCACGCGCAGTTCCGCCAACGCACGCGAGTAGCGCTTGCGCACCGCTGTTTCGTTGCGACCGATCATGCGGCCGATCTCGTCGAACGGAAGTTCCTCGAACCAACGCAGGACGAGAGTTTCGCGCATGCCCACAGGCAGTTCGCCGATCGCTGCGTCGAGGGTCGCGCGTAGCTCGCGATTCTCGATGTCGAACAACGGGCCCAGCGCGCCGTCGACGGGCTCGACGAGCGGGCGCGCATCGTCGCCGTCCAAGCTCGTTTCGCGCAGGGCGTCGTGATGTCGGCGCGACCGCCAGTGGTCGCGCACTTTGTTCGCTGCGATCGTGAATACCCACGGCGACAGGTCGCGCGCACTGTCGAAGGTTTGGATCGAGCGATGGATGTGCACGAACACGTCTTGGGTCACGTCTTCGGCGAGGTGGTCCTCGACGACGAGGCGGCGCACATAGCCGTAAATGCGGTCGAAGAAAAGCTCATAGAAACGCCCGAGGGCATCGCGATCGCGCGCGACGAGTCGACTTAGGAAGTCCTGATCCCGCTCCTCCAAGGGATCGAACTTTCCTTCTGGCGTGGTTCGGACGTGCAGATCGATGGGTGTTCGGCTCCCGGTTCGACTCGTGACCGAGATTCGCTCGGAACCAGAGTGGAAGGGAGAATACCGAAGTCGCTCTCGTTTCGCGAACGCTGAACGCTCGATGGCGATGTCGCACGCGTGATGTCCCATCACCCACGAAACGATTGGCACGTGCGGCTGTGACCGGCGACGTCGTCGAAACGCTTCGGGCCGATGTCACGCGGAGTGACACCGGCCCGAAGCCCAAAACGAATCGTGGAGTGCGTCAGTTCGACGAGCCGACGACCTCGCCTTTGATGACGCGCGGAGCCCCCTCCACCGTCGGTGCTGCGCTGAGCGCGGGATCCGTCCAGTCCGCGCTGGTCGGCAAAGTCAAGTTTGCCGCGTCAGCGAGAGCGACGTGCAGACCACCACAATTCAGCGGGTCCTCAGCCAAATTCTGCTCGGACTCGATCGGGCGGAGGACGTACTCCGAGCCCGTCGGACCGCACAAGGTCCCGGCGACGATGCTGAACTGCGGGTAGTAACGATCCGGATTGCCGTCGTTGTCGAAGTCGATGCCGTCGTGCGGGATGCCGCCGAGTTCACCTGGACCGTTGTACGAGAACAGGTACGTGCGATCGTCGAAGGCCGAACTCTCGTTCGCGTCGTCACCGGTTTGATGCCTATAGGAGAACTGGATCGGCTTGTCGAAGACGACGGGGATTTCGTCGGAATCGAACAGCATCGCGAACTGATTCCACGAGTTCGCGCCCGTTTCGTAGGTGTAGAACGTCGTGACGTTGTAGATGCCCGACGTGTTCGCGAGCTCGTTGTAGACGCCGACGGTCACCATCGCGCCCGAGTTCATGCCCCACGTGTACGGACCGCTGGTCACTTCGGCGCCATCAGCGAGACCGACTTCCGTCGGCGTGCTCGCGACGTCGATCGTGAACGTCATGTCCGTCTTGTGGAGCGTGTAGACGTACGGAGTGACGACTTGCGTCGAGTCCGGGTAGTAGATATCGCCCGTGTTCGCCTCGTTCGACGTGATCGTCGGACGCAGACAGTTGTTGAAGCCGTACAGATCGACGCTGTTCGCCGAGGTGAAGAGGCTGTGCGAGGGTCCGACCAGCTCGCGCTCGTAGTACGTGATGGCTTCGGCGCCGTGCACGAACGAGCACGATCCACCCAGACTTTGCGACCACATGCCGAGGAAGCCGAGAGCAGACGTGTCGATCGTCGTGGCCGGATCGACCTCGTCGAAGTTCTGATTCGAATCGTTCCACACACCGACGACGACCCAGTTCGGAGTCTGGTACTCGACCAATTTGCGCGCCGGCGGATTGCCCGGGCTCGTCGGGGCCCACCACTCGAAGCTCACGCCCACCAGCGCGGTGAGATCGAGCGTGTGACGCGTGTTCTCGAAGAGCTTTCCGCGTGCTTTCAGCAGCGTGTACGTCTCCGGCGTCGATTGACCGTACGTCTGACGCGTGACGGTCGCACCGTCGACGAGCGAGATGCCTTCGGGCAGCCAAAGTCCGTGATAACCGGCCCAGCCGTACTGACCCGTCAACGTCTGGAAACCGAAGCCCGAGTTGAGCTCGACGCGCTCGCCGTTTTCCGCGTCGTACAAGTTGTAGCGCCACGTACGGGTGAAGAAATCCGTGCGCGAGAGACAGACGACACTGCCGCCGACCGTCTGCCGTTCGACGTGCGTTTCGTCGAACGCGAGGCGGTACTCGTTGGTCTGCGCGCCCGTGTCACCTGAGCCATAGTTCTCGCGGCGAGTCGCGACGATGCGAGCGGATCCAGTCGTTTGATCGGCCGACATTTGCACGTTGGCTTGGATCAGTTCCGCGTGTTGACCCGGGTTCTGCACGACGCTGACGTCGCCGTTCTCTTGATAGAAGCTGAAGCCGGCGAATCCTGCGGCGGCGTCGAGCGTGTGCAAGTTGCCGAAGCCGCTCGTCGTCACGTTGTCGACTTCGTACTGGTGGAAGTTCAGGTCGAACACGCCGAAAGGATTCTCCGCGCTGACGCCCTTCGTGATCGCGACATGCACGCGGATTTCGCCGTCGCTACCGCCGCCCGGAATCCAGAACTCGAGCTCTTGCGCACCGTCGTTGCTGGTGCGGCTGCTGTTCACGACCCAGATGTTGAACGAGGCTTGCTCGCTCCCTGATTGACCGGTTTCGGACTCGCCGCCATCGCCCGAATCGCATGAGAGTTCGTCGATCTGCGCTTTGTACAGGCCTTCGTTCAAGAGACCCGAGTAAGCCGTCTGCTTGAGCAAGCAGAGGATCATGTTGACCGTCTGCAACGGTTCCATCGACGGATCGTAGACGTATGCGCGTGAGACGTCGGTCTTGTAATCGCTCGTCGACGCGAAGCTCGTCGTGTCACCTTGAGATTGAGGTGCGACGGAGGCGGCCGAACCGCTGCCATTCGTGGTCACGACCGACATCGAGCCGGCGACGGAGAGGGCTTCGATGCCGCTCGCAGAGCTCGAGCCACCGCCGCTGCATGCGGCGAGAGAGAGGGCGACTAGAGTTGCGAATGAGAACGAGAGCCAGGTCTTGGCGCTGTGGATAATCGACACGGGCAGGGACTCCGATTCGGGGAAAGCGCGAACGACGTGGGGACGTCGAGGGCGCGGAACAGGAATCGGATCGGGCCTGAACTAGCGGATTCTTGAGGAGGGATGACGGATTTGCGGCGGGTACAGGCCTTGGGAAAACTATGCCGGGAAATGCGCGCGGACTAGCGGCGGAAGGCGAGCACATCAGCGCACTTGGCCGCCAAACCCAGCTGCACGGGAACTGGCGTTTCCATTCCGAGCCAGTCGAGCACACTCGGCCGCCACGCGCAGCTTCACCAAAACTGACGCTTCCAATCCGAGCAACTCGGCACACTCGGCCGCCACGCCCAGCTGCACGGGAACTGACGTTTCCATCCCGAGCAACGCAACACACTCCGCCGCCACGCGCAGCTTCACCAAAACTGACGCTTCCAATCCGAGCAAATCGGCACACTCGGCCGCGACGCGCAGCTTCACCAAAACCGCCGCTGCCAATCCGAGCAACTCAGCACACTCCGCCGCCACGCCCAGCTTCACTGGAAGCTGACGCTCTCATTCCGAACATGACGCCACACTTGGTCGCCGGGCCAGCACACTTGGCCGCCACGCCCCTTTTCTTCTCTTGACAGAATTCCTGGCAGGTGAATGGCGGTACTCCGCCACTCACCT
>JAWXBU010000080.1:0-33354 GCA_034440255.1 Planctomycetota bacterium | reverse complement strand
GCCGAGTGTCGGTGTGGCGACGGCCGGGCTGACGACTGCGGAGCGGCATCTCGTGCAGACACGGAGAGCGGAGACGGCGTATGCGTTGAGGGCGCTGTGCCTGCAGGCGATCTTGTCGGATCCGCGGGGGAAGTTCCTCTTCAGTCGATTGGGAACACCGGATGAACGGCAGTTGTCCTCGCAGCTAGAAACACTTCGCCGCAGCTTCGGCTCTGCCTCCGCCGCACTGCCATCGGACGCAAGCGAGGGCGCCGCTATGGTGCAATCGGCACTTCATGCAAGGGAACATGAACAGCTGCCTGTGCTTCGCATGTGCGCTGCAGCGCACTTGCTGGAGCCGACGGACATCAGTCGGATTCACTCAGCACAGTGGCTCCTACTTGGTGGACAACTCCGAAGTTCAATCGCTCTCCTCTTGAACGCGCTCTCGTTCCCCAACACGCCCCGGCTGCATGCCGCCTCCGCAACAAATTTGGGCCTGGCCTACTACAAACTTGGTGATCTTATTCGCTCCATGGCGAGTTATCAGCGAGGCATCACGGCATCCAAACAATGTGTTCCTGCGGTAGTAGGGCGATTTCTCGTGGCGATTCAAGCGAATGATCGCGCAGAGGCGTTGCTCGCAGCCAAGATGCTCGACGACGTGTCCAGGCCTAGCGAGGAGGAACTCATTTGGCAGTGCACGGCTGAGGGAAGTCGTCGCCTCACATTTCATGAACGGCTCGACGCCGGCAGCACTGCACTGCTAAATGAACTTGCCAACACCACTGGCCCGATTTCAAGGACATTGCTTTATGCCATCTTGTAATAAGCAGCTTACTTTCTACGCTCGATCGGGCCCCGTGCTCATCTCAATCCTATTCGCCCTGAGCATGGTCGCTGTCGGGCTCAGTACTTCTCTTGCCCAGGGCGGTGTAGGTGTCGGCCCATTCGCTCAGCGTCCAGGTGTCGTGAGCAAGCTACAGCCCACGGGCGACTGGGCTGCTGAAACGAGCAGCAATCGGCCGACGAGGGGCCAACCCTAAGCTGCGGCTTTCTGGGCATCCAATATGAATCAGCAGAAGCGAACGCTCGCGTCCCTACTTGCTCTGACTGCCCTGTTAGTTGGAGTTTTCATTGTCATGACAGCACGCGATGATCGCGTCGAGCAACCGGCTGTCAACGGTGCGAAGGGTACCGCGCACTCTCCAGCGTTGACTGGGAAGATGCCTACCACAGCCGATCTAAGTGTTGTCGAGCCTAGCGAGGCGAGCCGTACGAATGTTGTCGCGAACCACATCGTCGTGCGCGACAGTCGAGGACAACCGATTCTCGGCGCCGTGGTTTCGTGGACTCCTGCAATTCCCGCTTGGATCACAAGTACGATAGCTGAAACGGACAGACCTTGGGACGCGATCGAGGCTGGCTCCACATTCGGGGAAACGGATATCGAGGGGCGCTGCTCCGTGGACTTCAATGGGTCTGTCCCTGGAGTCATTTGGGTCTCCCACGCCGAGTTTATTTCAGTAACTGTTCACAATCTCGGCGGAGGACAACTAAGAATCGCCGACCCAATCGTCCTTGCCGATTCAAGCCGCATGCTCGTGACGGTCAAGATGGTGGATGCGAGGCCCGCCGCCGGCGCAGATGTACGTCAATGCTGTTCTCTGTGGGACAAGCCAGTAGACACGCGCTCTAACGAGGCTGTTGCTGCAAGGCTATTCCAGCGCCGATATCGTACCGATGCCAACGGCTGGGCGAGCTTGGCCGGGCTCGAGGGATACCACAGCCTGAGCGCCCAACTCCTGGACCAAATATCAAACCCATGGACGGGCATCCAGCCATGTGAGCCGACGCTCTTTCTTCGATCGACCTACACAGCAAGCGGACGCGTCACGGTTCGCCCAGCAGAATCCCCGACGCATCCCCTGGATCGGGTCACGATTACGGCAACAGTAGACTCGGAACTAGAAGACGTCGGATACGTACTTGTGCGAGAGGACGGCTCCTGGGGCCCGCTGCAATTGCCATGCAGACCAGCATCAGAATACTCGTATCACCTCGAAAGCGAGTACTGGATGGCCGCCCTAGTTCGGCGTCCAGCTCCTCAGAGTGGCGATCAGGTTCAGGTCGATTTCCGTTGCGAGCGAGGGCTAAAGTTCACGGTTATCGTCGTCGACAATTCGGGCTCCCCGATTGAAGGAGCTCGTGTCATGTCAAGTTCGGAGTACGGGGACACCACTCTGATGTCTACTCTTTTTTCGGATTCGAATGGACAGGCTGAGTTCCGCAACGTGCGTCCCGGCGGGTTTTGGATCGGAGCACGTAAGTCGGGTTACGAGCCTAGCCTGACAGATCGGCTCGAAATTTTTGAAGATTACAACGAGCCATTTCGAGTCGAATTGCGTCCGGGCGGCAATTTGCGCGGTCGCGTGGCTATGGCAGGGAAGCCGGTAAAGACATTTGCTATTCGGATGAAGAACAATAGCAAGAACTTCAAAGACGACCGGCACTTCCTCGATCGAACTGACGGTACGTTCGATCTTCCGGATCTACCGCTGGGAGAACTCGCACTTGTTGCAACCTCGCTCCCAACTGCTCGTAGCGCGCAACACTTGGTATCGATCGAAGCGGGTCAAACCGCCGAGATCGTGCTCGAATTGTCGCCAGGAATGATGGGAAACGGGCATGTCTTGTCTGCTGGTAGTGGTGAACCGGTTGCCGAGGCAATTGTTCAACCCTTCCTCGTGGTTTCAGGCCGGAACTTGGGCGCTTATGGCCCCGCTCAGCCGTGCAAACTCGACGGTTCCTTCGAATTCCCCGGATTTGGGCCAGATCGAAACGTCATCGAAGTAAATGCGCCAGGTTTCGCAAGGTTGCGGCAGCTGCAGATTCGTGACGAGCAAGGCATGCTTGATTTTGGTTGGATCGTTTTGCAAAGATCCGGAAGGTTGAACGTTCAACTGAACACGGACCTCCCAGAAGTCATCGAGCGCTTTGCCGTTGGAATCGTCCCCGGAGACCTCGTCCCTGAGGTGCGCCTGAGTTCATCCGGATCTGCTAGTTTCGAGTATCTCGCCCCAAGACGGTACGAAGCCAACGTTTGGATGGGCGCTATGCGCGCCCTTCAAGCGCAGTTGGAAGTCCGTCCTGGTCAGAGTTTGATGTGGACGATCGAGCACAGCCGGGTACGTGACCTCGTCGTTGAACTAGATGCACCCCCTGGAAGTCAGATTCCCGCAGGACTGACCTGTCGTGCTTCCTACATCGATCCATCGGGGATGGATGTCTCATATTGCGCTCCGTTCGACGCACTAGGTCGAGTTGATTTTTCACGGATACCTCAGGACAACATGGTTCTGGACGTATTCGACGCCGAGTGGAGGCTCGTGATGACCGAATGGGTTCACTCGGACCGCTCTCGGCCACTTCTGGTCAAATTGCCGATCGGACGTCCTCCCGTGCGTGTGCGAATCGTCAATGTCGTTCACAAGTCGATCTACCCAGCGGATGTCGTCTTCAAACAATGGAGGAACGGTGTGAGCTGGAGCCTGGCGCTCCCAACGAACGAGCAAGGCGAGCTGGAGATTCCAAGGGTTCCCGAGATGTCGCTGACGGCCCTGGTCATCTCGCCATCATGGCGCAGGTGGGTTCAAAACCTGACGATTCCGCCGGAAGCCGACGACGTGCTCGAAATCGTAGTTTCCAATACAGCCTCCATAGAAATTCGAGCTCTTGATGGCACAACGCCCCTGCCCGGATTGAAGCTAGACCTCGTCGAACCTCTAAATCTAGACATCCTCTTCGAGTCTAAAGCCACAAGCCCACAGGGGCGGGTTCGCTTCGAGAATCTGGAGCAACAGGAATTCTGGGTTCGTACGACGGAAATCGGATACTGGCCAGCCCGCTTGTCTGTGCATGCAACAAAGGTGACAGCGCAGGCGGACATGCAAGTTCGCCGCTTGGGGGGTGTACGATTGCAGGCATTCGTCGTCGGAACACCGCTACGGCACAAACCAATGGGCCTGCGTTCGCTCGAGTTCGACACGGATGTCCAAGAGTGGATAAGTGCCGGTCGAGTTCAAGCGAGCTCAAGCCGCCTTGAAACGGATGCGGATGGTCGCTTGACAGTCGATGGGCTTCCAAATGGGTCCTATCGCTGGTCGGTGAAGAACAGCAGCGCCGAAGTCGTGACAGGGGAATTCACCGTCTCTCCGCGGTCGAATAGTGCCGTGCATATATCCCTGCCCTAGATCTCGAGCCGCACAGCAGGGGGTTCTGTATCTGCTAAGGCCGAGACGCACAATGCATGGTCAGCCAACGTAACCCTACGTCGGGTTGGTGATTGATTTCACCGAGTTCACTGAGTGCCCGCCGCGGCTCATTTTCGACACCACGTTCATGGACCCTACCCGGGCTCTCCTGCGTTCGCACCGGTTGGCGTCCGTCGGGGCGATCTAAATCGACCGGATCTTGCGCATGAGTCCTCTCCCTCGCCTCAGCCTCACCGAGAGCGTCAGTGACACAGGCGCCAATTGGAGCGGCGCCATGCGCACCTCCTGGAAAGTGGGAAGAGCGCCTCACAGGACGAACACTCTCGATCGACTCAGTCACCTCGGCTGAACGATTGAATCCCCTCAGCAATATCCCGACTCATCACCCCCACCGCCCGACTGTGCGCCCCCGCTAGCGCTTCGTGCTCATCCGCAACTCCATCCTCTCGCTGCGTCGTCCGCCCCGTCTCCGACTTGCCATCCTTCACGCGCGTCACCATCCACACCGCATCGAACACCACGTACCCGCCACGCGCCGTCTCGAACCGCTGCACTTCGATCGCGACCCTAAAATCCATAGCCGTCGTCACTGACGAAGGAAACGACGTCACCTTCTTCGCCCCGAGCAACGCCACCAAGTTCTCCGCCACCACCAGAGACACATTGTCCTCAAGCGGCGCCGCCCAACGGTGGAACTCGTCGAGCTCGATCTGATTCGTTCCGCGACTCAACACGAACTCCGGCCGATCGACCACGTCGGGCACCGACACCGGCCCCACTGCGATCGACACATCCGACGTCCCCTCGACCGGAGTCGCCACCGCAGCGAGCGTGTAGAAGCGCGACGGCGGAGATTTGCATCCGCCGAGCGCGAGCGCGAGCACGCACATCCACCAGACTCGATTTCGTGCACGCATCATCTCCCGCCGCCTTCCTGCTCCGACTTGCCGCGCAACAACGACTCTGGATGGCGCTCCAGATAATCGCTCAACACTCTGAACGCCCGCGCCGCTCGAGCGACTTCCTGCAGCACGTCACGCCATTCCTGCTGCGCCGGCGCATTCGGCCCGATCAACGTTGCTTCGGCACCGACCAACAGTCGCTGCGCCGACGCGATCATGCCTCGCAACTCGGTGACAGTGTCATTCACCTCGTTCACCGTGGTGCGCGCATCTGTGATCAACTCGGAATCGGTTCGAGCGAGCACCTTCGACGCTTGATCGAGCAACTGACTCCAGTGCGTCATCTCCTGCCGCAACTCGATGCTGATCTCGGCGAACGGTATCTCATCGATCTTGGTCAGGATGCTCGTCACCTTCGCCTCCAGATCGGGGAGCGTGCTCGGAACAACCGGCATTTCGAGCACCGCTAGCGTCCAATCGAGCGCGACCGGCGTCGCACTCGGATACATGTCGAGCGCGACGTACATCTGGCCCGAGATCAAACTGCCGCTGCGCAACTGCGCGCGCATCCCCCATTGATCGACCATCTGGCGGAACAGAGCGCGCTCTTCCTCAGCGTCCTTTCCCTGGTTCTGTCGGTTCGTGTGCGCCTGACCCGACGGCAACAACGCGAGCAAGCGCTCCATGAAGAACACGACGTGCACGCGCGGGCGCAAGTTCTGTTTCTCCGCGTCGAAGGTCAGCCCAAGATCCTTCACCTCACCGATCGGCAACCCGAACAAGGTCACCGGTGCACCGATCGACAGACCGCGCAACGATTCGTTGAAGTAGAGGACGTACTGCGTCGCGATCACATCCGGTTGCTTCAGCGCTTCGATCGCTGTGCGATTCAGCGTGAACTTGCTGTCCGTCGCCGCCTGTTCGGTCATGTCCTCGAAAGCAGGAGTGTCGAATGCGATTCCGCCTTCGAGCATCGCGATCAACGATTCGGTGCGAATTTCGACTCCGTCGGCACCGATGGAGACATTCAATCCGCTCGCATTCCAAAAGCGCGTACCCGGATGGACGAAAGCGTCGTACGGCGCATCGACGAACACGCGCACTTCCACCTTCTTGCCGTCCTCCGACAAGTCGTATGCGAGCACTTGTCCAACGCGCAAGCGACGGTAGTGGAGCGGCGAGCCGATGCCGATCGATCCGATCTCGTCTGCCGCGAGCAAGAACTGCTTGCCTGCGATGCTGCCCGTCATCGGCGGCGGCGCGGACAAGCCGACGAACCGATCGCGCTTCGTCTTCGACAGCCCGGGTTCGAATCCGACGTAGTTGCCTGACAAAAGTGTTTCGAGTCCCGACACCCCACGCATCGACACGCGCGGACGCACGATCCAGAAACGCGCGTCCTCGACCATGGCGCTCGACACGGATTGATCGATTTGCGCGGTCAATTCGACTTCTGACAAGTCTTCGGTCAGGCGGACCGCAGTCACTTGTCCGATGTTCACGTCCTTGTACTTCAAGAACGTCTTACCGGCCTCGACGCCCTCGGCGGATTCGAAGCGGATGACGACTTTCGGTCCTTCGCGCGCAATGCGTTGGATCGCGATGCCGATCGCCACGGCCGCAGCGACCAACGGGATGACCCAGACGGCGGAGATGCGACGGCGCTTATCGCGCACGACGGTGGCGCGAGGTAGCGCGAGCGGATCGATGGGCTCACTCAAGGGCTGTTTCTCTTTCGTCGCGCTCGGCCCAGATCGACCGCGGGTCGAACGAGTGCGACGCGAGCATCGTGAGTATCACGACTGCCATGAAGAAGAACACGCCTGCGCCCGGCTTCACCGTCATCAACGGTCCGAGTTGCACGAGCGCAACCACGAAAGTCGTGATGAATACGTCGAGCATCGACCACCGCCCGATCGCTTCGACGATGCGGTAGAGCCGCGCTCGGTCGTGCGCGTGGACGACCGCTCGCCGTCGAACGCTTACGGCCAAATGCCCGAGCGCTGCGAGTTTGCCGAGCGGAATCATCACGCTGGCGACGAGCACGATGACAGCCAGCGGCCACGACCCCGTCTCGTACAGCCGCACGACTCCACCCAAGATGGTGTCAGGATGCGTGCCTCCGACCGTCTTCGTGACCATCACCGGAAGCGTGTTGGCCGGGATGTAGCAGATCGCAGCGGCGATGATGAACGCCCAAGTGCTCTGGTGCGAACGATCCAGGTGCGCGGAGATGCGGGCTCCGCAGCGTGGACACTTCGCGCTCACGGTGGCGCGATTCGCGCGCGAGAGCAGTCCGCACGTGCGACAGGCGAGCAGTCCCGCTTGCGCTGCGCTCTCGCCGGTGGCGTGCGCGATGACGATGGCGTCGCTCACGATTCGTTCTCTCGCGCTCGCTCGAGATCAGCAGCGGGATCGTCCCACTCGATGCGCTCCCACAGACGACGCGTGTCAAGCGAGCTCGGGATCAAGGCGAGCAAGACCATCAACACACCGACAGCGTAGATTCCGACGCCCGGTACCACGTCAGCGATCTGCGCGATCTTGATGAGCGCGACGAGGATGCCGAGCAACATGACTTCGCTCATCGACCACGGCCGCACGGCTTCGGCGATGCGCAAAAGAGTTCCCGTGAGCGGAGGTGCCGGTGGGTTTCGCACCGCGAGTAGCACGGTCAACATGAACGCGATGTAGATCGCGGGAGCGACGACGGTGCAGAGCGCGACGAGAACGGCGGTGAGTTGGTGACCGTCGTTCCACATCTGCGCTGCGCCGCCGAGGATGGTCGTGCTGGAAGAACGGCCGGCGGCCGAGAGCGCGAGCAAAGGCGATGATTGCGCGACGAGATAAGTGATGCCGGCCGCGATGGTGAGCGACAGTGCGCGGCTCGGGGTCTGTGTCGAGCCCGATGCGAGTACGTGACCACAGCGTGGGCAAAGAGCTTTGGAACTGGGCAAGAGCGGCGGCACGACTTGCAACAAGTCGCAGGCCGAACACGCGACGGGCTCGGTCTTCGAGAGCGTGCTCATCGGGAGGAGCTTACGACTTCAAGAACGCGAGCAGGTCGGCGTTGACCTTGTCCTTTTCGGTCGTGCAGATGCCGTGTGATCCGCCAGGGTACTTCTTCAACGTCGACTTCTTGACGAGTTTCGAAGTCGGGATGGCGGTCGTCGCGATCGGAACGATTTGGTCGTCGTCACCGTGGATGATCAGAGTCGGCACGTCGATTTTCTTCAGATCCTCGGTGAAATCCGTCTCCGAGAACGCCTTGATGCAGTCGAGCTCCGACTTCAGCGAGCCTTGCAGACCCAAGCGGCAGAATGCGTCGCGCACACCTTGCGAGCTCTTCGCGTCGGGTCGGTTGTAGCCATAGAACTTGGTGGTGAGATCCCTGAAGAATTGCGCGCGATCGGCCGTGACTCCCTTGCGGATGCCGTCGAAGACTTCCAGCGGAACACCGTCCTGGTTGTTCGCGCTCTTGATCATGATCGGAGTGACCGCGCCGATGAGGACGACTTTCGCGACGCGCGACGTTCCGTGACGACCGATGTAGCGAGCCGCTTCGCCTCCACCTGTCGAGTGACCGACTAGAGTCACGCCCTTCAGATCGAGCGTTTCGATGAGCTGGCCCAGATCATCGGCGTACGTGTCCATGTCGTTGCCGTTCCAAGGCTGTCCCGATCGACCGTGCCCGCGCCGATCGTGAGCGATGACACGGAAACCGTTTTGACCGAGAAAGACCATCTGGTCTTCGAAGGCGTCGGAGCTGAGCGGCCAACCGTGCGAGAAGACGACGGGGCGACCGGCGCCCCAATCCTTGAAGTAAATGTCGGTGCCGTCTTCGGTGGTGAACGTGTTCATGGGGGGCGACCTCTCTGGATTGGGCGAGTCGTGCGGCCAGAGCAATTCGGGTGCCCGTGGGTTCAACGGGTCTTCGGTCGCGCAGCGGCGACGTTCGTGTCACTTCTACATTCGACAGGTGAACTTGCAGACCGCTTCACGTTCGACGCTCGACGACGAAGTTGGCCACGTGGTCGACGGTTTCCATCGGGATGCGGCTCGCGGCGACGCACGCATCATGCGCAGGCAATTCGGGGGTGCAACTCGACGACGCGATGTGCACGGGCGCTTCCACGACTCGACGAGTGCCGCGCGAACTGGATTCGAATCAGTTCGAAGATCAGCGCGCCTGAACCGCTCCCGATTCTCGCCTTCGCACTAACGGCTCGGCTTCGGCACGTGCTGATCCACCAGGATCGGGTTGCCGTCGGGATCGAGTAGCGTGAAGTGCGCCGGACCCTCGCTGGACTCATCGGCCTCGGTCTGCAACTTGAGACCGCGCTGCTTCAAGGTGCGCTGGAGTTCGCGCACGTCCTGGAAGTCCTTCGGAGTATTGCGCTCGCTGTCCCAGCCGGGATTGAAGGTCAAACTGTTCTTCTCGAACATGCCCTGGAACAGACCGATTTTCGTGGTTCCATTTTGAAGGACGACCCAGTTCTGCTCGAGCTTGCCCGCTACTTGCTTGAAGTCGAGCTTCTCGTAAAAGGCCTTAGAGGCCTTGATGTCCTTCACGGTGAGGCTGACGGAGAAATTGCCGAGCTGCATGGAGTCGTCTTTCTTGGTTTGCTCGCTCTCGCGAGGCGAGGTCGTCTGGGCTGCAGCAATCAGGCCGCAGGCAAGGAAGATCGGGAGGAGGGCGTTCATGGGAGTTTTCCTTCGTGGCCACGCGCCCGGAGTGGGGTGCGTCGGCGGATACAATGGCACTCGCGGGGAAGTTCGGCTCGTCAGATTTTGCGGACCACTCGGTTTTTTCGACGAGGTCCAGCTGGGCTGCGTCCAGTGAGGCCATCGCGCTTTCCGACCACGTCACTCGTATCCTCGACGGCAGCTTGCCCCTGGATGAGATCGCGCAGCAGGCAACCGCAGTCTCCGCGCGATTGCGCAGGTCACGATTCGTGTCCCAAGCACCGCTTGGTCAAAGTCTGCAGGCGAGAGATTTCCCCAGGCCTGGTGCGAGGCCCCCTCAAACAAGCACACTGGAGCGGTGTCGCTGGCCCCCACGTCTCCGAATGCCCGTCACTCAGCCTGGTACGCCTCCCCCATCTCGGGGTTCCTTAAGACTCCCCCGGACGAAGTCCTCGGACTGCTGAGTCGCGCGAGCGAGTTCGATGACGTTCTCGATCAACGTCGCGCGTGGATTCGCGAGATCGAAGTTCTGCGTGAAGCCGTGGGCGGACTCGATGGCTGGCTCTATCTCGAGTTCGATGTCCCGCGCCTCGGCTCGCGCATCGACGCTGTCGTCGTGACGGGTGCTGCGGTAGTCCCGATCGAGTTCAAAGTTGATGAACGCGAGCACCGCCGTGGCGACTACGACCAGGCCTGGGACTATGGCTTAGACCTCAAGAATTTTCATTCAGCGAGCCACGAGGTCGATGTATTGCCGGTGCTGGTCGCAACGGAAGCGATCGCCCACGAAGAAGATTGGCTTGAACCCCACGCGGACGGAGTCAGGCCCCCGCTCCGCACGAACGCGGCCTTCCTCGGGCTGGCGCTGCGTCGCGCAGGAGCACTCGCACAGGGACGATGCCTCGACGCCGAGGCTTGGGGAAAGTCGGCGTATCGCCCGACGCCGACCATCGTGCAGGCCGCGCGCGCGTTGTACGCAGGACACTCCGTTGACGCGATTTCGCGCAGCGATGCAGGTGCCCGAAATCTGCGCGTGACCGCAAGGCGCGTCGAGGAGGTGATCGAAGAAGCCCGCTCATCGAATGAGAAGGCCATCGTCTTCGTCACAGGCGTGCCCGGAGCTGGGAAGACGCTGGTCGGTTTGGACGTCGCCACTCGACGCCGAGCTCCAAGCGACGCAACGCACGCCGTCTACCTTTCCGGCAACGGCCCGTTGGTTGCCGTCCTGCGCGAGGCCCTCACGCGTGACGAGGTCGAACGCAAACGCGCTCGCGGTGAGAAAGTGCGCAAGGGCGTCGTGGGCCAGAGGGTGCAAGCCTTCATCCAAAACGTGCACCACTTTCGGGATGACGGGCTTCGCGACACGACGCAACCTCCGATCGACCGGGTCGTGATCTTCGATGAAGCACAGCGTGCGTGGAATCTCGAGAAGACGGCGGACTTCATGAAACGTCGCAAGAAGCGGCCAGGATTCACGCAGTCCGAGCCTGAGTTCTTGCTCTCGTACATGAACCGCCACGAGGGTTGGGCTGTCGTCATCTGCCTCGTCGGTGGGGGTCAGGAAATCCACACGGGCGAGGCCGGAATCGGCGCCTGGCTCGATGCTGTCCGCGCACATTTTCCATCCTGGCGCTTACACATTTCGACACTGCTCGCCGATTCAGAATACGACGTGGAATCAAAGGTCGCGTCCATTGGAGTGGCGTCGCGGGTAATTCGCGAGCCCGACTTGCACCTCGCTTCCTCCATGCGCTCCTTCCGCGCCGAATCCGTGTCGAACTTCGTCGGAGCCGTACTTGCTGGCGAGTTGGCAACGGCGCAAGGACTCTTGCACGATTTTCAAGCGCGCTATCCGCTCGCGATGACCCGCAATCTCGATCGCGCACGCCGCTGGATCCGCGAACACGCTCGCGGATCGGAGCGTTACGGTCTCGTCGCCTCTTCTCAGGCCTACCGCTTGAAGCCGCACGCGATCGACGTGCGAGTGGATGTCGATCCCGTGCATTGGTTTCTCGACGGTGCAGGCGATACGCGTTCTTCGTTCTACCTCGAGGACGCAGCCACGGAGTTCCAAGTACAAGGCCTCGAGCTCGATTGGGTGTGCATGACATGGGACGCCGACCTGCGTCGCTCTACGAGCGGCTGGTCGCATCACTCGTTTCGTGGAGACAAGTGGACCAACATGATCGCCCTCGATCGCAAACGCTACTTATTGAACGCCTATCGCGTGCTTCTCACGCGGGCTCGGCAAGGCATGGTGCTCTTCGTTCCGCCTGGAGATGCTAAAGACCACACGCGTTTGCCCGCTTTCTACGACGAGACGTTCGCCTACCTCGCGAAGATTGGGGTGCCGACCCTGATCGACGCGTGAATTTCGGTCCCGAATTCCGGTCCGGGTCGCGCATTCTTGTGCATCCAAAGGCCACAGAAGACCGCACCCCCCAGTGGCGATCCTCTGCGTTGATTGGTCGGGGGTGCCGACTGGATGCTGACCGAGTTCTCGCTCGGTTCCTAACTGGTCCTCTCCACGAGATGCCACAAAGCGGCGCGGTTCGAACC
Organism: Planctomycetota bacterium; assembly: GCA_034440255.1. GTDB lineage: Bacteria > Planctomycetota > UBA1135 > UBA1135 > JAEUIA01. Next base: position 20,954 of record JAWXBU010000080.1, on the reverse strand, counting down.
CGCGGCGTTCAGCGTGGAAGGCAAGATCGACGCTACAAAAGGCATTTCGCTTCGCGCAGCGGAATCTGCTGCACGTCATCGAGTTGGCTGCGCTGGCCGACGGGCACGTGAATGATGGCCTCAAGCTGCGGTGAACTTCAACCTGACGATGGCGGCACTGCTCTCAGAGCCCGGGCACCGCAACACCTGGCCGCATGAACCTTGAGGCCCGTCCCGACAAGCCGGGATGCACCATTCAACCCGCCGGAAGAGGCTGCGAAGGGTGCCGGCAGGTGCGCTTCCCACTTTCCCACTGGCCCACAATGCCAAATCAGCCGATACTTCACCCATGACCAAGCGCGCCATCCAAACCAAGAACACCGACTCCAAGGGTCGCCTCACCCTCGGTGAGGCCTTCGCCAACCGGACGCTGATCGTGGAGGAGCGCGGCGACGAAATCGTGCTCCACTTGGCGCGCGTCATCCCCGAACGCGAAGCGTGGCTCTACGACAACCCCACCGCTCTCGCGGCGGTTCGCCGCGGACTGAAGCAAGCCAAGTCGCGCCAGCTCGCGGATGGGCCGGATCTTGCCAAGGCAGCCAAGCTCGCCAAGAAGCTCGGGAGTGATTGAACATGTCGTTCAGGCCGCGCTGGACGAACGAAGCCGCATCGCGATTCGACAAGCTCTCGAGGGCCGCGTCGGCATCACTCGAGAAGCGTTCGAAAGACCGGAAAGCGAAGGCGTCGAAAGCCGAGGGGCTCTTCAAACAAGTAGAGAAGTGCGTCCGCCTCCTGCTCGAAAATCCGCGCCACCCGGGGTTGCACACGCACGAGTACGATTCGATCGAGCACCCGATCGACAAGAGCGAGAAGGTCTTCGAAGCCTACGTCCAGAATCGCACGCCCGGCGCTTACCGCGTTTTCTGGTGCTACGGACCGGATAAGGGCGACATTACGATCATCGCCATCACGCCGCATCCCTGAGGTCGGCTGCTCGAGCTCCCCTCGCAATGGGCCGAACTCCGGGAGATTCGATCCGACTACATCAAGCGTCGTGTCCATCTGACCGCCGGAGAACCAAGAGGACCCAGGTCCCGTGACCCAGGTCCTCATGATGATTGGTAGCGGGGGTGAGCCAGCGTAGGCCCGAGCTCCCATCCGATTCCGTTTCGGTACTCGATTTTGGAATTGCTGAAGGCGCTGCGAATCGTTGTGGTCGGGATGTTCTTCTCAGGTATCTCGTTGAGAAGCTCCACGGTAGTTTGAACCGTTCCGGCGCTTTCGCGCCGCCAGGGGTGATTCCTGGGTCGTCCCTCCTACGCCTGGAAGCGTTCAAGCCCGACGGGGCTGGCCTCCGATTCTGTCAGGAGTTGACAGTTTCTGACAGACGAAATAGAGTTCGAAACATGAGTAGCATGAACGAGCTGACCAGCATGACGGTGTCACTTCCGTCGACACAGAAGGACTACGTACGAGAGCAGGCCACGGCAACCGGATGCAGTACGCCGAGCGAGTACATCCGGCGCCTGATACACGCGGACCAAAAGGCCCACGAGCAGGAATCGTTGGAGCTCAAGATCATCGAGGGCCTCGACTCCCCGGCGCGCAACATGACCGGCAAGGAGTGGTCGAAACTGCGGCAGACGCTCCGCAGCAAACTCGGAAAGCGGCGGAAGGCCCAGTGAAGGGCTCCGCGTGAGCGGACGGGCGATCTGGCGGGAACTCGCCGAGACGGACCTCACAGAGGCCTACCTCTACATCGGCGCCGACTCGGCGGAGGCTGCCGAGCGGCTACTCGACGCCGTCGGCGATGCTGTCGTCCTCCTCCTGGAGAATCCACAGGCGGGCAGCCCGAGGGATTTCCGATCCCCGCGTGCTCGAGATGTTCGGTCTTGGGCGCCTCAAGGGTTCCCGAACTAATTGATCTTCTACAAGATCAGCGGAGACGACATCGAGGTCGTCCGCTTTCTGCATGGGGCACGTGACCTGCCGCAGTCCCTGGAGAAGACTCGTGACTTGTCGGGGGCGGGGCCAGGTGGAAGCGTCTCCACGTCACGCCAGCCACGCACGGCGTGCACGAATTCCAGTGGACTCGTCTCCGGCTGGTAGATGAGCAAGTAGCTGTGGACTGACCAGAACAACACTGGTCGCTCGGTGAGGTCCTCGCGCCGATGTCCCATGCCGGGCATCTCGGCGAGCTTGGTCGCATCGTCGAAGATGCCGCGCACGACGCGCTCCGCTTGTTCCGGCCCGGCTTCGTCGACAAGATCGCTTGCAGATCGCGCGTGTTCGTGTCGTGAAGCGGAAGCTCGCCACGCGTCACTTCTTCCGGTGACGAGCGATGGAGTGGATAAGCTCGGCGAAGACTTGATCCCCATCGACCACTTCGCCTCGCTTCGCTTGTTCGAGCCCAAAGTCGATCTTCCGGCGGACCTCCTCGCGCCACACTTCGAAGCGCTGGACTGCATCGGTGTCTCGCTCCATGAGAACTCGGAGCCCCTCGCGGACAACCTCGGCCGCAGTCTGGTAGCGCCCAGTCTGGACCTTCTCCTCGATGTAGCGGACCTGTTCCGGGGTGAGCGAGACTTTCAGGCTCGAAGGATGGCCCCGATGGCCAAGTTTGTCCATTTATGGCCAACGATCGGCGCCAGCTTGGGTTGGACCTGAGCCCGTGCAGTAAATGCGCGATACACCCAACGATGGCACTCGAGACTGAACCACGCGACGGCCCTCGGTTCAGGGGGTCAGGCGAAGGGTAGTTCCGCCTTCCAGACCGACGAAAAAAGGGACCCGCGATCGCTCGCGAGTCCCTCTTTTGATTGGTAGCGGGGGCAGGATTCGAACCTGCGACCTCCGGGTTATGAGCCCGACGAGCTGCCAGACTGCTCCACCCCGCGAATCTGGGGCGGAGTATGGACCTCCCCCTCGCGGATGTCAACGACTCGATCCCTCGGATCCGCCGCGCTCGCCCAAAAACACCAGGATCCGCTCGGCCAGGACGTCCGGATCCCCCACATCCGCGGACAGCACGAAATCGGCCGCTTCTGCGTACAGCGGATTTCTGCGAGCTGCGATCACCGGCACTTCGTCGACCGTACTTTTTCCGAGCAACGGCGGCCTTGGACTCAGCTCGGCGCGCAAACGTGCTTGCAGAATCGGCACGCCGACCTTCAACCACACACTCGTCGTGTGTTGCGCCAGAAGAGCGCGATTTTCGGAGGCTTCGATCGCTCCGCCGCCGGTCGCGATCACCAGTTCGGTACTGCGTTCGCAAACTGCGCGCAGGCACGCGGTCTCGACGGCGCGGAACGACGGCTCGCCCAGAACGATCAGGACTTCGCCGCAGGAATCGAGCCCCGACACATCGGCGCGCGCGACGATCTCTTGATCGAGGTCCACGAAGTCCAGATTCATGCGCGCGGCGAGCGCTTTCCCGACGCTGCTTTTGCCGCTCGCGCGCAACCCGATGAGCGCAATTTTTCGCGAGTGCTTGCTCATGATCCGTCTTCCGAAAGCGCGTGATCCAGCTCGGAGCGCATCACTTTGCGGGCTGACAGCGCGTCGGATCCAAAGCATACGGCTTGGGGTGCGGCTTGCTCGAAGAACCAGTCGCGTCCGAGAACGACGTGTGCGCCTGCGGCTCGCGCGGCTTCCACGAGTGGAGTGATTTCCGGCCTGTACACCGCTTCGACCACGATGCGGGCGGTGCGCAGGCACTCGAGCGGAACTGCAATTTCGTTCGGTGCGGCGCGCGATCCTGCGGGAGTGCAATGGACGATCACGTCGAAGTGTTCGTTGCGCAGGGAGGCGCGTGACAGCGATCGGATGAGAGTCTCTTGCGCGAGCGTCTCGGCTTTTTTGTCGTTGCGCGCGGTGACGGTCAGGTCGTGCACGCCGTTCGCGCGCAAGGCCCAAATCGCCGAGCGGGCGGCCCCTCCGCTGCCGACGACCAGGGCTCGCAACTCGGCGAGCTGGCTCGATGTGTGTGCGGCGGCGTTCGAAAGCACGCTGCTGATTGCTTCGAAATCCGTGTTGCGGGCGAGCCAGTGATGGCCGCTTCGTATGAGCGTGTTCGTCGCGCCGGTTTGCTCGCGGGGCTCGTCGGGAAGCGCTGCGAGCGCAAATGCAGCTTCTTTGAAGGGAGCTGTCACGCTGAAGCCGCGCCAATTCGGTGACTCGAGGAGGCTCATGAAGGCGGTGATGTCGTCGGGCTCGATCGCGACATAGACCGCGTCGCGATCGTGCGCGCGGAACACGGCGTTGTGCAAGCGCGGCGAGAGCGAATGACGGGCGGGTAAACCGAGTACGGCGAAGATCTCGGTGGCGCGCGTCGGAGGCTGCGAATCCCAATGTGAGCGCACTTCGTCGACACGCGATTGACCGGGCGCGGTCGCTGCACCGACGTCGACTCCGGCGACGCGCGCTGGGGCTGCGTACGTGAACGCGGAACCGAAAATCGGGGCCAAAATGCGCGTGAAACTGCCTCTTTCGCCGCTCGCGAAGGCGATGAAGTCGCGATCGATCGAATGCGCGAACTCGAGCAGGCGGACGCCGTCTTCGCCGTTGTGAGCGTGGGTCACGAACTTCACGAGGTCGCTACTGTGCGCTGCAGCGACCAACTCTTGGAACGGTGCGGCGAGATCGTGCGGCGTGTCGTCGACCAGGTGCCGCGAGACGATGCGGCGACACGGACTCGGGAGGGCCGGCTGATGCGGCGCCTCGCGCCAATCGACATCGATGAGGGCGACTCCGGCGCGCGCGGCACGTGCGAGAAGTGCGCAGCGTTCCTCGCGCGTTCCGGTGAACGTGCCGAAGGCGTCGGGTCCGTTCACGGCGACGATCACGGGTTTCGCGATCGACGTGACGAGTTCGCGCAGATCGGACTCGGTGATGTGCGCGAGAGCATCGAGACGCAGTTCGATCGCGTCGGCGAAAGGAACTTGCGCGAGTGCGCGAGCACGCAAGACCGCGAGATCCTGCGCCAGAATCGAAACGACGATCACGCGCGGCAATCTACAGAAAGGTGTGGGCGAGTCGACCGCGGAAGGTCGGGTTGCGGTGGAGAGTTCCTGGAGCGCATCGGACCCTGCCCCGTTGACGCGTCAGGCGCTAGCTACGATCAAGGCGGCGGCGGATGTCCAACGCGTCGCGGGAACACGGCGGCAGAGTTCCGACATGATCGACGAACAAAGCGGCAGAGTTCCGACACGTTTTAGGAACCTGGGCGGCAGGGTTACGTCACGTGCATGGACCAAGCGCGGCAGGGTTCCGACACGTTCGACGAACAAGCGCGGCAGCATTCCGACACGTTGGAGGAACGGGGGGGCAGCTCCGAAGCGCGATTCAGGCGCAGGAACGTCTACCGGTGATCGGCCGCTTCGTGATCCTCGTAGCTGTCGTAGTCGAGGTCGTCGAAACTCTTCGCGACGTAGCCTTCTTGCTTCGACTTCACGAGTTCGTCCGCATACGCGTGCAGCACGGCACTCTGCACGCGATCGCGCGCTTCTTGGCTGATCGGATGGCAGATGTCGGCGTACAAACGCGGCCGACCGCGCTCGTCCATGTCGCCGCGATCGTCGCTCAAACGCGCTCCGCAATCGTTGCAGTGACGCGCGCGCATGTGATTTTTGGCGGCACACGCGGGGCAGCGATCGCACAGTTTGCGGCTCGGCATCGCGACGAAGAGTCCGCGCGCGCCCTCGATGATCTTGACGTCGCGCACGACCAGACAATCGTCGATCGTGATGCTCGCGAACCCACGGAGCTTGTCGCGTGTGCTCAACAGGAGCTTGATGCGAATCTCCGAGATCTTCATCCGTCGTGTGTCCTTGTGGCCGCGAAGTGACCCGACATATCCGCAGGGATCGATCCGCGCGGTTCAAACATAGGGACGAAGTCGCACTCCGTGACCCGCAGGATGGACGACGCCGGCGAAGCGGACATCGAGACGGCGCGCGCGAGCGAGTGCCTCGATGCGCTCGAGGTCGATCGCGGCAGCCGCGTCGTCTGGGTATAAACCGAAGAACGAAGATCCGCTGCCCGATAGGCAGAAATGCTGCATTCCCAGCGCGTCCAAGCTCTCGCGCCACGCGTGAAGACCCGGCACGGCCGCGAGCGCGGCAGGCTCGAGATCGTTCGCAAGGAGTGAGCGCGCAGCATGTGCGGGGATCGAGAAACCATCCGTGCGCGGCACCGTAGACACTGCGCGCGCACCCCTCAAGAGGCTGGTGAACGCGCCGTAAACCTGAGCGGTCGGGCAGACGACGCGCGGCGTGACGAGAGCGATCGACCAACCGCTGGGCGCGGGGCGCTGTTCGACGTGCCCACCGCGTCCCGTGCACCGCGCTGCGCCGGTCGCCCCGGCAGCGGCGAAAAACACCGTGTCCGAGCCGAGCGCGGCCAGCAGCTCGTCTCGTTCCGCGACCGAAAATGCGACTTCCAATAGATGCGCAGCGCCCAGCCACGCTCCGGCCGCATCCGAGCTCGCCCCGCCGAGCCCGGATTGGCTCGGAATCCGCTTCGTGAGCACGAGATCGAGCCCGGTGCGCGGGCCCGCTTTTCCGAGCACTCGGGCGACCTGCAACACCGCTCGCGCAGCACGCACGGCGAGGTTCCGATCGTCGCACGGGATGTCGCTCGAAACCTGCGGACCCTCGAGCGAGAGGCGCACGTCGCCGTGGTCCGCGAGATCCACACGAATTTCGTCGGCGAGGTCGATCGCGACGAGGAACGTGTCGAGTTCGTGGTAACCGTCCGCGCGTTTCCCGAGCACTTCGAGGCGCGTGTTGATCTTCGCGGGAGCGACGACGACAGCGGTTTCCACCGGGCTAAGCGCGCGCGCTGGAGAGGAACATGTTGTCGATCAAACGCACGTTGCCGACCTGCGCAGCGACGAGCGCGATCGCGCGTTTCATCGGACGCGTCGGCTCGGCGGCGGACCATGCGAGCGGGTCGCGCAACGCGGCGTATTCGAGCTGCACGCGGGGCTCGACGATCGCTCGTTCGATGCCGAGCCGCAATCGAGCGGGATCACGCTCCCCCTTTTTCCACGCCGCTTGCGCCGCGCGCAAACCCCGCGACAGGCACTCGGCGCTCGTGCGCTCTTCGTCGGACAACAACGCATTGCGCGACGAGCGGGCGAGCCCGGATTTTTCACGACTCGTCGGGCACACGACGATGGCCGGCCGACCCAAGCGCCGGGCGAGGTCGCGCACGACGAGCGTCTGTTGGAAATCCTTCTGTCCGAAGTACGCGCGCGTCGGCAAGACGCAGTCGAACAAGAGTTCGACGATCGTCGCGACGCCGGCGAAATGTCCCGGCCGATGAGCGCCTTCGAGGCCGTCGGCCGACACGCCCGGATCGCGCAGTCGTGCAGCATCGAACGAACCGTCGGCACGCAATTCAGTCGGGAAAAAGCCCGCTAAAGTGCCCGTGAACACCATCGCGACACCGGCTTCGTCCAACACACGCGCGTCGCCGTCGAAGTCGCGCGGATAGCGCTCGAAATCGGCGGCATCGTTGAACTGCAGCGGGTTCACGAAGACGCTCACGCACGCAACGTCGTTCTCTCGCGCGGCGCGCGCGACCAACTCCAGGTGTCCATCGTGCAACGCCCCCATCGTCGGTACGAAACCCAACGTGCGACCGCTCGCCACGACACCACGGCACCAGGCCGCGCCCTCGGCGGGTGAACTCAATTTGACGATCATCGAGAGCGGTCTCCGCCGTTTTCGAGTTCGCATTTCCGCCGCAGATCGGCGAGACATTCGCGCACGGTGCGATCGCACGTCGGCACGATCAGATCGGCTCCGACCGCGGCGAGCGGCTCGAGCACGAACAGCCGCTCGTGCATGCGCGGATGCGGCACGATCAAGTCGTCCTCTTCGATGACGTGATCACCGTAGATCAAGAGATCGAGGTCGAGTGTGCGGGGGGCATTGCGCACTGCGCTCGAGCGATCGCGACCGTGCTTGGCTTCGATGCGCTGCAACTCCGCGAGCAGCGCACGCGGCGCGAGACGCGTCTCGAACACGACTGCGGCATTGAGGAAATCCCCCTGCCCCGTCGGACCGCCCACAGGCTCGGTTTCGATCGCCCGCGACGCGCGGACATTGCGCACACCGTCGAGGTTCGTGATCTCGCGCACGGCCGCTGCGATGTGCTCACGCCGCTCGGAAAGATTGCTCCCGAGCGCGACGGCGCTGCGCACCCACTCGCTGCTCACGGCTGTGGCTCGGCTGGTTTGGGTCGGACGATCAGCGTGCGGACCAGCCCGTACACGACGTACCCGTTGAACACGAAAAACAGCGCCGGAACGGGAAAAGTCCACAGCGCGACGCCCGCGACGACGACGCCGACGAGGGTCACGAATTGCCCGCGTTCGGTCAGGTACGACGTCATGTGCACGTTGCGCACCTTCGACACCATCATCAAGCCGAGCAGCGGGAGCATCACGACGAGCACGGGCAGGAACCACACGAGAGAAGGACTCATGCGCAGGTCGGGGACGTGCTTCAAGAGGCCGCCGAGCGGCGTCAGGATCCCGTCGGATTTCTCGAGGTCGGGGTGGCGCAGCGACAGGTACATCAGGATCGTCGCCACGACCGCGCCGGCGGCGGCGGGCGAGGGCAAGCCCTTGAAGGTCTTGTGCGCCTCGGGGTCGGGATCGTTCTCCAAGTTGAAGCGCGCCAAACGCAGAATCGCCATGACCGTGAAGACGATCGCCGCGACGAACAGGAGCCGCGTGTTGACCGCGAAGTCGTAGATCAGGCCTTCGTGCTCGACCAGCACTTTGACGAGCAACCCGGGCGCGACGCCAAAGGTCAGCATGTCCGAGAACGAGTCGAGTTGAGCGCCGAATGCGCTCCCGCCGCCGACCATGCGCGCGACCTTGCCGTCGAGCGCGTCGAACACCATCCCGGCGAAGATCAGCCAGCACGCGGTCTGCAAGTTGGCATAGAACTGCTCGGGGTCGGGCGCGTTGAGCGCGTCGATGCCTTTGCAGATGGCGAGCAACCCGCAGAACGAGTTCGCGAGCGTGATCAGGTTCGGGAGGATGTGGACTTTGCGCACAGGTGGTCCGACCGGGGGGGGCGGACGACCAGCGTATCCAGAGCCACGCGCGGAGGCGAAGCAGAAGACCGTGCAGGAAAGCGCATTCAGCCCGTTCCATACCTGCTGGACGAGGGGTAGGCTCCCTGGTGATGAGTGCCATCGTCCATGTCCACGGGCGCGAGATCCTCGACTCGCGCGGCAACCCCACCGTCGAAGTCGAAGTCTCGCTCGAAAGCGGCGTCATGGGTCGCGCGTGCGTCCCCTCTGGTGCGAGCACCGGTGCTCACGAAGCGCACGAGTTGCGCGACGGCGGCACGCGCTACTTGGGCAAGGGCGTGAAGCAAGCGGTCGCGCACATCGACACTGAGATCAGCAACGAACTCGTCGGGCTCGACGGCAGCGACCAAGCGGAAGTCGATCGCACGTTGATCGCGCTCGACGGGACGCCGAACAAGAAACGACTCGGCGCGAATGCGTTGCTCGGCGTTTCGCTCGCGACGGCGCGCGCTGCGGCAGAGGAAGCGGGCTTGCCGCTGTACCGCTACATCGGCGGCGCCGCGGCGAACACGCTGCCCGTGCCGATGATGAACATCCTGAACGGCGGTCAGCACGCCGACAACAACGTCGACATCCAGGAGTTCATGGTGATGCCCTTCGGCGCGCCGAACTTCGCCGAGGGTTTGCGTTGGTGCGCCGAGACTTTCCACGCGCTCAAGAAAGTGCTCAAGGAGAAAAAACTCTCCACCGGCGTCGGCGACGAAGGCGGATTCGCGCCCGACTTGAAGTCGAACGAGGAAGCGATCCAACTCATTCTGTCCGCGATCGAGAAGGCCGGATTGAAGCCCGGTCGCGACATGAAGCTCGCGATGGACTCGGCGGCGACCGAGTTTTATCGCGAGAAGAAGTACGAGATCGACGGCGGCAAGAAGTCGGCGAAGGAATTGGTCGCGTGGTACACCGGTCTCGCCGAGCGTTACCCGCTTTTCAGCGTGGAAGACGGCCTTTCCGAGGATGACTGGGACGGTTGGAAGGAACTCACCGTCGCGCTCGGCAAGAAGATTCAACTCGTCGGCGACGACTTGTTCGTCACGAACGTCGAGCGCCTTTCGAGCGGAATTCAAAAGGGCATCGGCAATGCGATCCTGATCAAAGTGAATCAGATCGGCACGTTGTCCGAGACGCTCGCGACGATGGCGCTCGCGCATCGCAGCGGTTACCGCTGCATCGTCAGCCATCGCTCGGGTGAGACCGAGGACACGACGATCGCCGACCTCGCCGTCGCCACCAACGCCGGTCAGATCAAGACGGGTGCGCCGTGCCGTTCGGATCGCGTCGCGAAGTACAACCGCCTCTTGCGCATCGAAGAGGAACTCGGGGCCGGCGCTCGCTACGGCGCGCGCGACATCGTCACGAGCGGATCATGACGCCGCCGATCCATCCCGAGCAGAGTCCGCTTCCTGCTACAAGTGTCGAAGTTGCGGTCGTGGAGGCCGAACCGCGCGACCTGAAAGCACGCATCTATTTCGTGCTCGGTCGAGCGGCGCACTGGACGCCGGTGTTCGTGGTGCTGATCCTGTTCGCACTCGTGTCGTTCAAAGGTCTGCGCCCGGCGCTCTCGGAGGCCGGACGTCTCGCCGAAGCCGAAGAAGTGCTGACGGCGCGGCACGCGCGCGCGCTCGCGAAGAACCGCGAGATCCAAATGCAACTCGTCGCACGCCAAGACCCGGTCTTCCGTGAGCGTCAACACCGTTTGCGCACGATTTTGCCGACAAAACCGGCCGTTTCAGCGTCGGCGACGGTCGCGACCGAGAAGTAATCGTGCTCGCGCTCGCGCTGGTCGCAGCTCTCGCGTGGGCTCCGGCGCAAGCCCCCACGCTCGCCGAGCGCCTGGGCCTCGAAGGTCCGCTCGACAACGACACCGATCTCGTTCGCAATGCCGAAGCGCTGGTCGAGTTGCTCGCCGGCGACAAAGCGATCGCGCAAACGATCGACGAGACGACGAAGATCGCCGCGTTCGAGCACTGGCGGCGCGCGCTGATCGTCAGTCATCCGCTGGACGCGGTCGCGGTCGATGAAAGGCGCTCGATCAGCGTGGCCCTTGCGGTCGAGAATCGTCTCGGCACCGCGCTGAAGCGCGATTTCCGCGAACGCTTCGAAGGCATCGCCGCCGTGGCTCTCGCTGCCGCGGGTTCGAACGAAGCGGCGCTCACACGGGTCGCGTACGAACACCCGTTCACGCATTCGGGCGTCGCAGCCGAAGTGCGCCTGTTCGACTCGGCGTTCGAACGCGGCGCCGTGGCCGGTGCTCGCGCAGCCTTGTCGCGCATCGAATATGGGCACGATCCCGCCGACGAATCCGCCGCGCGTGCCTTCTCGGCCCGGCGCACATTGCTGCCCTCGCTCGTCACGCTGGATGAGATTCCGAAACGCATTTTCGCGGTGACGAAGCTGGCGCTCGAGCGTTCGATCGACCTGGGAGGCGCCGCAGGCCCGAGCACTGATTTCATGCTCGAGCCCGGCTTCGCGCTCGGCCGAGGCGCGCGCATCTGGATCCAATCGGGCCAACGATTGGTCGCGCTCGCGCCGGATGGAAGTCCCACGAATTTCGAAACCGCAAAGCTGATCGGGGAAGCCACAGCGCGCGGCGCCTGGCTCCCGGGTTTCGGCGACAAGGATCGTGCGTGGCTCCAACGTCCGGCGATCGTCGGTTCGATACTGGCCGTCGCGCTCGGTCGCGCGCGCGAGACGCGGGGCAACGCTCTCGCCGCGTTCGACATCGCGACGGGCACGCCTCGGCTCGTGTGGATGCATCACGACGGTGAACGCGCAGACGAGGCGCCACTCCCGGGTCGGCTCGAATTCCAACCGGGCCCCCTCGCGATCGACGGGCTCGTCCTCGCGCAAGTGTTGCAGTGGAATCAAGACGGCGTGAACGCCGACCAACAACGCGTCGACGGACGCAATACGCATGCATGGCTCGTCGCGTTCGATATTCACGACGGAAGGGTCGTTTGGAAACGCCGACTCGCGAGCGGCGCGGATCGCCGAGGTCGCGCTTTGGATCGTTTCGATCAACCCCGGTCGACATCGGTCGCGTGCCTTCCGCTGGACCCTTTTGGCGACGATCAAGTCGTCGTCTGCACCGAATTGGGAGCACTCTCCCGCGTCTCAGCACTCGCGGGAGCGCTGGTGGAGTCCTACGCGCTGAAGAGAGTGCGTCACGACCCGGACATTCGCCCCGGATCGGGCGGGCCGTTCGTGTACTTCGGGCAGCTCACGGCCGTCGCACCGGCTGACGCGGACGAATTCGTGTACGTCCTCGGGAAGGGCGCTCCGAGCGCCGTGAACATTCCCCATCTCGACCGGTTGGTCGGGTTGGGAGCCGAATCGTCGTTGTTCGCGCTCGCGCGCATCGACGGACGCAGCGTGCTCCAGTGCATCCGCCTGCCGAGCGACGAGCGTTCCAGTGCACTTCCGCTGCCGGCGGGCGACGAATGGAAGGGCGGACTCGTCCACGGCTTGCGCGTCTTGATCGCGGTCGGCGGCTCCATCCACATGTACGGGACCGACCTGCGTCTGATCGCCCGCCTCGAGTTGCCCGGCCTCGAAAACGAAAGAAACGTCGGGGTGTGGACGCACGAATCGAAGGTCTATGTGGCGGGCCAAGGTCGGATTTGGGTCGTGCGGGTCGAGTGATCGATTCCGCTTCGAAGTCGAACTCGCGCGTGCTGTAGCTGACCCGTAGGAAGGTCGATAGGTCGAAGAGCGTCCAGTCCGCTGGATGCGTGCTCCTTACTCTCGCGACGCGACCTACCGTCTACTTTCCCCGCTACACTCCGCGTTCCAAAAATCGGCCGTCAAGCCAACTCGTCGCAACTCGAAACCCACTGACCAACCATGAGCGAAGCCGCCCTCGATCGCCTGCGCGTCGTCCACGCGCAAATGAAGTCCGAACTGCACCGCGTGATCGTCGGGCAGGAAGACGTGATCGACGAGCTGCTCCTCGCGATCTTGACGCGCGGACACTGCCTCTTGGTGGGCGTGCCGGGGCTCGCCAAAACGCTGCTCGTTTCGAGCCTGGCCAAGACCTTGGATTGTTCTTTCGCGCGCATCCAATTCACGCCCGACTTGATGCCGTCCGACATCACCGGCACCGAGCTCTTGCAGATCGATCCGGTCACGAACGCGCGCTCGTTCAAGTTCGCGCACGGCCCGCTGTTCGCGAACGTCGTGCTGGCCGACGAAATCAACCGCACGCCGCCCAAGACGCAAGCCGCCTTGCTCGAAGCCATGGTCGAGCGCCAAGTCACCAGCGCCGGTGCGCGCCACGAATTGCCCGACCCCTTCTTCGTGCTCGCGACGCAGAACCCGATCGAACAAGAGGGCACGTACCCGCTCCCCGAAGCGCAGCTCGATCGTTTCATGTTCATGGTGCACGTCGGCTATCCGTCGCTCGACGAAGAGCGCGAGATCCTGCGCCGCACCACCGGCGGCGACGGTGAAGAGCCGCGCAAAGTCGTCGCGGCGAAAGAGCTGCTCGAGCTCCAACGCGCGATCCGCGGCGTCGCGATTTCCGATCACGTCTACGACTACATCTTGGCGTTGACGCGCGGCACGCGTGTGCGTTCCGACTCGCAGTTGTCGTTCATGCGCGAATGGGTCACGTGGGGCGCCGGCCCGCGCGCGAGCCAATTCCTCGTGCTCGGCGCGAAAGCTCACGCCGCGCTGCAAGGTCGTCGCCATGTCGCGATCGACGACGTGCGCAAAGTCGTGCACCCCGTGTTGCGCCACCGCATCGTGACCAACTTCTCGGCCGCGGCCGAAGGCATCACGAGCGACATCATCATCGACCGCATGGTCAAAGAAGTGACCCCGGCCGAAGGCGTGGGCGTCGGTGTCCCGAGCATCCCGGTCGCGAAGAACTGAGAGCCAGAAACCGTGGCGCCCGAGAAGACCCAGTCCGCCCTCGATCCGGCGGTGCTCGACCGCTTGTCGAACCTCGCGCTCGTCGCGCGGACGGTCGTCGAGGGCTTCATGGCCGGTCAACACCGCTCGGCGCGGCTCGGATCGTCCGTCGAATTCGCGCAGCACCGCGAGTACGTACCCGGCGACGAACTGAAACGCGTCGACTGGAAAGTGTTCGCGCGCTCCGACCGCTTGGTCGTGAAGCAGTACGTCGAGGAGACGAACCTCGTCTGTCACTTGCTGCTCGATGCCAGTGAATCGATGGCGTACGGCTCGCTCGCGTGGACGAAGCTCGACTACGCGCGCTGGGCCGTCGCGGCGATCGCGCACCTCGTCATTCAACAGCGCGACACGGCCGGTTTGGTCGTTTTCGACGAGGGATTCCGCGCCAAAGTGCCGCCCGGCAACGGCGCGGGTCAGCGCGCAGCGATCCTCGACACGCTGACGAAAACCGAAGCCAAGGGCCCGACCAAGATCGGTTCGACGATCGATTGGATGGCGCCCAAGCTGAGGAGTCGCGGCATCGTCTGCATCTTTTCGGACTTCTTCGACGAACCCGAACTCATCACGGCCGGTCTGCGTCGACTCGTGCACGCGGGACACGAACCGATCCTCTTCCAAGTGCTCGACCCCGAAGAACTCGAGTTCGATTTCAAGACGCTCCTGAAACTCGACGGGCTCGAGGGCAGCGGCATCCAACGCATCGATCCGCGCGCGCTGCGAGCGGCGTACCTGGAGGAGATGGAGAAACACCGCCGTGAATTGATGCGCCAAGCGAGCTTGCTGCGCATCGACTTCGTGTCGCTCACGACGAACGTCGGGCTCGAAGCCGCGTTGTCGACGTACCTCGCTCACCGAACAGCGCGAGCGCGCGGCGGGAGACGCGTCTGATGGGCGGCTGGATCGGCGGCTTCGCGCACTCGGCGCTCTTGTGGGGTCTGGCGCTCGCGTCGGTCCCCATTCTGATTCACTTGTTCAATCGACAACGGCACAAACCGATGCCGTGGGCGGCGATGCGCTTCGTGCTCGCCGCGTATCGCAAGACGCGTCGACGCGTGCAACTCGAGAACTTGCTCTTGCTCTTGCTGCGCACCGCCGCCATCGCGTTGCTGGCTCTCGCGATCACGCGACCGTTCACGGGCGAAGCGAGTCCCCTCGCACGTTTGACCGAGGGTCGTCGCGACCTCGTCGTCATCGTCGACGGCTCGGCGTCCATGGGCTTGCGCGAAGGCGTCGAAAGCGTTTTCGACGCCGCTGTCAAGCGCGCGCGCGAACTCGTGCGCAAGTTGTCGGGCACGCGCGGCGACCGCGTGCGTCTGATCTACGCCGGCCAATATCCGCGCCTCTTGTCGTGGACGACACCCGAACAAGCGCTGTCGATGCTCGACACGCTCTCGACGCCGACCGACGAACCCATCGAGTTCGCTGCTGCACTCGCCGACGTGTTGCAACGCGCCAAGGAAGGCCCCAGCGATCCAGGCGTGGGCGCTGCCGGTCGGCTCGAAGTCCTGTTCTTGACGGACATGCAAGCGCGCGTCTTCCACACGGGCGCGGACAAGACCGAGGAGCAGACCGGTCGTACGGCGCTCGCGCAGGTGATCGACGAGCTGCGTGCGCTCGACGTCACCGTCGTGGTCGAAGGACTCGCCGGTTCGGATCCGCTGCCCGCCAACCTCGCCATCGCTGCCGTCGAACCCCTCACGCGTCTGCCCGGCCCGAATCAACCCGCGGAAATCGGCGTCGAGTTGCGCAATTTCGGCCCGAACACGAAGAGCGGCGTGCGCGTCGTCTTGGAAGTCGACGGGGAACGCCGTCCGAGCGAAACGGTCGACGTTCCGGCGCGCGGTCGGGCGCAAGTCGTGTTCTCGGTCGCGTTCAAGAACGCGGGCGAGCACGTGCTCACCGCACGACTCGAAGATGGCGATCGACTCGCGTTCGACAACCTGCGCTCGCGCGTCGTGTCGGTGCCGCCGCCCGTGCGCGTACTGCTCGTCAACGGTGCTCCCGGCGCGATCCTCGAGGAAGACGAGGTCGGCTACGTGCGCACGATCATCGAGCCGTACGGCGACGCCGCGCTCGACCGCTCGCGCGCGCCGTTCGACGCACGCGAGATCGCTCCCGAGGAATTGTCCGCGGCCGATCTCGACTTCACGCAGTACGACGTGATCTGGCTCGCGAACGTCGAAAGCCTGCCGACAGCCGTCGTCGACAAACTCGAAGCCGCGATCGCGGCCGGCCGATCGCTCGTCGTTTCGCTCGGCGACCGCGTCGATGCGGCCGCGACGAATGCGCGCTTGTACCGCGCGGACGGCAGCGGACTCCTGCCGGCGATGCTCGGGGAACGCGTCGCCGTGCGCTCGCGTTCCGACACGTATTTCCGCGTCAAAGCGTTCGACGAAGCGCACCCCGCTTTGTCGTTCTTCGCCGACGAACGCTTCAAACCGCTGCTCACCGAAGTGCCCATCTACGAGTTCGTCGCCGCTCGACCGCTCGATGGCGCGCGCGTGCTCGCGACGATCGACGACGACGGCGCGAACCCGTTGCTCGTCGAGCGCACGTACGACCGCGGCCGCGTTTTCCTGTGGACGACGACGATCGATCCAGCCTGGACGCGACTGCCCGAATCACCGGCGACGCTGGTGCCGCTCGTCCACGAATGGCTGCACTACGCAGGTTCCAGCGAAGAGCCTCCGCGCAACGTCGCACCCGGCACACCGCTCACGACCGAGGTCGGTCATTTCCCGCGCAATCCGACGCTCGTGCGTCCCGACGGTGCACGCCGCGCGCTCGACGGCGACGCCAAGTCTTCGAGCAACGGTCGCTGGACTCTGCCGTCCGTGCCGGGCAAGGACACCGAAGTCGCCGGCCTCTATCGACTCGAGATGGAAGGTGCGAGCGCCGTCACGTTCGCCGTGAACGTCGATCCGGCCGAGGGCGATCTCGAGCGCATACTGCCCAGCGAATTGACTGCCATGCACATGCGCCTCGCTTCCGAAGAGTCGACGAGCGACCAGCCCGGTCGCGTCGATCGCAAGGGCGAACTGTGGCGACCGATCGCGATCGCCTGCTTGATCGCGCTCGTCCTCGAATCGTTGTGGGCGGCGTTTCTCGGACGCAAGCGGAGCGTCGGCCGATGAACGCATTTTTCAGCCTCTTTTTCGCTCAGAGTGCGGCTGAGTCGACCGTCGGAACCGGTGTGCGCGAGACGTTCCGCCTGCTCGACGCGCCCGCGACTTGGATCGTCGTGCTCGTCGTCGTGCCGGCGTGTGTGCTGCTCGCGTGGTTCAGTTACCGACGTGAACCCTTGTCGACGCGCGCCAAGTTGTCCTTGTCCACGTTGCGCGCCGCTGCGTTCCTGTTGTTGCTCGCGGTGATCGCGCGCCCGGTGTTCGTCGAGCGTCGTGAAGAAGTGCGTTCCGCCGAAGTCGTGATCCTCGCCGACGACTCCGCCAGCATGCGGCGCAAGGACGACTACGCCGGTGACGAGAATGCGCGCGATGCACTCAGTTCTCTGATCGGTCGCTCGCCGTCGGACGCGATGCGCGTCGATCTGGAGCGCGCGGCGCTCGACAAAGTTCTGCTGCCGCACTTGAAGACGAAGGGCTACACGACGCGCCTCTTCCGCGTCAGCGACACGCTCGAGCCGATGCCCGACACGAGTGCGCTGACCGGTCGCGGTCACGCGACGCATCTGGGCGACGGGCTGCAAGCCGCAGTCGCGACTCACCGCGGTCGACACGTGACCGACATCGTTATCGTGTCCGACGGACGCAACAACGGCGGTTTGCCGGTGCTCGAAGCCGCGCGTGCGGCAAACGCGGCGGGCATCCCGGTGCACACGCTCGTCGTCGGCGACACGCGGCCCGAGAAGAATCTCGTGATCGAACTCGCCGAAGCCCCGACGAGCGTGCTCGACGGTGACGAAATCGTGGTCAGCGTGCGCGTCCTGGCGCGCGGCATCGCGAGCGGCGGTCAAGCGCGCGTCGTTCTCGAAGAACTACCGTCGGACGGTTCGGCTGCTCGTCCGATCACCGAAGCCGACGTCGACCTCGACGAAAAGGGCGCGAAAGTCGTGCTCGTCGCGCCGCCCGAAACGCCCGACTCGGCGACGAACGAACGCCGGTTACGCGCGCGCGTCGAACCGCTCGCGGAAGAGACGCTGAAGGACGACAACGCCGTTTCACTCACGGTGCGGATCAATCCCGAGAAGATCCGCGTGCTCTACGTCGACGGCTATCCGCGCTACGAGTACCGCTTCTTGAAGGAGCTCCTGAAGCGCTCCGACGCGAACATAGACGTGCAAGTGTTCTTGTTGTCGGCGACGCCCGATTTCACGCAGGAGACCACCAAGGGACTCGAGCCGCTCAAGAGCGTTCCGACCGGTCGCAAAGAGCTGCTCGAGAACTACGACGTCGTGATCCTCGGCGACGTGAATCCGTATTCGATCTCGCCCGATCCGGCACGTTGCGAAGAGTTCATGGCCAGCGTGCGCGAGTTCGTCGAGCGCGGCGGCGGACTCGTGTTCATCGCGGGCGAGCACGACAATCCGCTCGATTACGTCGGGACTCCGCTCGGCGAACTCTTGCCCATCTTCGCCGACGCGACGACGCGCAACATCGGCGCCGAATCCGACTCCGTCAAAGGCTTCCGTCCGCTCGTCGAAGACGCGGCGAGTCCGCACGAAGTCGTGCGCCTCGTCGGCGACCCGCAACAGAATCGCGCACTGTGGGAGGACGAAGGTGGTCTGTACGGCTACTACTGGTTCTTCCCCGTCGTGCGCGCGAAACCGGGCAGTCAAGTCCTGTTGCGGCACCCGACCGCGGGCAATGCGCACGGCCGTTTTCCACTGCTCGTCACTGGTTACTTTCCTTCGGGACGCACGCTTTTCAGCTCGGTCGACGAGACGTGGCGCTGGCGCTACCGCTTCGGCGATCGCTACCACGAGCGCTTCTGGCGCAACGCGATTCGCTGGGTCGCGCTCGGGCGTTTGAAGAGCGGCGATCGTCGGGTACAGATCGACGCGTCGAAATCGAGCTACGACTTGGACGAGCGCGTCACGCTCGAAGCACGCGTTTTGGACGAGGATTACCGTCCCAGCGAGCGGCCCGCGCAGCCGATCCGCTTGCAGCATCCCGACGGATCGACGACCGACGTCTCGCTCGTGCTCGTCCCCGATCGGCCGGGGGTCTACCGCGCGACCTTCGGAGTCGAACGTTCGGGTACGTACTCAGGGTTCGTCGAGAACGAGGGCGCGCGCGTGGCCTCGGCTGACTTCGAAGTCGTGTTGCCTTCGCGCGAGAACGCCGATCCGTCGCCGGATCCGGCGACCATGAGCTCGATCGCGAGCTTCACGCGCGGGACGAGTCACACGCTGCCCGAGATCGCGGATTTGCTCGACGCATTCCCTGGTGGAAAAGAACAACGCCAACCCATTTCGTCCGAGTTGCGCGATGCTTGGGACAACTGGGGCACGTTGATCGCGGCGCTCGTGCTGCTCGCGATCGAATGGATCGCGCGCAAGAAGCTCGAACTCGTCTGAAACATGAAGCAACGAGACGAAGACCACGTTCGCCGGCCGCGGTTCGCCGCGCTCGCGCGTTCGTTCGCCGGCTTGGTGCTGTGTGCGCCCTGGGCCCACGCGCAGCGCCCGTCCGAAGAAGCCGTGGTCGAGACGACTGCTTTTTCGATTCCCGAAACCTTGCTCGTGCGCGCCGTGTTCGAGCGCGCCGTCGGTCACGTCGAAGCGCGGCGCTTCAGGGAAGCGATCGCGGATTTCCAGACGATCCTCGAGAAGCACGTCGGCGAACTCTTGCCCGGCGAACGCCCGAAATCGAAGGCCGGGCGAGCTTCGGACGGCCTCGTGCACGCCGGCGCTTCGACGCGCGCGCGCGCGGCTCTGCTGATGCTGCCGAACGACGCGAAGACGCTCTACCGCGCTCGCTACGAAGTCGAGGCCCGCACCGCGTTGGGCGTCGCGCTCGCGGCCCACGACGCGGAAGCACTCGTCGAAGTCGGCCGGCGTTGGCCGCTCACCGACAGTGCGATCGCGGCGTTCCTCGCACTCGGCGATCTGGAGTTCGAGCGCGGCAGCGAGCGCGAAGCCTCCTACGCTTGGGCGCGGGCCGCGATGATCGCGCTCGCCGATCCGGATCTCGCCACGAACGACGCGCTCGAATGGAAAGCGCTGGCCCAGCGCATCGCCGCGCGCACGGAGGATCCCTTCCGACCGGCGCTCCATTCACGGATCGCGCTCGTCGAAGCGAAGAGCGCAGCGCGCCGCACGCTGGAACGCAGTCAGGACATGGAGCGCAGCTTGCGACTGCCGAACTCCGACACGACTCCCGGCCCGCTGCCCAGCGAGCGCGCCGACGCTTGGGCCGAGCCGTACGTGATGCCGCCGCACCCCTACCGCGATGTCGCGCGTGAAGCTCGCGACGCCCTGTTCGCCGTACGACTGGGAGAACGGCTCTTCGTCTCGAACTCGCTGCGCCTCGTGTGTCTGCACGCGTACACCGGCGAAGTGCTGTGGGACTCGAACGAACCGCGCGGATGGTCGGAGCTCACGCGGGCTGAACGCAACGAACTCGCGAAAGGGGTCGATCGCGACGCGGGCATCGTCGCTCCGGCTGTGTCGGAATCCGTCGTCGTGAGCGCGCTCCAGCTGCCGTTCTCGCTGGCCCGATCGGACATGTACGGCAACATCACGATCATGACGCCGATTCCCGAGCGGCGTCTGTTCGCGTTCGACACAGTGACCGGACGCAAGCTCTGGGATCACACGCCGCCGCTTCCTTGGGACGGCGAGAGCGGCTCGTTCGCGCAGCGCACGTCGGCGGCAGCACCGCCGGTGATCGCGGGTTCGCGCGTGCTCGTTCCGTGCGTGCGCATGCAAGGCCGCATCAACTACAACGTCGGTTGTTTCGACCTCTTCACCGGTCGCTTGTTGTGGTCGCGCG
>JAWXBU010000079.1:0-38091 GCA_034440255.1 Planctomycetota bacterium | reverse complement strand
CGATCCGTGCACGGATCGAATCGCCCTGGGGCCGAGGACTTCACCAATGGGTAAATAGGAATCGGAAGCTTCGGCACTCGGACTTGCGAAGATTGCGACACGAAGCACTCCAGGACTCGCAGGACCGTCTGGTGCGGAAAGCTTTTCCGTCGGGGGACAAAGCAGCGTGGGCGACTGGAGGTTTGCTCCAATCGCCCACGCAGGGCCCGAAGAGGACCTGTTTTCAGGCTGTTTTCAGCGTGCTCCGGCGTCGACGGCCGCGTGTCCCGCGGCGGTGATCTCGTCGGCGAGGGCGCCGGCGTCGTAGACCTTGCGCATCGATTCGATCATCGCGCGGGAATCGACGGAGACGGCGCGATTGAGGCCTTCCTCGTACCAGAGGTCGCCCACCAAACTCTGGATGTTGCCGTCGAAGATGAGTCCGACGATCTCACCCTGCTTGTTCACGACCGGCGATCCGGAGTTGCCTCCGATGATGTCGCACGTCGACACGAAGTTGAACGGCGTGTTCGGGTTCAACTTTTCGCGCGCGGCCGTCCACTTCTCCGGGATGTCGAACGGATCCACTCCGCCGCGCTCCTCGGCACGTTTGAACAGTCCACCGAAGTTGGTGAAGGGCGCGATGTCCACGCCGTTCTGTGTGTAACCCTTCACGGTTCCGTACGAGAGGCGCAGTGTGAACGTCGCGTCGGGATACTGATCCTCGCCCTTCAGTTGGAAATTGGCAGCCGCAACCTTGGCGTAGCCTTCCTTCTCGGGCGCTTCGATTTCGTCATCGGCGCGTTTGCGCATCGAGCGGCTCTCGGCGTCGAGCGCCTTCACGAGCTGGATCATCGAATCGTTCGACGCATCGATGGCAGCTTTGCCGCCCGCATGGAGTCGCTTGCGTTCTGCGACGTCGCCGAGCTTGGTTCCACGCACCAACTCTTCGGCGCGCGCTTGAGGCGACTTGCCGGCCAGCGCTTTCACGAAGGTCGGATCCTCGCACCCGAGCAATTCGCCCATGAGCTGCAGACCCGCGGCCAAGTTCTCGATCTCGAACTCGGTGGAGATCGGCGCGGGCGAGAAGAGTCCGAGTTCGAAGGTCGCCTTGGCCGAGTCGCGATACTCGCGCAGTCTTTCCCCGCTCGGCTTGGCGGCCTCGTCGGCGTTGCGCACCAGGTCCTTCGCCTTCGCGAACAGCTGACCGCCGAGGCCGAGCCCCGGGCCGCCGAGCGCGGTGAAGCGCTGCAACATCTCGGCGTGAACCTTCTTCGCGCCGGCGATCTGCTTCCAAGCATCGCCCCACTTCGCTTTCCACTCGGGGTTCGAATCGACGAGCGTCGTCAGCGCCTTCTCCGCAGCCACTTTGGCTGCAATGAAGGCCGGATTCTGCAAGCCGGCGAAGATGCCGGTGCGTGCCTTGCGTGAATTCGTGACGCTCGCGTACATGCTCTCGGCGACGCGGCGCTGCTCGTTGCCCCGGCCCATGAAACCGGCGAGTTGCACTTCACGGCGCCAGACATTGCGCATCGACATCGGATACTGAGTGTCACGGATGAACTTGACGTGATCGACGGTGTTCAGTCGCTGCGTCGAGCCCGGATTCCCGACGACGAAAACCAGGTCGGCATCCGCGGCTCCGTTGCGACTCCACTTCAAGAAGTGCTCGGACTTGAGCGGCGCGCCGTTGTCCCAGATGCGGAAGAAACACATGTCGAGGTTGAAGCGCGGGAACTCGAAGTTGTCCGGATCACCACCGAAGGACGCGATGCCTTTCTCGGGCGCCATCACCAAACGCACGTCGGCGAAGCGCTTGTAGCGGTAGAGGTGGTAGCGAGCGCCCTGCCAGAGAGTGACGATGTCGCTCTTCAACTTCGTCTTCTCGAGCGAATCCTTCTCGAGCGCCTCGAGTTGCTTCTTGCGCGCCGCGTTCGCGTCAGCGGCATTCATGTCGGGCGTGACGACGGAGTTCACCAGTTCGGTGACGTCTTGGATCTCCCACAAGATCACGACTTCGAGATCGGGACACTGCAACTCTTCCGCACCGGACTTCGCGTAGAAACCGTCCTGGATGAAGTTCTTTTCCGCCGTACTCAGCTTCTGAATCATGTCACGTCCGACGTGGTGATTCGTCATCACGAGACCGTTCGCCGAGACGAGCGAACCCGAACCACCCGTCGAGAGCCGCACCGCCGATTTCTGAACGTGCTCGAGCCATTCCGGCGTGAGATCGAAGCCGTAGCGTTGTTTGATCTCTTTCGTCGGCGGGCGGTTGAAGAGCCACATGCCTTCGTCGGCTCTGACGAACGACGATGACAAGCACAGCAGCGCGAAGGCCGCGGACGTGGTGCGAAGGATGGATTTCATGAGTTTCGACGCGTGGATTCTGGGGGGATTCGGTCGCAACGGAAAACTGCGTGGAGAGGATACCGGAACCCAGTCGGGCGAGCGATCGGAGCGCGCTCGATCCACTGCGTTTGCAGAGAAAGAACCCCGTGAGCACTCGCCGCTTCTCTATTCGGTGTGCGCTCCCTAACTTCGGCACGTCACGATGAGCACGCACAGCGTCCACACGAGTGAACTCGAGCAGCTCTCGTGGACTTGGCGCGTTTTTTTCGCGCTGACGCTGCTCGTCGCCGTGTTCCTCGCGTTCGCGCCGAGCTTGTCCGCCGAGTTCGTCAGCTGGGACGACGACGTGAACTTCACGCAGAACCGCGCGTACCGCGGACTCGGGCTCGACAACCTCGCGTGGATGTTCACGACGTTCCACATGGGCCACTACCAGCCGCTGTCGTGGTTGACGCTCGGCGTCGATCACGCGTTGCACGGCATGAATGCGAGCGGCTACCACGCGACGAACGTTTTCCTGCACGCGTGCACGTCGATCGCGGTGTTGTTTCTGGCGCGTCGATTGCTGTCGCTCGCGCGAGAATCGAACGCACTCGACGTCGGCCTCGCGAGCTTCGCCGTCGCAATCGTGTTCGGACTACATCCATTGCGCGTCGAATCCGTCGCGTGGGTGACCGAGCGGCGCGACGTGCTCGCCGGATTCTTCTTCGTACTCACGATCAGCGCGTGGACGAGGTACGCCACGTCGAATTCGCGTCGCGCGTACATTTGTGCGATCGCGTTCGTGGTGCTGTCGCTGCTCTCGAAAGCGGCGGCGATCGTGATGCCCGCGCTCCTCGTCGTTCTCGACGTGTGGCCGCTGCGACGTGTGACGCTCGGATGGAAGCGACTCGTCGTCGAAAAGGTCCCCTTCCTCGCCGCGAGCGTCGTCTTCGGATGGCTCGCGATTCAAGCCCAAGCAGCGCAAGGAGCGACGCTCAAGTCGCTCGCGACGCACGGACCGATCGAGCGCGTGATGCAAGCCGCGTTCGGAACCGCGTTCTATCCGTGGCGCACGCTGGTCCCGCAGAATCTCATCCCCATCCACGAGATCCCCGAGCCGTTCGAGCCGTTTTCAGCCCGTTTTATAGTGCCTTTCGCCCTCGTCGTCGTCGTGACAATCGTGCTGTGGATCGCGCGACGTCGTGCGCCGGCACTGCTCGCAGCTTGGGTCGCGTACGCGATCACGCTCGCTCCCGTCGCCGGTTTCACGCAGGCCGGACCGCAGCTCGTCGCCGATCGCTACAGCTACTTCGCCGGACTTCCGTTCGCGTTGCTCGCGGGCCTAGCGGTCGTGATCGCCTTGCGTGCGAGCGCAGCGCGACGCGTCCCGATCGCGACACTCGTATTGATCGTCGGCACGACACTCGTGTGGCTGACCTACCGACAGACCGGCTACTGGCGCGACTCCGAAACGCTGTGGCGCCGCAACGTCGCGATCGCGCCGAACAATTCGACGGGACATTTGAACCTCGGATCGGTGCTGATGCGTCGCGGCGCGGTGGAAGACGACGCCGTGAAACGCGAGCGACTGCTCGTCGAGGCGGAGGAACACCTCACGACGAGCTTGGCCTTGCGCGAGGATCCTCAAACGCACGTGAACTTCGGCCTGATCGCGATGTTTCGCGCCCAGCGGGATCCCACTCGTGCGCCGGCGTTCGCCGCCGAGGCCGTCGAACACATCCGCGCCGGCCTGCGCGTCGGAGAACGCGTGGGCATCCTGAAGCCCGACTGGCAACTCGCGCTCGGATCTGCGCTCCTGACCGCGGGCCGCTGTGACGAAGCTGCAGCCGTGTTGCAAGCCGTGCTGCCGGCGATGCCCGCGACCGAAGCCGCGTTACGCTCGACGAGTCTGGCGTTGAACTGCGTCGGCCGCACCGCAGAAGCGCTCGCAGTCCTCGAGCGCGCGCTCGCGCTCGAACCGAATGACGCGACGCTGTGGATGCGTGCCGGTGATTGGAACGCGAAGCTCGGCCGCGTCGAGGAAGCGCGCGTCAGCTACGAGAACGTGGTGGCGTTGCGTGCGGCAGCTCGTGGCGAGCAAACGCGCGACGACGAGCAGTGGAGGTCGGCGAAGCGTGCTCTCACGGACCTGAATTGAAAACGCTACGCTCTCCAGCGACATACGGAGTCGCACGATGAAAACGATCGCGTTCATGCTCGCCGCTGCTGCGGCAATCGGTTGCAAGTCAGCGGACTCGGCCGGCGCTGACGTCGCCTTTCGGTCGCTCGCTCGCGGCTACCAAAGCGGTCTCAGCGAGCCCGGTGTGCGCGTTGCCCGCAACGAGACCGAATGGCATGCGTTGTGGGCGCGGCACGCCTCGCTCGTGATGCCGCGGCCCGATGCACCGACGGTCGATTTCGCGCACGACATGGTCATCTACGTTTCGATCGGGACGCGACCGACGTACGGATACGCCGTCGGGATCGACCGCGTCACCGCCGTCGACGCCGCGCACCTGCGCATCGAAATCACCGAGAAAAAGCCTGCTTCCGACGCGATCACGAGCCAGATCGTGACGCAGCCTTACCACATGATCGTGACGTCGAATCGCACGGGCGACGTCGAGCTCGTCACGCTGCGCAACTGATCAGTTGCGCAACGCGTAGACGCGATGTGAACCTGCAGACGCCGGCCCACTTTCGGTCGGCCCGACGACGAAGTCGAGACCCGCGATGTCGCCACCGGCGAACGGAATGATCTCGGGCCGATTCACCGTCGGATACACGCCGCAGTACACGTCGTTCGGTCCGCAGATCCCGTCCGTCAAGTCCTCGTCCGAGCCGCACACGAGGATGTAATTGCCCGCGGGTAGATCGACGAAACTGTAGGAGAGACCGCTCGCCGGATTCACCACGATCTGGGCGACCGTTTCGAACGTATCCGCGTTCACGGCGAGCACGTACAAGTCCACGTTCACGATGACCGGTGCCGGCACGACGGTCATCGACACGCCGACGATTGCGCTCGCGACCGTGCCGTTGTTCGCATTGACGGTCACCGTCACCGAGTACGTGCCGGCCGCGAGGCCCGTGCGATCGACCAGGCAGCGCACGGAACCGATGTCGGTCAATCCGCCGCTCGAAGGCACCTCGACGAGAGTCAACCAAGGCGCACTGAAATTGATGGCGCCGACGTCCAGAGTTCCACCACCGACGTTGTTGATCTGGAAGCTCAGCTCGGTCGTCGTTGCTCCGAACGACAGCGTGCTCGGCGAAACCGACAAGGCTGGCGTCCCGCCGATCGTGCCCGCACCGGAAGCGACGAGCGCTTGGTACGAGTCGATCAATCCCGTGCCGTAGATCGGATCCTGACCGATCGCACCCAAGTCGACGGACGTGCTCTTCATGAGCGATTCGACTTGAGCCGGCGTGAGCGCGGTGTTTTGCGATCGCATCAGTGCCGCGAGGCCCGCCGCGTGCGGACAGGCCATCGAAGTGCCTTGATAGAAGGCGAAAACGGGTGCCGACGTCTGTTCGTTCACGAGCGTCGAGAGCACACCGTCCGCGTACGTGTCGTTGTTCAAATCGATCGACGTGTCCCCGCCCGGCGCACACACGTCGACGGTCGCGTTGAAGTTCGAGTAAGGCGCCTTCTCGGAATTGATGTCGACCGCCGACACGGAGATCACGTTGTTGTAGGAGGCCGGGAAAAAGGCTGTCCCTGAATTGTTGTTGCCCGACGCCGCAAAGATCACGACGCCTGCACCGACTGCCGAATTGATCGCGCTCTGCACGCTCGACGTCGAGCCGGGCCCGCCGAGACTCATGTTGATCACGTCTGCGCGCTGTGCCGGCAACGTGCCCGACGCGTTCGTCAATCGTGCCGCGTAGAGGATCGCTTGCGCGATGTCTGCGTCGGTGCCGCCGCCTTGACCGAGCGCTCGCAAATGCATGACGCGCGTGCGGTTCTGCGGGCCGCAAACACCGGAAACGCCGACAGAATTGCCCGTCACGGCCGCGATCGTGCCCGCGACGTGCGTGCCGTGGAAGCTCGACGGTGTCGGACCCGTGCCATCGCCTTCGTCGAACGGATCCGCGTCACGACCGTCGCCGTCGCCCGCGATAGTGGCGCTCGAGATGAAATCGAAACCGGTGATCGTGTTCGCGTCGAGGTCGGGGTGCGGACGCTCACCGGTGTCGATGACGGCGACGATCGTGTTCGTCGTGCCCGTGAACACGCCCCACGCTTGCGGCAACTTGATGAGCGGGTAGTGCCACTGCAATCCGTAGTACGTGTCGTTCGGAGTGACCGGCCCGCCCTGCGCGCGACGGATCAAGTTGAGTTCGGCGTACTCGACGCGCGGACTGATAGCGAAGCTGCGCGCGAGAGCGACGGTCGCACGCGCACGATCCAGCGTGGACAAATGTTCCGGCAGTTCGACGTGCACGAGGTCGGCGATACCCGGCAACACGTCCTTCACGACGCACGAGCGACTCGCATAATCGCTGCTCAATTCTGCACCGTCTTTCGCGCGCACGAGCACTTCGCCGGCTGCGCTTTCGAGCATCGGTTCGCCGTACGCACGGGCACCGGCGTCGACGTTCCAAGCCGTGCGTTCGTCGACGATCGCAGCTTGGCGAGTGAACCCGCGACGAGCCGACGTCCTCGCCGGAGCTTCGACGCGCACGGCAACGAGGGCCGCGTTCTCGCCCGAAAATTCCAGCGTTTCGAAGAGGCCGACCGCGATGTGCGATTCGGCGCTCGAGCAAGTGATCTCCTCGCCGGTCGTGACGTTCTTCACGCGCACCGAACCGGCAGTTACCCCTGCGACGACGACTACCGCGGACTCCGCAGACGTCGCTGACCAGCGCGACGTACCGCCGAGCGTGAACGAATCGGCGATCGACAGGGCGCCGATGAATCCACCGACGAGCGCGCGCTCAGCCGTCGGCTGATTTTTCACGACGAGCGTGTACGGCCCATTGCCGACATCAGCGCGCACGACGAGATCGAAGGCTCCGCGCGCGTCGAAACGCAGACCATTCGTGTCGGCACGACCTGCAACACGCATCGCGAGCGGATCGAACACGACTAGCTGTACGACGCGCCCCGGCGCCGTATCGAACACGAGCTCGGCCGTGATGCTCGTGCGCTCGCGAGCCGTGAACGCGAACGCGTCCAGTTCGTCGCCTTCCCCGACCGTGCCGCGGATGCGCAACTCGCGCCCGATTTGGACGTCGCCGATCGGCTGCGGTCGATCGACCGAATCGTTGGGCTCGATGTCGCCGGCCATCATCGGACTCGCAGCGACGAACAAGATCGCGCCAGACGCATTCGTCGAGTCGTCGCCGCTCCCTCCGCCTCCGCACGATGCGAACGTAGTGACGAAGAAAGGGACCGAGAACAGCGCGGCGCGTTGAGTGAAATGCATGGTTGAGCTCGGCAGGTTCGCCTGGGATCGAATCGCGGAACGTGAAGATAATCGCGAGGCCGTCGGATGGGAACGCACGCGACCGTGAACTCGAGCCAGAATCAGCGCTCGATGACTTCGCGGTATCCGAAACGTTCGGCAAACCGCATCAAGAGCCGCATCTCGACGGCTTCCATCTCGACTTCGCCGTCGACGTGGTCGGCAAGGCGAGTCATCACCTGCGGATCGAGCCCGCAGGGCTGAAACGTCGAAAACGCGGCCAAATCCGTGTGCACGTTGAGCGCGAATCCGTGCCACGTCACCCAGCGACGCACCGCGACGCCGAGCGAACACACCTTGCGGTCGCCGATCCACACGCCGGTCAAACCGTCGACGCGACGACCTTCGACTCCGAAATCACCGATCGTCTGAATCACGACCCCTTCGAGGTCGCGCAACCAGCGGTGCATGTCGCGACGTTCTTCCGAGAGGAGCACGATCGGATAGCCGACGATCTGACCCGGACCGTGAAACGTCGCTTCGCCGCCGCGCTCGACTTGGATCACGGGCACCGTCGCGCCGCTCGCGTCACCGATCGGCGACTTGCGACCGAGCGTCACGACGGGATCGTGCTCGGTCAGCAAGAGTTGATCGCCGATCCGGCCTTCGACGCGCGCGACGAGCAGCTCTTGTTGAAGCGCGTGAGCCGCCTCGTACTGCGTGCGTCCGAGTCGCCGAACTTCGAGCGACCCGTTCACTTCTTCTGGTAGATGTGCACGGCCATCCCGTGCACGGACTCCGCCGCTTCCATCAGCGCTTCCGGCAATGTCGGATGCGCGTGGATGGTGCGCGCGACGTCTTCGGCGGTTGCGCCCATCTCGATCGCGAGCGCGGCTTCGGCGATCAACTCGGTGACCTCGGGGCCGACCATGTGCACGCCCAAGATCTCGTCGGTCTGCGCATCGACGATCATCTTGACCATGCCGTCGGTCTCCATCAGCGACATCGCGCGACCAGAGGCGGCGAACGGGAAAGAGCCTGTTTTGTAGGCAATTCCTTTCTCCTTGCATTGATCTTCGGTCAAGCCGACGGACGCCATCTCAGGCGCAGTGAAGATCACGGCCGGCACGCAGCGAGCGTCGTACTCTTCCTTGAGCCCTGCGATGACCGCTGCGGCGACGAGGCCTTCTTTGCTGCCCTTGTGCGCCAACATCGGCTGTCCCGCGATGTCGCCGACGGCGTAGATGTTCGCCACTTGCGTGCGCATCTGTTTGTCGACGGCGAGAAAGCCTTTTGCATCCACGGCGAGTCCGGCCTTGTCGAGCGCGAGCCCGGCGCTGTACGGACGACGACCTACGGTCGACAGGATCTGATCGCACACGATCGTGTCGTCGCCCTTCTTGGTCTTGATGCGCACGTAGCTCTTGCCGGCTTTGTGCTCGTAGCCTTGCGCTAGCGTCTCGGTCAGGAGTTCGACGCCCATCTTCTTCATCGAACGCTCGATCACTTTGACGCAGTCGCGTTCTTGACCGGGCAGCGCACCGCTCGTCGCTTCGAGAACGGTCACTTTGCTGCCGAGCTTGCGATACATGATGCCGAGCTCGAGCCCGATGTAGCCGCCGCCGATCACGACCAAGTGCTCGGGCACTTTCTGCGGACGCAGCGCACCTGTCGACGACCACACCTTGTCCTCGTCGAAGGCGAAGCCCGGGATCTCGATCGGGATCGAGCCCGTCGCGATCACGATGTCGTCGCACTTCAGCGTCTGTTCGCCGTCCTTGGTCTTGACCACGACGGTGTTCTTGTCCTTCAAGCTCGCCGCTCCCATCACGAGCGGCACTTTGTGGTTCTTCAAGAGCACGCCGATGCCGCCGGTGAGCTTGCCGACGACGCCCGACTTCCACTCGACGAGCTTCGCGACGTCGAGCTTCATGTCCTTGAACGTGATGCCCATCGCCGACGCCTCGTGCGCGCGATGCATCAGCATTCCGGCTGCGATCATCGCTTTCGACGGGATGCAGCCGACGTTCAGGCACGTGCCGCCGACGTACTCCTTCTCGATGACGGTGACTTCTTGTCCGAGTTGCGCGAGACGGATGGCGCACACGTAGCCGGCGGGACCGGCACCGATGACGACGACTTTGCGGGGCATGCGAACGACCTGTTTTCTCGCTGGATTCGGGCGTGAGAGCGCGGGTCGTCCGATCGGCGAGCCCGGCGATTCGAGGGCGAGGAGGATACGAGATTCTGCGTTCGAGCGCTCACGCTAGGTGCACGTCGATCGGCGTGCGGGTACCCTTTCCCGGCCGATTTTCGCCCATGAGCGCCCTAGCCCCTGCCAAAACGCATTGCCCGAACTGCGGCGCCAAGCTGCACCGGCCGGATCTGTCGTTGTGCGCGTACTGCGCGATGCCGCTCGACATCGGCGCGACGACCAAAGTCGACGACGAGACGATCCAACGTTTGAAGCGGATGCGCGAGCACGCGAACTTCGCTGCAGCGATGTCGTTCACGCCGCGTGATCCGCGCGTCGAGCGCAAAGCTGCGCGACTCTTGACGTACGGATCGTTCGCGATGGCGCTCGCGATCCTGTCGATCATCGTGTCGCTGATCGTGTGGTGGCGCGGCTCGAATCCGATGATCCTCGCGATCGTCGGCATCACCGCTAGCTTCGCAGCAGCCGCCTTCTTCGTCACCGCACCGACCTTGAGACGTTCGAGCGACGCCCGCTCGCTCATGAAGCGTCCGGCGCTCGTCGTGTTGCGTCGCAGCGAGATCGCCGAAGACGGGATCACGCACTACTACTTCACGCTGCGTTTCGACGACGGATCCGAAGGCGAATTCAGTCGGCCCGGACTCGGCACGATGTACGAGCCGATGGCGAACGGCTACTCGGGCATTGCGTACACGCGCGGCGCGGAGCTCGTCGATTTCAGGCGCTTGACCTGATGCGCGGGGGCTGCACCCCGCGTATCGCTCACGTTCGGATTGGTTTGTGTGAGCAACTCGCCCCGCCAGCGCTGCTAGGTTGAAGACCCTGGCTAAGAAGTCTTCGAGGATCCACATGAAAACCACGCTCTGCTTCGCACTGTTCACGACACTCTCATCGACGCTGTTCGCGCAAGGCGGCACGTCGCCCTTTTGTTCTACGGGACTGAACGCTTCGCGCATCAGCGCCACCGGCAGCTCGCTACTCGCAGCCAATGGCGGCGCGGGTGACTTGGTCCTGCACGCATCGAACATTCCTGCCGGCGCTCCGGGCGTGTTCATCATGAGCCAAGCCGTCTCGCAGGGATTTCCCTTCGGCCAAGGCACGCTCTGCTTGAACGGTTCGATCGTTCGTCTGCCCGTCGTCACGAACGCGACGTTCGCGATCGACTACACCGCTCCGGCGCTCGCGGGACTTTTCACGCCCGCGTCGAGCTGGAACTTCCAGTTCTGGTTCCGCTCCGGCTCATCGTTCGACGTGAGCGACGGCATCGAGGTCACGTTCGACACGCAAGAGCTCGTCACGAACATCGTGAACATCGAGCAGAGCTTTTGGTCGGGGCACCCGCTCGCCTGGACGGGCGGCATCGAGCTGATCCAAGATCAAGCAACGTGGGACGCTTTCTGGGTCCAACACGCGGCCAATCAATTCCCTTTGCCGCCGACGCCCTTCGTCGACTTCAATCAATCTGCGGTGGTTGCCGTGTTCACGGGCACCATCTCGCACGGCGGGGTGTCGATCACGGTGCGTTCGTGCGGTCTGTCGGTCACGACCCTCGAAGTGCGCACCATCACGCAGGGCCCGGGGATGGGATGCGCGGTCACCGCGGCGATCACGCAACCGTGTCACATCGTGAGCGTGCCGAGGGTGCCGAACATGACGCTCGGAAACTGGGTCGGTAGCGGGCTGTTCATCGACTGCCCGTAATCGCCGCGCGCCGAATCAG
This sequence comes from Planctomycetota bacterium, assembly GCA_034440255.1. Taxonomy (GTDB): domain Bacteria; phylum Planctomycetota; class UBA1135; order UBA1135; genus JAEUIA01. The sequence goes on along the minus strand of JAWXBU010000079.1, from coordinate 26,432 downwards.
ACTTTCATCTGGGAGTTTCGTCGCGCAGTAGGATGTTGCGCGATGAAACTCTCACCCAAGTCTCTGTTCGTCGGGCTGGCTTTGGCCGCGCTCGTTTCTGCCCCGCTCGCTTACTCCGCGATGCAGGGTCCGCCGCCGCGCCCGGAAGGCAAAGGCGAAGAGCATCACGAGGAGGGCGGGCTCGAAGGCGCGATGCAGGCGCTCAACGGTGCTTCCAAGCGCATGAACAAGGCGCTCGAGAAACCTGATCTAGCGCTGGTCGCGAAGACGGCCGTCGACATGCAAAAGGCCGTGCTTGCAGCGAAGACCGAGATGCCGCAGAAGGCCGGCGAAATCTCCGACGCGAAGGAAAAGGCTGCTTTCGTGCTCGCGTTCAGGAAGCAGATGATCGCGATGCAGCGGTCGCTGCTCGATCTGGAGACGCTCGCGCTCGACGGAAAAGCCGACGAAGCGAAGAAGCTCTACGGTGAAGCGATCGCCCCTCTGAAGAAGGAAGGGCACGCGAAGTTCAAGGACTGACGTCGAGCTGATTCGGCTTCGAATCGAGGGCTCGCTGTCACCCGTGCTCAGATCGAACGCGCCAAGTAGTAAGCATCGGTTCCGCGCTGCAGTCCGACCATCTTCGGGCGCACGTCCAATCCATCGGCGGCCCTTTGCAGGGCGAATCCGGCTCTTTTCAGGGCCCGGCGGATCTCCGCGTCGGTCCATGCGACGTGATGGATCGTCTCGCGTTCGTGACGCAGCAGCTTGCCCTTCGGCACGAACCACTCGAGCGCTAGGCGCGTTCTCTTCCCGTCTTTCGAACTCGTTCCGTGCATCACGAGCTTGAAGCCGGGCGTGTCCATCCAATGCGTGCCGACTTGGGTTTGAAAAGCGAGCGGTGTATTCACGTCGAAGAGGAACAGGCCTCCAGGTCGTAACGCACGCTTCACGGCCGCAAACGTGGCGTCGATTCCGCTGTGTTCTTCGAGACTGTTCAGCGCCGCGAACTCACATGCGACGAGATCGACTTTCGCGGGCAATGGAAATCGGCGCATGTCGGATTCGATGACCGTGATGTCGAGCTGCGCGAGCTTCGCTTTGCGGCGCACGATGCGACAGAACTCGGGAGACAAATCGACCGCGACCACGCGCTTGCCGGCCTTTGCGAACGCAAGCGCAGTCTCGCCGCTGCCGCAAGCGAGGTCACAGACGTCGTGCACTTCGCGTTCGAAGCCACGTAACATCATGCGCCTCGCATGCGCATTCATCGGCGGCCCGTAGCTCGCGACGACGTCGTAGTGCCGCGCGAGCAAGCCGTACGGCTTGTTTCTTCACAGCGGAAACGCGCCGTCACCCGGCGTCGCGTGGCCGAGCCGTTCGGCGACCGCGATGAAGTTGTTGTACTGGCGGCGCAGGTGCATGGGCACGTCGGCGTAGACGTCGTCGACCAGCGTGCGCAAGGCCATCTTGGGAGCGGCTTCTTGCGTGTGGATTTCGGTGTCGATGATCGAAAACAGCTCGTTTTCCAGCTTCGAACGCGTGTCCTTGGCGATGAGACCGCGCTCGATCAACAGCTTCTCGAAGCGGTCGATCGGATCTTTCGCCGCCCAGGCTGCGACCTCTTTCTCGTCGCGGTACTTCGACGGATCGTCCGAACTCGAGTGCCCCATCATGCGGTACGTCTCGAGCACGACGAGCGACGGACCTCGGCCCGAACGCGCGCGATCGAGCGCTTTCTTCACGGCTGCGTGACACGCGAGCACGTCGTTGCCGTCGACTTTTTCGCCCGGCATTCCGTACGCAACAGCCTTGTCGGCGAAGCTCTCGGCTGCCGTTTGTTTCGCAGAGCACACCGAGATCGCCCAGCCGTTGTCGACGCACACGAACACGCACGGCGCTTTCCACACTGCGGCGAAATTCATCCCGCTGTGGAAGCCATTCGAGCTCGTCGCGCCATCGCCGAAGTAGAGCGCGTGCACTTCGTCGAGGCCCTTTTGCTTCGCAGCGAATGCAGCGCCGACGCCATGCACGATCTGCGTGCCGATGACCGACGACCAGCTCGGGTAGTGCGAACCCTTGTGCTGGAAGTGATTGCACATCTGCCGACCCTTGGCCGTGTCGTTGCTGTTGCAGTACATCTGCGCGATGTACTCCGACAACGGGAGTCCGCGCATCACCGCCGCGCCGCCCTCGCGCAATCCAGACCACAACCAATCTTGCGGTCGCAATGCGAACGCCGAACCGATGATCGCGCCCTCGATGCCTTTCGCCGTGCCGACGAATCCGATGCGGCCGGAACGTTGCAGCTTGAGCATGCGGTCATCGGTGCAACGCACGCTGAGCATGTGGCGCAGGAGCGCGCGCTGATCGTCCGCGTTCAATTCGCCGTCGGGGCGGGTCGCGGACTCGGGTCTAGTGTTGGATCGGGCGGTCACGATTTGAATGGAGCATGATAACGCGCGCTCCGGCCCTGTGCCCGTCTGTTCATGTCGATGACTCGACGCCTGAAACTCTGTCGGAAGAACACACACCGTTGTGACTGAAAGCCCCTCGCTTCGTACGCTCTGTGAGTCATGTCCATCTTGAATCCGACCCCTCCCGACCGCCTCGTGGATGCGCAGGGTCGACCCTATTTCTTGTGGGACGTCGACATGACGCTCGATCGTTTTCGCGAAGTGCTCGCGGGCGAGGATCCCGAGGTTCGCGCGTATTTCGTCGGCAAGCTCATGCGACAGGCGAAACCCGACGACGTGCTGCAGTTCGTCACGGTGAACGAAATGCGAGAGTTGTGGCCGAGTGTGGACCGCTACCTCGGCCGCACGCGCGAGTTTTGGCGGTGGATTTTGACCGTATGGCCAAGTGAGCCGCGTGATGCTGCCTAGTCGACTCAGCGCGGTTCAGGCGCGCGTGCTCACAGTGTTATCGACTGGCCGCGGAGAGTGGGTACTCACCGGTGGCGCGGCGCTCGTTGGCTTTCACACACGCCACCGCGTGACGCGCGACCTCGATCTATCCTGGCGTTCGCGAGTCGAGATCGGAGATGCGCGCGATCACGTCATCGACCTGCTCACGGGCGCCGGTATGCAACTCGAGGTGTTGCAGACAAGTCCGGCATTCTTGCGATTGCCTGTAACCGACGACAACGAGACCGTTGTCGTCGATCTCGTCGCTGAGCCTGTCGCCGCTATCGAACCGCCGATGCAGGTGGCCTTTGGCGCGTTGACGATTCGTCTGGATAGTCCGCACGAAATCCTCGTGAACAAGCTGTGCACGCTGGTGCAGCGCTCTGAACTCCGTGATTTGATCGATGTCGCGGCGCTCTTGGAGCACGGTGGGGATCTGAATCGTGCTCTGCGGGATGCGCCGCGCAAGGATGCGGGTTTCTCACCGCTCACGCTCATCTGGCTCCTGCGCGAGATGCCCGTCCTGGCGCTGTCTCTTGCATCCGGGGAATCGAATGCGCTCAGCCGCGATCGTGTCGAGTTTCGTGATCGGCTGATTGCACTCGTTGCGGCGGCGGCGCACAACGGGTGACGACTCGGTGGCGGGGATCATCCGCGCGTGGGGCAAACCTCACCCGCCGCAGCGCTCACATCTCCGTCAGACTGCGGTCGTGCGCCACATCCCGCAGTGTCGAATAGTGAACAACCCAATAGAAGGCGACCGTGACGAGGCGCAGCGTCAATGCGGCAAAGGCCCAGCCGACTGAACCCAAAAAACGGGGCTTGCGGCCACGTTCGTGCAGTCGATCGACGTCGTTCGCGAGCGCCTGTGCCAGCAGCACATGCAAGACGACCATCAGCACCAAGCCGACGACGGCAACCATGCTGGTGATGATGCTGAGGAATTGGGTGAGGTCGCGCATCACAGCGCCAGCAAGCCCGGACTCTCGAGCAGACGCTTCAAGTACGTGAGGAAGCGCGCTCCATCCGCTCCGTCCGCGAGTCGGTGATCGACCGAGCAACTGAAGTTCATGTACTGACGCACTTCGATCTTGTCGCCTTGGGGCGTTTCGACGACGCCCGGCTTCTTCATCAGGCGATGCACGCCGAGGATCGCGACGTCGGGGAAATTGATGATCGGCGTCGCCAGAATGCCGCCGATGTTGCCTGCGTTCGTGATCGAGAACGTGCTGCCCTTCAATTCATCTGGCTTCACTTTGCCGGCGCGCGTGCGCTCGGCGAGGTCGGTCAATTCGGCCGCGAGCTGCATCAAGCCCTTCGCTTGAACGTCCTTGATCACTGGCACGATGAGGCCGTTGTCGGTGTCCATCGCGATGCCGAGATTGACGTAGCCGTAGCGCACGAGTTCTTGCGCAGCCTCGTCGAGATGCGCGTTCAACATCGGATGCTTCGCGAGCGCGAGCGCCGTCGCCTTCATGATGAAGGCCATGTACGTGATCTTGACGCCCGACTCTTGGCCGATCGTCTTGGCCTTTTCGCGCAGCGCGACGAGGTCGGTGACGTCGACTTCTTCGACGACGGTGAAGTGGGGCGCGGTGAACTTCGAGCGCACCATCGCCTCGGCGATCTTGCGACGCACGCCACGGAACGGGATGCGCGTCTCGCGCTCACCGGGAGCGAAACTGAGCGGCGTTGCGGCTTGTTTTTGTGCTGCGGGAGCGACATTCGCCGCAACCGGCGACGCCGTCTTGTTCTTCGCGAACGCTTCGACGTCTGCGCGACGCACGACACCGTTGCGGCCGGAACCGGCGACGCTGCCGAGCTCGACGCCCATGTCACGCGCCAGTCGACGCGCGCTGGGCACGGCGAGCACTTTGCTGTCGGCGGACGAAACGGAGGCCGCGCGAGTCGGCGCAGTGCTCACAGCGGCGGCGACGGGTTGGCGCGCTGCAGCCGTCGCGTGTTGAGCAGCCGGCGCATGTTGAGCCGGAGCTGCGACCGCTCCACCGCTCGTCGCGAGCGAGAAGATCACGGTTCCGACCGGCACCGTCGTGCCGTCTTTGGCGTGGATCGCCGTGATCTTGCCGCTGGCGGGCGCGGGAATTTCGACCGTCGCTTTGTCCGTCATGACTTCGACGATCGCTTGGTGTTCCTTCACCACGTCGCCGACCTTGACGAGCCACTTCACGATCTCGCCCTCGGCGATGCCTTCGCCGATGTCGGGCAGTTTGAACTCGAGCATCTTGCCGCCGGTCGCGGCCGCTGCCGGTTGAGCTTGGTTCGTCGCAGTCGGTTGAGCCCGGCCCGCGGCCGCCTGAACGGGAGCTGCCGCCGGTTTCGGCGCAGGCGCTGTCGCTTTCGCCGCCGGCTGAATCGTGCCGTGACCGCCGCTCGCCGCCGGAACTTTCCCAGCCGCCGCCGTTTCTAGCGTGAAGATGACACTGCCCACCGGGACCGTCTGACCTTCCTGCGCTCGGATCGCACTGATCTGGCCCGCTGCAGGCGACGGAATTTCGACGGTCGCTTTGTCCGTCATGACTTCGACGATCGCTTGGTGCTCTTTCACCGTGTCGCCGACCTTGACGAGCCACTTGACGATCTCGCCTTCCGCAATGCCTTCACCGATGTCCGGGAGTTTGAATTCGAGTGTCATGTTCGGATTCCTTGCGAGCGTGATCAGTAGTTGTAGACGTGTTCGATGGCGTCGAGCACGCGCCGATCGTCGGGCATGTAATGGTGTTCGAGCGTGTTCGGGAACGGCGTGTCGAAACCGGTGACGCGCGCGATCGGCGCTTCCATGTACTCGATCGCGTTCTCGGCGATCAACGCGCTGATCTCGGCGCCGAATCCGCAGAAGCGCGGAGCTTCGTGCACGACGACGACGCGACCGGTCATCTTCGCGGCGTCGAGCACACCTTCTTCGTCGAGCGGCAGCAACGTGCGCAGGTCGACGATCAGCGTCTCGATGCCTTTTTCAGCCGCTTGATCGGCCGCCTTCTGCACGATCGGCACCATCGCGCCGTAGCAGAACACCGTGACCGACTTGCCTTCGCGCACGGTGCGCAGCGTCGACAAATCGACCTTGTACTTGCCCTCGGGAACCTCGCCCTTCACCGAGCGATACAACGCTTTCGGCTCGAGGAAAAGCACCGGATCCGGATCGTCGATCGACGCGAGCAACAGTCCTTTCGCGTCGTACGGCGTGCTCGGAATCACGACCTTCAAACCCGGCGTGTGACAGAAGTACGCCTCGCCCGATTGCGAGTGGTACAGGCCGCCGCGGATGCCGCCGCCGTACGGAGTGCGGATCACCATCGGTGCCGTGTACTGGCCGCCCGAGCGATAGCGCAGCTTGGCCGCTTCGCTGACGATTTGGTCGAACGCGGGGAAGATGAAGTCTTGGAATTGGATCTCGCACACGGGCCGCAGTCCGTTGACCGCCATGCCGATCGCGGCACCCACGATGCCGTCTTCGCTGAGCGGCGTGTCGAAGCAACGCTCCTCGCCGAACTCCTTCGTGAGTCCTTCGGTCGCGAGGAACACGCCCCCCTTCGGTCCGACGTCTTCGCCGAACACGACGACGTTCGGGTCGGTGCGCATCGCCGTCTTGAGTGCGTCGTTGACGGCTTGAACGAGTGTGAGGTTGGCCATGGAGTGAATCTCTGCCGAATCAAGTTTCAGAGCGGGAACGCGCCACCGCCGGCCGCAGCGTCACCCTTGCGACGCGCGAGATCGAACGAGGCTTGACCTTGCTTGCGGATGTGCGCCGGAACGTCGGCGTACACGTCGCTGAAAATCGTCTCGAGCGCCGGACGCGGCGTCGCTTCGGCCACCTTCGCGGCCTTGTCGACTTCGTCCATCGCGGCGTCGTAGATCTTGGCGCGCGTCTCCTCCGTCCAGAGCTTCTTCTTCTTGAGGAAGCGCTCGAAACGCGGCACCGGGTCCTTCTTCTCCCACTCCGCGACCTGTTCCTTCGGCACGTAGCGCGTCGGATCGTCGGACGTCGAGTGGCCGCCCATGCGGAAGGTCTTGGCCTCGATCAACGTCGGCCCGCCGCCCTTGCGCGCGCGTTCGACCGCTTCGAGCGTCGCCCTGCGCACCGCGAGCAAATCGTTGCCGTCGACGAGCACGCCCGGCATTCCGTACGCCTTCGCTTTGATCGCGTAGGACTCGCTCGCCGTCTGTTTTTCGCTCGGGCAACTGATCGCCCATTGATTGTTCTGGCACAGGAAAACGACCGGCGCTTTCCACACCGCCGCGAAGTTCAGGCCCGAGTGGAAGCCGGTGCTCGAAGTGCCGCCGTCACCGAAGCTCGCGAGCACGACGTGCGGCTCGCGACGCACTTTCATCGCGTACGCCGTGCCGACCGCTTGGATGATGTGCGTTCCGATCGGCGAACTGATCGAGAAGAACTTGATCGGCTTCTCGAAGCTGAAGTGCACCGGCATCTGCCGCCCCTTCGCCGCGTCGAGCGCGTCACCGAACATGTTGTGCATCATCTCGACGGGCGTGACGCCGTGGTACAGCGCCATTCCGAAGTCGCGATAGCTCGGGAAGATCCAATCCGTCTTCTCGAGCGCCGCCGCCGCGCCGACCTGTGTCGCTTCGACGCCGCGGTTCGGGATCGAAAACCCGATGCGACCCGAGCGCTGCAGTTTCATGCACGTGTCGTCGAACGCGCGCACGCGCAACATCGTCGTGTAGCAGTGGATGAGCTCCGCGTCGCTCATCTGCGGGTCGTACCCGTTGATGGCGCCGTCGGGCTCGATGACGGAGAGCAGGGTCTGGGCGGTCATGGCGTCCTTCATGGGGTGGGCCGAAGGTGGGGATTGTAGCGTCGAATGGCAGGCGGATCGCCCGTGTTCCGGCATGGATTGGCTGCGATGGCTAGCCGCCGCGTGTCGATGGGGGCCGCACGCGTATGTCCATCGGCCGTGTCGCCGAATTCGACGTCAGCACATCAGATCCATGGGTAGTCGATCACACTTCCAAGGACCCTCGCGGCCTCGAGTTCGAGCGCCTTGTATTCGCTCGAATCGAGATCCTCGCGATCACCCTTCTAGTAGAGCGCGAGCAGCACGGAGTGCTGGCATTCGTCGACGAGCGCGGTGGCATAGATCAAGCGGTATCCCCCGCTCTTGCCGACGGTCAGTCCGGGTGCCGCGACGCGCATCTTTCGAAGCGGCGCGTGCCCCTTCACGACGATCCCGTACTCCGGCGTCAGCCCGAGTACGCCACACACCGTCGAGCACGCATCCCCGACACGGTGTTTCGACTTTCTCGCCGCTCGCTCGACTGCCGCGGTGCAGTTGACGCGCGAAACGCCCAATCAAAGTCCCTCGACGTCCTCCGACGTCCCGTAGTGCATCAACTGCGAATCCAGCTTCTGCATGTCGGCCGCGAGCGCCCAGGCCGGCTCGTCGTGGCTGATGTCGGACAAGGCCTTGGCCGTCAGTCCGCCTAGTTCGCGACACACTCTGTCGATGATCGCGCTCTCATTCTCGGCGAACACGCCCTTGTCAGGTTTCGTGAGCGCAGTGATGAACGTCTGCGCGTATCCCGCACTCGGTCCCTGCTTGGTTTCGATGCGATCGGAACGTTTCAGTTCCTTGAGGATCTTCTCCCCCGACTCGGAACTGGACCGTGGGGATACTTCACGAAATCTGACCCGGTAATCGTCGCGCCGTGCTCACGGAGTGCGGTCACGTCGGCAAAGGAGATCAGCTTCCAGAGCTTCGTCAGACCGAGGCTGGTCACCTTCGGATGCTCGGCGATCACGATGATCAGATTCCGCAGTTTCTCGGCATGCACCACGGTGTCAATCCTACCCGGTGTGGCGCCGCGAATCGCAACCGTGCCCGTCTCCGCAGCGGCGCACAGGGGCGTCGACACTTGCGCGTTTCGGGGAGGTGCATTCCCCCTGATGTGCACGTGGTGTGCTGTTCGCCGACGGACTCAGTCCGCTGCCGCAGCTGCACCGCCGTCGCGTCGCGCGCAAGCCTCATCGCAGCGCGGCGCAGCGCCTGACGGAACCGTCGACCGCCCCTGGCTCGGCGAAGTCCGCCGAGACCAACGTGGAGCGGTCCCCGTCGGCTCCCCTATGCTCGGACACATCGATCTGCTCGTCCGATCGTGCATGGCAGTGCCCGACGATCGTACGTCCGCGTCCGACGCGCTCTACGCGTGCTCTAGACGCCGCCTATCGGCTCCGGAATGGCAGGTTTGAGAGTTTCTTGGCGGTGCTTACCCAGAGGGCGACCGCCTCTTCCGCCGCTTCGAGCGCCTTCCGAGCAGTCTCGCCTTGCGTTGAACACCTCGTCCGTTTCGCCACCTCAACGATGAGCGCGGAGTCCTCGTCACTCCAATAGATGCGTGCTCACCCTTTCGTGATCGAGAGCGCACGGCGGGACTCATCCTCGTGGTCGATCCAGGGACGTGCCTCAGGTCTCGCAGCACCCGATCGTCGACATCACGAGATCACACCTGAGTGTGCGACGCCTCATGACAACGGTTTGAGCTCACTCTTCAGTCGAGCCAGCGGAACAGCGCGAATTTTCTCGTGCAGCGAAAAGGCGTGCTCGCCGCGATGAACGACGATCATCTCGTTCAGGCGCAGCACCTCGAGGGCCGAGAGCATCGAGCGCGACAATTCAGGGGCCGACGTATGCTTGAACTCGAATCCGATGCGACGTTTGCCATGCGGAACGAACAGATCGAGTTCCGCACCGGTGTGCGCGCGCCAGAAGTAGCACTGCTCCCAGCGCACGCCCAGCCGACGAACTACGGCGTCCATCGCGAAGCCCTCCCAAGAAGCGCCGACTTTCGGGTGCGCAGCGAGGTCGTCGCCCGTGGTCACGTTCAAGAGCAGGTGCAAGAGTCCGCTGTCCGCGATGTAGACCTTCGGCGCCTTGACTTGTCGCTTGCCGACGTTTTCGAACCACGGAGAGAGGCGTCGAACGACGAGCAACCCGCACAGAGTATCCAAGTATCGACGAACCGTGTTGTCGGCCACACCGAAGGCTCGGCCGAACTCCGACGCGTTCCACACCTGGCCGTGGTAGTGCGCGAGCATTCGCCAGAATCGCTGAAGCGCGGCCGGCTCGATCTCGATCCCGAACGAACGCACGTCGCGCTCGAGGAAGGTTCGCGAATAGTCCCGGCGCCAGTCCGTGCTACTGGCCTCGCTCCGCGCCAGGAACGACCGCGGAAAGCCTCCACGCAACCACAGCTTGCGCCACTGCTCGACCCCCACCTCGTCGAGCCCGAACCCGGCGAGATCGAAGTAGGCGATGCGGCCAGCGAGCGACTCGGAACTCTGCTTCAGCAGATCGATCGATGCGCTACCGAGCACCAGAAAGCGCGTGCGAACCGGACGGCGATCGGCGAGCACCCGCAAGACCTGGAAGAGGTCTGGCCGCCGGTGGACTTCGTCGATCACGACGAGCCCCTCGAGATCGCGCAGCGCATCCATCGGCCGCGCGAGCCGTGCGAGATCGTCCGGATCCTCGAGGTCGAAGACATGCGTCTTCAGTCGGGAGGCGCGCGCCACCTGCAACGCGAGCGTCGTCTTCCCGACTTGGCGTGCTCCGAGCAAACCGACGATGGGATTCAGGCGCAGGCGCTCGCGGATGGCAGCGATGAGCGACATACGCCGAATCACGAGGGAAGTATGCCATGAAATCTCGACAGCAACAGTCGAGATTTCATGGCCTGTCGAAACCTACCACCGGACTGTGCTGCTCGGCATCGTTCTTCTTCACTCGTCAGTCACCCGACCAACCGATCCGGCAGGTGCACGTCGATGAGAAACTTCACGCAGCCGCCGGGATGATCAGGGTGCCCTTCTCACGTTCGTTGGCGAACGCAAGGCAGGCGCGAAAGTCCTCTGCCAGTGCCGACACCCCAAGCAACCGCGCGCGACCCGTGGTCGTGAGACCGCGGATCGCGCGCGCTGCGAACCGGATGAGATCGCTCTCGGCGGTTTTCAGGGCATCCAAACCACTTGGAGCCCGTTCGTCAGATTGAACATGCTCGCCGTGCAGAAGGTCGCCGCGTCTCGGTACCAGACTTGGTAGTAGCGATTCCCGCCGATCGCGCCGATCCCGCCCGCCACAGAGATGCTGGGACTGCCGCTCGGGTAGTTCGCTGCTCCGCCCGTCGCGAACTTGACGCCCATGCGCACGAGCGTTCCGCCGACGCACAGCTCACCGTCGCCGAACGGGATCGCGGCGGGTGCTGTGCCTTGGAAGTACAGGCAGGGAGCGGTCGAGGGCATACCCGTCGCACCGAGCACGGCCGTGTCGTCGCTCACATGACGAGAACCGCTGATGCCCAACGCGGCACCGCTCGAGTTGAGTGAGTGGGCGCAACCTCGGCCGCTGGTCCCGTTGTTTCCACACGGGCAGGTGAAGCTCGATCCGTCACCCGAGCAGTAAGCCTTCTCGGGAACGTCGTACGGCGAGAACATGATCGCTCCGTAGACCTCGTAGTTGTTGGCCGTCGGCCGATTCCACGTCGCACCGAACGTGATGTAAGGCGCTCCACCCGAGTGGGCCGCGCAGATCTTCGGAGCGAGCGAGTCCGAGAACGAGAGGTCGAGGAACATGTGCCCCTCGGAGACCGACAGCACGTTGTCCGCGTACCAGAAAGACGACGCGTAGATGTCATAGTCGGTCAAGCTCAGCCCGTACGACTCGCGGAACGCGACCATGAATTGAGAACCGTCCGAGTCGACGTCGGGGTTGATTTGATCTTCGCCGGCGCCGGTGACTTCGTTCTGAGACAAGTTCGCCCCAGCCACCAAGCTGGACCCTTCGTACACACGGCCCATCAGGTCGCGGCTGCCGATGGCCCCGCGCTCGAACACGACCATCCAAGGACGGAATCCGGAGACCCGGTCGAGCGGCGAGGACGCAGCCGGGTTGCGATCGTCGTCGCCACCGAGCGTGATGGGGAACGACGGCGTCGAGACGTTGCCGTCCCAGTGAATTTGCGCGCCCCAGATGTCGCCGGTCGACGTGAACGGATCGAGACGCGTCCACACGATGTTCCACTCTTGATTCGACGAGTACGGAGCACCGTCCGACTTGGAGACGCGCGGGATGATGTCCTGCGTTCCGCCGCTGTCCTCGAGCAGGATCGCTCCCCCTCCGAGCGGCGTGCCGCTCGACGAAACCAGGCGGGCATGGATGTCCGTGTCACCGGCGCCGAAGTTGCGCTGCCAAACGACCATGTAGTACGTCGGCCCGGTCGTGTGCGGATCACCTCCGACGTCAGCCCAGAATTTGTCTCCGGACTCGGCGCCGTTGATGACGACTTGAGAACCGACGGTCGTGGACGCGGCGGCCCGCGTGATGCCCTTGACGATCGTCTGACCGAGCGCGGCCGGGAACACGCTGCTCACGACGAAGAAGTTGTCCGCGATGTTGTTGTTCGCGATCCGCGGCTGAGCCCAGAAATCGGTCGTGTAGTCGGCGTAGGCGCCCTGCCCGGCGATGACCACACCATTGCCATTGACCATCAAGGTGTAGGCATCGTGGTCGGTGGAGCTGTAAGCCTCCTCGTACACGACGCACCAGCGATTGTTCGTGTAGTCGTAGGCGATGTCGGAGTAGTACTCGTCGATCGAGGTGTTCGCGACCGTGAACGTCGTGAACAGCGGATCGACGCGCAGCGGCAGCCGCGCCGCTTGCACGAACGCGGCCGGCACGTCGATCCTGATCTTGCCGTCGACGAGGCGCGAAGCGGTTTCGAAGCGCGCTCCGTCGGCGTCGAGCACGATCGCTTTCCCGTAGCGCATGCCGCCGCGCTCGTTCGTGAACTCGAGTGAGTCACCCGTTTCACGCGCGGTGAGCTCGGTTTCGACGGCGACTTCGACGCTCAACGCGCCCCGCGTCGTGAGTGAATCGATCACGAAAGTTTGTTCCACGCTGTTCGGGGTGAGGTCGTACACCTCGTCGACGACGCCGCGGTCGATCACGATCCGTTCGCCGTCACGAAGCACGGTGCCGACTTCCGCGAACGCGATCTCCTGGCCCGCGACGCGCGCCGAGGAGAGCGTGAACCGCACCGGGTAGTTCTGCGCCGCGTCCGATCCCAGGAAGGGGATGAACGTCGCGCCCTCGGGTCCGAAGCTGGCCTTGTAGTCGGCGCCGCGCACCCACACCCGACCGTCGCCGGGCTCTTGGACGTGCACACGATCACGCTCGATCGAGAGCTTCGCGGGGTCCGGTGCGTTCGCCGGGATCGGCTTCGACGGAGCGCGCTCGAAACCCGGACGCGGCGGAGCGACGGGCAGCGGACTCGTGGTGACTGGAGCGGGACCTTTGGCCTCGATCATGACGGGCAGAGGGCGCGGGATCTTGATCTCGGCCTGGGCGGCGGCCGCGTTGGCGAGGGCCAGACCGACGCAGGCGAACAGCGGGAGGTGGGAGGAGGCGTTCATGGATGAGTGCTCGGTAGTGGTTCGAGGGGCCGGAGATCGGCCGACAGAAACCACGGCGACGGATGGGGACGACTCACGCCAGGGATTCGGGGATTCTTCGCAAGGCGAGAATGAGATCCGAGGACAGGGCCGATCGGGGGCCTTTGCGGAGCGGACGCCGAGTGAAACGGGCACGGGAGCGAGACCGACACGGAACCGTCTACGGGAGCGCGCGAAACAGCGTGTCGGGCGCGCGCGTGATCGAGGGTCCATCGCCTGCGTCCGCAACTCTTCACTCCGCTCGCGCTGCCTCCGCATGCGGGCCGGCCGGATCGAGCGCCGTCGCCTGAAGAGTGCGGCCTACGCGCACATCGCGCAGGCGCTGGGGTCGCGGTCCGGTTCGGGCCACTGCGCGGCGAAGTTCCTACTGCCGAGCACGGCTAGGCCGCAGAATGCGCGGATCATGAGTCGGCCGTTGCCCCTGGAGTTCATCGCCTCGATCATCGCTGTCGAGCAGCTGCCGGCCAGCCGGGCCGAGATCGCTTTCATCGGGCGCTCGAACGTCGGCAAGTCCTCGCTGCTGAATGCGCTCGCGGGACAGAAGAAGCTTGCGCGCGTTTCGAATACGCCCGGTCGCACACAAGTCCTCAACAGCTACCGGCTCGGCGCTACCGACACGACCGTGATCGACTGTCCCGGCTACGGTTACGCCGACGCGCCGAAGGCGATCCGCGCCCGATTCGAGCCCATGGTCGAGCAGTATTTGCTCGAGCGCGAAGTCTTGCAGATGGTGATGCTGCTCGTCGACGGCGAAATCGGGCCGACCAAATCCGATCTCGAGATGCTCGATTGGTTGCGTGAGCATGCACTGCCGCACGTCGTCATCGCCACCAAACTGGACAAAGTAAAACAGTCACGCCGCGGCGCGCGGCAGCACGATTTCGCCCTGAAGTGCGCGACGGATCCGGCCAACGTCCTGTGGGTCAGTGCCGACAAGAACGTCGGCATCACCGAACTACGCGAACGTGTCGGAGTGTGGTTGGCGTGAGCGCGCAGCGTTCAAACTTTGGGTCGCACGCCGGACGGGCCGACTGCCAGCCCTGACGGATTGCCGTTTCGAGAGTCCACTCGCTCACGCCACTCAACCGCAGTGAGAGCGCTTCGTTTGCAGTCGAACGGATAGCGAGCCGACTTCGCGGCGGAGGAGAGGTACGATCGAACACCATGACCGTCGTCGGCGGCCTCGGAACCACTGCCAAGACGTTCCTCCTGTCCACGTTCACGGAGTTGTCGTTTTGGAGACGCTGGCTCGTGCGCATCGCTGTGGTCGCGCTGATCGTCGGAATCGCGTCGTACGTGATCGCGCTCACGAACGGCGGAGATGCGAGCCCGTGGTCGAGCTCAGGACTGCGATCGGGCGGTGGTTTCCTCCTCGGCTTCGCAGCCGGCGCCCTCGTCCGCGTTTTCTTGAAGGTCGGCTTTTTCATCGCGATCGTCGCTGGCGGCGCAGCGTGGGGAATGAGTCAGTGGGGTTGGATCGCTCTCCCCTACGAGTCGCTCGCCGACGTCCAAGCTGCGTTCGGCGTGAAGGCGCAAGAGTCGGCGTCGTGGCTCGATTCGTTCTTCAAGAGTCACCTGCCGCAGTCGGCCGCGACCGCGGTCGGTGGGTTTTCGGGCGTCACGCAGAAGCCGCGATTCACGCCGGCTTCGAAAAACGACTGAGCGCGCTCAACCGTTCGATTCGCGCGCCGCTCGACGTTCGCGCACCAACCGCGCAGCGAAGAACTCGCCGGCCTTGTAGCTGGAGCGCACGAGCGGACCCGACGCGACGTATTGGAATCCCATCGAACGACCGAGGCGTTCGTACTCGTCGAAACGTTCGGGCGTGACGTACTCGCGCACAGGAGCGTGCTTTTTCGTCGGGCGCAAGTATTGGCCGAGCGTCAAGAACTCGACGCCCGCGTCGCGCAACATCTGCATCGACTCGACAATCTCCTCGTGGGTTTCGCCGAGGCCCAGCATGATCGAACTCTTCGTGAAAACGCTGGAATCGTGCTGTTTTGCTCCGCGCAAGGTCTGCAGCGAACGCTCGAACGAGCAGCGCGGATCGCGAATCTTGCGCTGCAGACGCGAGACGACTTCGACGTTGTGCGCGAGCACGTCGGGGCGCGCACTCATCAGCGTCGCCAAGTCGGAACCTTGGTAGTCGGGGATCAACGTTTCGACGACCGTGCGTTTCGAGCGCGCGCGGATCTCCTCGATGCAGCGCGCGTAGTGCGCCGAACCACCGTCGGGCAGATCATCGCGGTCGACGCTCGTGATCACGACGTACGACAGATTCATCGCTGCAACGGCAGTACCGACGTGCGCCGGTTCGTCGACGTCGGGCGGAGGCGCTTGGAGCACGGTTTTCACCGCACAAAACCGGCAGCGGCGCGTGCACTCGTCGCCGAGCACCATCAGCGTCATCGTCGCGTGATCGCCCTTCCAGCACTCGCCGATATTGGGGCAGCGCGCCTCCTCGCACACCGTGTGCAACTTCAGCTCACGCGCGAGCGACTTCAACTTCGTGTAGCCCTCGCCGCCGGGCAGCGGCACCTTCAGCCACGACGGCTTCTTGACGTGCTCGCGCGCCAAACGCCCCGAAATGGGCGCGTTTTCGCCGCTCGCAGGGCTGTCGGGTGTCGGTGCGGAGGCGTTCGGATCCATGTTCAGTGCCGGAATCGAATCGCGGCAGTTTACCAAACGCCGGCCGCGCGACCCACCGCGCGACCAGGTCCGCGCGCTCAGCGTTTGGTCGGCTGAATCCAGGCCGGGAACAGGTCCGCCAGGTCGCGCATTTCGATCTCGCCCGCCTCCTTGGAGCGCAGTTCCATAGTCGTCGAACTGAGCAACAGTCCGTCGTCGTCAAAGTCGATCGGTAGGTTCCGATCGAACAGGTTGGTGAAGCGGCACCGCGTGAGGACGAGCGTGAACCCTTTGCGCCAGAGGTCGTGGCGGAGCGCCAAGGAATCGAACGTGCAATCCTCGAAGCGTCCGAGGAACGCATCGGACCGCACGTCGAACAGCACTCCGTGCTGTGGGTGGCGCCCGTACCCTCCCTCGACGCGGCGGGACTTCAACTCCACGACTGCACCTCCCATTACGCTGAACACGCAAGAGCTGCCGGCCCCGCAGTCGAATCCGACGAAGCGCACGCGTTCGGCTCGCCGCACTCCGGCCTTGCGAAGGTCGACCTGCGAGCACGGGCACTCCAAGGTGCAGTCGCGAAGTTCCAAGCGATCGAGTTTTTCACGGGGCGCGAAGTGCGAAGCGCGCAGTAACGTGCGCTCTATTCCCTTGCCCGCGATCGTCACGCAGCGGACGTTGGCACCCAGGAGATTGGCCAGGTCTCTGAGTTCGTGCACTCCGTCGGGGAAGGAGATGCTCGAGCCAGGCAGAACTACGGGTGGCGTGGGCCCCTTGTCCTGGGTGAGCGCGACCCCGTCGACTCGTGGCCTCCGGCGCATGCGAAGAAGCGTGAGAAGGCCTTCTCATCCTGCACGAGAGCGAACCGTGGACCCATTTCTCCCTCGTTGAGCGCGTCGATCACCGCGAACGGATCATCACTGGCCAGACGCTCGAGTTGCCCCTGTCTCTTCGCCAGCCGCCGGCCGATCTCGCGCGGCAGCTTGCGCACGGTTTCTTCGAACTCGCTGAAGCCGCGCGTCAGAAGCGACTCTGGCAAGGAATCCTTGCGCGTCTCGTGCCAACCGCCGTCGATCTCTTCGAGCGCGTACTTGCGCAGCGCCTCTGAAATCAGGCCTTCGGACGCGCGCGTTTCGAAAATCGTCGGCGCAACGGAAGGAGCCGCGTTGTTGCTCGTCGGCTTCTCGGCCTCGGCGAGCTTCGATTCGGTTGCGCGCTGTCCGTCGACGGGTGCTCGATCCTCGTGTCGGCTCGACTCCGGATTCTTCCCACGGAACGCACTCGACGTGAACCACCCGAGTGCGAATCCGGCGAGCAGCGCGAGCAGGATCGGGAGCACCAGCTTCATGACGCGCGCGCCCCTTCGAGTCGGAAAGTGCGCCTTGTTCGTGAAGTGATCACGTCGTGCTCAGCGCGTGGGAGAAGACCAATCCTCGGCGACCGCTCGTGTTCCGGTGAAGGCCGGCATGTCGCGCCGTGCACGCTGGATGACGTGCGTGTGTGCCCATCCTTCCCCGAAGCGCGGTCCACCGCGCATCTGGAACGCCAGCACGATCGGCGCGAGCGGCACCAGCACGATCAGATTGCGCTGAAGGGATTGAAGCAGTCCGATCGGGTGGCCGGTGCGCGTGTCGACCACTTGCAGCCCGGTGACGAGCTTGCCGAGCGAAATCCCACGGATGGAGTCCTCGAGCGTGAACGCGAAGAGCAGCGCCAACTCCACGAGGAGCATGGTGCTGCTCTCTTCCACCTCGCTGGGCGTCATTCCCTGCGACATCACGAAGCGCAATGCGTGACCCACGAGCAGGTACACCACGCTGGCGTCGATCACCCACGCCAGCTCGCGACTCAGGACGAACTTGTACTTGCACTTCTCGTGCACGACGTGACCGAACAAAGTCGGGTGTTCACTTCCACGGGCCTCGAGCCCGCAGAGGCCGCATTGCCCGCGCGTCGTCTCAGTTTCCATGGCGAGCTTGCTCGCCCGGGATCGTACCGACGGTCAGGCCGCTTTTCCGTCCTGCGCGCGGGTGTCGAACTGCGCCGTTTCCGTCGAACCTTCCATCGCCGTCGTCGAAGAACGTCCCTGGCTCACGGCCTGCGTCACCGCGTCGAAGTAGCTCGTACCGACTTCGCGTTGGTGCTTCGTGGCCGTGTAACCGTGGACCTCGCTCGCGAACTCGGCTTCTTGCAGCACCGAGTAAGCAGCCATCCCGCCGTCCTTGTACGCACGCGCCAACTCGAACATGCCGTGATTGAGCGCGTGGAAACCGGCGAGCGTCACGAACTGGAATTTGTACCCCATCGCTCCGAGTTCGCGCTGGAAGCGCGCGATCGTCGCGGTGTCGAGTTTCTTCTTCCAGTTGAAGGACGGCGAGCAGTTGTACGCGAGCACTTTGCCTGGAAAACGCGCGTGAATCGCTTCGGCGAACTGACGTGCTTCGGCGAGATCGGGATGCGACGTTTCGCACCACACGAGGTCGGCGTAAGGCGCATAAGACAAACCGCGCGCGATCGCCGATTCGATCCCTGAACGCACGCGGAAGAAGCCTTCGCTCGTACGCTCACCCGTGCAGAACTCGCGATCGCGTTCGTCGACGTCGGTCGTGAGCAAGGTCGCAGCGTCGGCGTCGGTGCGCGCGACCAGCAGAGTCGGAACGTCGCACACGTCGGCGGCCAACCGCGCTGCGTTCAGCGTGCGAATGAAGCTCGACGTGGGCACTAGCACTTTGCCGCCGAGGTGACCGCACTTTTTCTCGGACGCGAGTTGATCCTCGAAGTGCACGCCCGCGGCGCCGGCTTCGATCATCGACTTCATCAGCTCGAAGGCGTTCAGCGGGCCGCCGAATCCGGCCTCGGCGTCGGCGACGATAGGTAGGAACCAATCGATCCCGTGATCACCTTCCATGTGTGCAATCTGATCCGCGCGCTGCAGCGTTTGATTGATGCGCTTGACGACCGCGGGAACGCTGTTGGACGGATAGAGGCTCTGATCGGGATACATGTGCCCCGACAAATTCGCGTCCGCAGCGACTTGCCAACCCGACAGATAGATCGCCTTCAAGCCGGCTTTGGCCATCTGCATCGCCTGATTGCCGGTCAAGGCACCCAGCGCGTGCACGTAGTCGTCCGTGTGCAGCATGCTCCACAAGCGTTCCGCACCTCGGCGCGCGAGCGTGTGTTCGATGCGGACACTGCCGCGCAGACGATCGACATCGGCCTGCGTGTAGTCGCGTTGAATGCCTTGGAAGCGGTTCGGTTGGTTCTTCATCGATGAATCAGAGTGCGTGGTCATGGTGGGAGAAGAGTGGAGGACGGCCTACAGATCGTCGTAGGCCGCAGTGGTCAGGAAGTCGGGCATTTCGGCGGCGGTAGCGAGGCTGAACATGAGCTCAGCGGCGCGCTCGTGCCGAGACGTGTGACGTTGTTTTTCGTCGAGGCCGCGAGCGCGAGCGCGAGCTCTTCGTCGAGCACGCTGCGCACGAGTTCGGCATCGAGAGCGCGACCGTCGTCGAGTCGCGCGTGACGGTGGATCCATTGCCACACTTGCGTGCGCGAGATCTCGGCCGTCGCAGCGTCCTCCATCAAGTTGTGGATGGGAACGCAGCCGTTCCCACGCAACCACGACTCGATGTAGAGCATCCCGACTTCGAGGTTTTGGCGCAGACCGCGCTCGGTGATCGCTCCGCTCGGCGGTGCGAGCAATTCATGTGCTTCGATGTGCAGACCCGAGCGCAACGCGTCGATTTGATGCGGGCCCGCCAGCACTTTGCGGAACTCGTCGCGCGCGATACCGATCAGTCCGGGATGCGCGACCCACGTGCCGTCGTGACCGTCGTTCGCTTCGCGCTGCTTGTCGGAGCGCACTTTGGCGAGTGCCGCAAGATTGCGCGCTTCATCGTCTTTGATGGGAATCTGCGCGGCCATTCCGCCCATCGCGTGCGCGCCGCGCTTGTGACATGTCTGGATCAGGAGGCGGCTGTACGCGCGCAAGAACGGCTGTTCCATCGTGATGGTCGCGCGATCGGGCAACACGAGCGAGGTGTCGGCGCGGAACTTCTTGATGAACGAGAAGATGTAGTCCCAGCGCCCGCAATTCAGACCGCTCGAGTGCTCGCACAGCTCGAACAGGATTTCGTCCATCTCGAACGCGGCCAGAATCGTCTCGATCAAGACCGTCGCGCGAATCGTGCCGCGCGGAATGCCGAGTTCGGCCTGCGCGAACACGAACACGTCGTTCCACAAGCGTGCCTCGAGACGACTCTCCATTTTCGGCAAGTAGAAATACGGGCCGCTTCCGCGACGGATCAGCTCGACCGCGTTGTGGAAGAACGCGATCCCGAAATCGAAGAGCGATGCCGATACGGGTTCACCGTCCAACAGCACGTGCTTCTCGACGAGATGCCAACCGCGCGGGCGCAAGACGAGCGTCGCGAGACGACCTTCCTGCGGCAATTCATAGACCTTGCCGTTCTCGCCGACGTGACGCATGTCGCGGCGCACCGCGTCCATCACGTTGACCTGACCGTCGAGCACGTTGTGCCACGTCGGCGACAACGAGTCCTCGAAGTCCGCCATGAACACGTTAGCGCTGCTGGTGAGCGCGTTGATCATCATCTTGCGCTCGACCGGCCCCGTGATCTCGACTCTGCGATCGAGTAGGTCGGGCACGGGGTCGGCGACACGCCAACGACTTGCTCGGATTTCGCGCGTATCGGCCGAGAAGTCAGGACGGCGGCCGCAATCGAGTTCGGACTGCACATGGCGGCGACGCTCGAGGAGCTCAGCGCGACGTGCGCGAAACGCGCGCTCGAGCTTGGCGACGAATTGCAGCGCTGCGTGTGAGAGCACTTCCGCGCGACGCCCGTCGACAGGAGCCATGACGCGAACGGCAGCGGGAGAATTCGCTGTCTCGACGCTCGTGTAGCGGGCCGTGGAATCGAAGGGAGTCATGATCTCTTTTGCTGTGGTGCTCGAAACGTACCTCGTCGTGTCGACGATCGCGCCCGGCGCGCGAGCCCCCTGGAACGAGATCGCTCCCCTCTCCGAACCACCATTTCCCACTCGACGCGCGATCGGCGTTTCATTCGACATCGAGACAGGAAAGAAGCTCCGGATCGTGCGCGCTCGAGTGGCGGCGGCGGAAAATCATGCGCGAGCGAGCGCATACTTTTCCGGCGCTACGCGATGTCGCAACATTGCATCACGCTCCAACGAATCACTGCCGGATTGCTCGCGCTCCTCGTCTCGAGTTGTGCTGCGAACCACCCAGAGACGCGCACGTTCGTCGTGCTCTTGAACCCCGGGCAGGAATTGAAAACCGAGGTTGCAAAGCTCGCTCGCGACAATGACATGAAGGCGGCTTCGATCGTCGGCGCCGGCGGCAATCTGACCGACGTGGCGCTGCGGTTCGCGAATCAGAAAAACGCGACGCGTCTCTCCGGCCACTTCGAAGTCGCCTCGCTGTCCGGCTATCTCGCCGCGAACGAGTTCCACGTGCACATGTCCGTCAGCGACAGCGAGGGTCGAACGATCGGCGGTCACGTGATGGACGGAAACATCGTCTACACGACGCTCGTGGTCGACGTCGAAGAGCCTCTGCGCTGGAAGTACCACCGCGAATTCGATCCGACGTCCGACTACGACGAGCTCGTGATCGATCCACGCCGACCGCGACGGAATGAAAACGAGGCGCCGACCCCCCGGTCAGCGCCCCGCCGGTCCGCCATGAGCACGGACACTTCCACTCTTTCCAAACACTCTCAGTTCAGGAACGGATCGACTTGCTTGCGCAACTTCGGAGTGCGCATCTTCGTGATCGCGCGCACCTGGATTTGCCTCACACGCTCCAAGCTGACGCCGAGCTTGCCGGCGACTTCCGACAGCGTGTGTTCTTCTTCGGCTCCGAGGCCGAAGCGCATGCTGATCACGTAGCGTTCACGCTCGCTCAGTTGATCGAGAGCGGCATGGATGCCGTCCCCGAGCGACTTGTCTTCGAGCGCCGGCGTGTACGGGTCGGCATCAGGTCCGCTCAAGATGTCGCGGAGTGAACCTGCGTCCTCTTCCTCGTTCAGCCCGGCGTCCATCGAACGCGTCGAACGCGCCGAAGCGATCGCCGACTGGACCAAGTTGACGCCCAACCCCGATTCCTTGGCGATCGCTTCCGCGCTCGCGTTCGGATCGCGCAGACGCTCCTTCGCCAGGTTGATGTGCTTGATCGCCTTTTGCAGGTAGACGGGCACGCGTACCGTGCGGCCGAAATTGTACAAGTGGCTGCGGAACGCCTGATTCAGCCAGTGCACCGCGTACGTGCGGAACAAGAGGCCGCGCTTCCAATCGAAGCCGTCGACCGCGCGGTAGAGCGCCGCCGAACCTTCTTGGATCAGGTCGAGGCGGTTAGCGCTGGTATGCGAGTAGCGCTCGACGTTGATCAACACGAGGTAGAGATTGCGCTCGACCATCTCCGTGCGCAGCGCGTGAAGTTCACTCCAGCGACGGCACAGCTTGGGCGGCAGGCCGCAGTCGAAGCGCGCGCCGGACAGCAAGGCGCTCGCGTCGTAATGCACGCCGTTGTCGAGATCGCTCGGTTGCTTGCCCGCATCCGCGAGCGCCTGATTCAGGCGGATCCGCGCGAATTCGACACGGCGCGCCAGCTGCGCTTCCGTAACTTTGTCCAGATGCAGGATGTCGTCGATCTCCGAGCGCAGTTGGTGCTCGACGGAGATGCGATGCGACTCACGCGGCAAGGCTTCGTTGCGATGCCACGAGTGCGGGTTCGTGATTTCCAAGTTGACGTTGTCGCGGTCGTATTCGGCGGCCAGGGCCAGCGCCTCGGCCGCGAACGTGTCGGGGTTCTGGGCCAGACGGTCCAGAATCGTGTCGAGCTTCGCGTGTTTGATGGTTTTCGTCATGGGAGTCCACCTCGGCGAGCACCGGCTTGCGGTCCGGATGCTCTGCGGTCTGAGTTGGCTTATCGGGCTCTGGTTCGGAACGGGGAGCGGTGGGACAGCCGCGCCAGAGTTGTTTGCCCAGCGAGTGCGCCCCGGCTGCCACCGTGCCGCGAACTCCACACGGCTATACGCACGAAACTCACCTGGATGACGTAAGGGTCCGAAGAAATCGGCACCTTTTCGTTCGAGCGGTGAGCGAGAGCGCGAGCCATGCGCACCGGTATGCAAGTGCCGATCCGAAACCAAGTTGGGTGCGGAATCGGTCCGGCACTTGAACGGAAAACGTGTAGCGAACGACACTTCCACGCACGTTAGGTTTTGTTCAGGCAGGGCGTAACCCGGACGACCAGGAGCGAAAAAGGCCGTCTACCGCTCACAGAAGCGGGCTCGAGCCGCCAAACCGGCAGGCGTGGTGGAATCCTGGCCGTAATGCAACGCCCGCGAGGACTGCCACGGTCCGCGCTTGTCGGTGAGGAAGGTGCCCGCCGAGTCGAGGGGCGGGGCAAGCCGATGCCTGGGGCCGCACAGCCTGCTGTTCTACTCTCGGGAACCTGAACTCGCTGGCGCCTCGAAAACGAACGGTCCTGTTCGCTCCCCCATCGCGCCGTATCGAAAATCGGAACCACGCCATGCTCGATCGCGTTGCCTACGCCACCAAGCTCACCCTCCTCATCTGTCTGATCGTGAGCTCATTCTGCGCGACGAGTCGTGCTGGAGAGCGCTACATCGAGGCGCCGTTCAGCACGCTTCGGTTCGACGGCACCCCACCCCAGTTGCCGATCGAAGACATGGATTGGGTCACGCTGGTGCGACTCGGGTTCACGAAGAGCATGCGGACATACGCGGTTCTCGACGTGCCGGGCGAAATCTACCTCACCGCTGATCCGGATGGGCGAGACACGTGGTCGCGCGCCTACTCCAATACGTCGACGGTCCTCGTGCGCGCGGACGACTCGGCACCGATCCGCGGACGACTGTTCGTGGCAAACGGTGAGAAGAGCCTGGTCGAGGTCTTCCGCTTCGAGGTGCCGTTGCCCGCGAGCGAAGGTCGGGCGCGCACGGCGTTCATGCGTGCGAAGGCTGTGCACTACGACTCGCTACTCACGGATCGCATGCCGGGTGCTGCATGGTTCAGACACCAACGCGACCAGGCGCGAAAAGAACTCGGAACGGATGGAGGCGACACGGACCGCTTCGCAGGGCGCGAGCCCGCTGATGTCTTCGACCTCTTCACCGGTGGGCGCGCGATAGCCGAAAACCTCGACCTCGATCGCTCGCTGCGCGTTGCCAAGGCAGAGGACCAGACGATCGACGTGAACTCGATCGAGGGTGTGACGACACGCGCACTCGACTGGAAGACGCTGATCAAGGACATGAAGCCGGATCTCGATCCGCTCGCGCGATTCGTCCCAGCGGACCAGCACGCGGTTTTCTTCACGAGCTTCGAGGCCATGACGCGCGTCGTCGACGACTTGGATTCGACGGGAACGACGCTCATCGAGGCGTTCGAAGCGCGCGTCGAGGATCAGCGCACGAAGGAGCGCTACCAAAAACAACTGTGCATGCCGCTGTCGACGCTCGGACGCTTGCTGGGGCCCACAGTCGTCGAGAGTGTCGCGATGACGGGCGCGGATCCGTTCCTTCCCAGCGGCGCCGATGTCGCGATCCTGTTCGATTGCAAGCTGCCCGACGTGCTCGAGAAGTTCATCGGCATGCGGCGCGCCGAAGCGGAAAAAGCAGGTGCAGAGCGTGTCTCGGGCAGGATCGGTGAACTCGTGTACGAAGGCGCCGTGAGCCCGGACCGAGCGATCTCGTGCTACACGGCGCGAGTCGATTCGGTCGTCGTCGTCTCGAACTCGCTGCAGACGTTGGTCCGCGTCATGCAGACGGCCCGCGACTCATCGGGGTCGTTGCTCGGCGCGGACGAGTACGTATGGTTCCGCGATCGGTACAAGCGTGGAGCAGACGGCGAGAGCGCTTTCATCGTGCTCACCGACGCGACCATCCGCCGTTGGGCCGGGCCGCGTTCACGAATCGGTGACGCTCGTCGTTTGATCGCAGCGGCGGCGATGAACGAGATCACTGCGCGCAATGCCGACGCGATCGTGGCGGGCACGATCGCGGCGGGAACGAAGGTGTCGGCGCCGGACCTGGCGATCAGCGAGGACTTCGTGTGGGGTGACGACGGCGTGCGCTCCCTGCGTTTCGGAACGATGCGATTCCTCACGCCGATCGTGGAACTCGGTGTCGACAGAGTGAGCGAGGCGGAACGCGCCGCGTACTCGGTTTATCGCAATTCGTTTCAGCAGCGCTGGCGCAATTACTTCGATCCGATCGCGGTACGACTGTCCTTCGATGGCGTGCGTATGAAGGCCGACGTGACCGTGATGCCGCTCACGATCGACACGGAGTATCGGGAGTTGCAGCGTTTCACAGGTGGAGGCGCATTGCCGCAATCAGCAGGCGATCCGCACGAAGGCGCGCTCTTCCATTTCGCGTCCGCTCTCAGCAAGACGTCTGAGCTCGGCGAAATGCTGTCCGGCGTCGTGGGTTCGAACGACAATCGTTTCGGCGTCGATCCGCTCGGTTGGTTGGGCGCGAGCATCACCGTGTACGGCGAGAAGGACCCGTGGTGGGATGAGGTCATCGCCGCCGGCGGCTTGTTCGAAGGCGAAGACATCGACTACTACCGGATGCCGTTGGCCCTGCAGGTCGACGTGAAGGACCCGTTGAAGCTCGCCGCGTTCCTCACCGCGCTGCGTGCTTTCGCAGACGAGAGTGCGCCGAATCTCACGAAGTGGGAGACGAGGACGTGGCACGACGTCAGCTACGTCGCGATCGCGCCGACCGAATCGCTGGGCCTCACCGAGCCGGGGCGCGACCCGCACATCTACTACGCGCCGCTACCGGACATGCTCGTGTTGTCGCTGCGCGAAGACTTGATTCAGAAAGCGATCGATCGCCGCCAAGCGCGCAAGGAGGGCAAGAGTGTCGAGGGGTCGGAACGTGCTTGGCTCGGAAAGACAGCCGGTCTGCGCATCGAGGGCGATGCGCTCGGAAGCGTGCTCGGCGTATTCGAAAGCTGGTCGGATCGCGACACCGCAGCGGTTTGGTCGACGATCCCGATCCTGAACGAATGGAAGCTGCGCTATCCGAGCGAGGATCCTGTGCGAGTGCACGAACGCCTGTTCGGCGTCAAATTGACGACGCCGACGAAACAGGCACTCACGTGGAACGACGAATTCCAGTCGATGGAATCGCCCGAGTTCGGTCGCCCCGGTTCACCGAAACCGCGCGACACCAATCACGGAACGTTCCGCGACATTCTGCGCGCCGAGTTCGGGATCGAGTTCGAGAACGACGGCCTGCGTGCGGTCGTCGAAGTGACGAAGCGTCGCTGATTCGGTCCCCGCGTCCTTGCTTCGCCGCGTGTTGAAGTCCGCCCTACGTCAATACCGTGCCAGAGCAAACAGTGCCCGCTTCGCT
>JAWXBU010000078.1:0-4775 GCA_034440255.1 Planctomycetota bacterium | reverse complement strand
CGTCGTACAGCGCCATTAGACGACTGCGTCGTACAGCGCCATTAGACGACTGCGTCGTGCAGCGACACTGACGAATTCGCCGTACGCGGTGCTCGATCCAAACGCAGGGTGATATGCAGGGGCGGTCGGATTTCCGGCCGCTCTTCTCGTTTCGAGGTCGAGTCGCGAGCGGATCCTCCGATACCAGAGCTGTTTCGTGGAACAGCCCGGTGGAAGCACTTTCCAACTCGATTTCGACAGCCCTGAGACTCCAGCTCGCGCTCGTCGCGACGCCGGTCTTGAACGCGTTGTTGAAGGACGGGCTCGTCGTTTCGGGCGAAGTGATCGAGTCGTCGGCGGGGATCGCGTACCTGTCGCTGGGTGGGAAACGCGTTCCAGCCGAGACTGCGATCGACTTTCGTCCAGGTCAGAAGTTCACGGCACGCGTGGAGAAGAACGGCGACTCGTTCGTGCTGCGACTCCTCGACGCGAGTCCCGATGAAGCCGGCGGGCTCGTCGCCGCGCTGCGCACGGTGCTCGCTGAAGATCGACCGGCAGGGGCGCTCGTCTCGCGCTTGGTCGCGGAACTCGTCGAGCATGCCGAGACGCTCGATCCGCACGAGAAGGAGCGCGTGAAGGCGTTGGCGCGCGAGGTCGAACGGCACGTGCTCGTGCCCAAAACGGACCATCCGAGCCATGGTTCTCCGTCGAGTTCGACAGCGCTGAAGGATGCGCTCACGAAGGGCGGCGTGTTCCATGAGGCCTTGCTCGCGAAAGGCGGCGAACTGGAGATCGCGCTCGCTCGCGCGGATTTGAAGAGTGTCTTGATGCGCGCGCTGCGCGCTGTGAGCAAAGGCCCCGAGCACGAAAGTCTGCAGCGCGCGCTCGCCGGTATCGAAGCCGAACAATTGCTCGATGTCGCGCGCACGAGCGCCGGCGATCCACGGCAGATCGGGATCGCCGTGCCCGATGGTGCGCACCTCGCGACGGCGTCGTTCGTCGTGCATCCCGATCAAGGGCGCGAACGAGATTCGAGCGAGAAGCAGGCCAAGAATCGAGCTGCCGTCGACCTATCGGTGTCGTTCTCGAACTTGGGCCCGGTGCGCGCAGAATTCCGTTTCGAGGACGGACGGATGGGAGTGCGCTTCGTCGTCGCATCCGAAGCAGTGGCTGCACGTTTGACGCGCGACGCAGACGCGCTCGCACTCGGCATATCTGCCGGCGGATCGTTGCCGTCGCTGCAGTTCGTCACCGCACCGCGCGGATCTTTCGCGACGGATGTCGCGCTCGAACAAGTGAGTTTCCTGCGCGATCACGCGCTGATGGACCGACTCGGATGAGCGCGCACGATCACGACACTCCGAAGAGTGCCGTTGCACTGCGCTACGACAGTGCGTCGGCCAGCGCTCCGCAAGTGACCGCGAAAGGCAGGGGAGACGTCGCCGAGCAAATCCTCTGCGTCGCGCGCGCGAACGGCGTTCCGATTCGCGAAGACAAGGACTTGGTCGCGCTGCTGTCCGCGTGCGAGTTGCTCGACGACATCCCGGTCGAGCTCTACACAGCGGTCGCGCACGTTCTCGCGTACTTGCACGCGTTGAATCAGGAACTCGCGGGCTCGCCTCGCCCTCCGAGTCCGTAGAATCGCCGACTGCGCGAGCCGCATGATGAACAAACGGCCGTTGATTGCTCTCACCGCTGGCGACCCGGCGGGAATTGGGCCGGAAATCGTGCTCGCGGCGTTGCGAGACGAAGGGGTCGCGCGCGCGATGCGCATCGTCGTCGTCGGACCGGATGCGTTGCGACCGCAGGATGTCCGCCTTTTCAAGTTGGACAGCGACACCGATTCGATCGAGCGCAACGGCTGGATCGATTCGGGCGAGCACGGGGCTTGGAAAATCGGCCTTGCCCAACGATCTGCGGGAGCTTCCGCGCTCGCGTCGTTGCGCATCGGACATGAACTGGCGCTCGCGCGACGAGTCGACGCACTCGTCACAGCGCCCGTGAGCAAAGAAGCACTGCACATGGCCGGCGAAAAAGTCGAAGGCCAGACCGAACTGCTCGGACGTTGGTGTGGCGTCACGCGCTTCGAGATGATGGCGCTCGCGGGAAAGTTGTGCGTGATGTTGTTGACGCGACACATGCCGCTGAAGCGCGCACTGTCGCTCGTCACGACCGACAGCGTCCTCGATCGTCTGCTGCTGCTGGACGAGAGTCTGAAACGCTTCGGCGTCGCGTCACCGAAGCTCGCACTCGCCGGACTGAACCCGCACGCCGGGGAAGGCGGAATTCTCGGCACCGAAGACGAGGAATTCTTGCGCCCTGCGGTCGAGCGCGCGCGTTCGCAGGGCCTCACTGTCGACGGCCCGATTTCGCCCGACACTGTTTTTCTCGCTGCTTCGCGCGGCAAATTCGATGGCGTGCTCGCGCTCTACCACGACCAAGCGTTCATCCCGATCAAACTGCTCGCCGAAGACGGCGGCGTCACCGTGATCGCTGGACTGCCTTACCTGCGCGTGAGCCCAGTGCACGGCACCGCGTTCGACATCGCGGGGAAAGGCCGCGCGAGTCCGGCCAACTTGATCGGCGCTTTGCATCGCGCGGCTGACTGGGCGAGAGTCGCGAAAGCCCTTCATTCCTAGGGAATATGCGTCGAAAACGCCTCCGACGCGCGAGTCGGAGCGCCCGGGCGATCTCCAGGCTGGTAGACTTTGCGATCCAGTCTGAGCGCTCTCTCCACCGCGCAGCCTCCCTCTCTCCTCATGATCGGCCGCAAAAAGAAGCTCGTCCTGTACCAACCGGCGCAGGTCGACGAATCGCTGGGACTGGCGTCCAGCAAGGACATGCTCCCGCTCGAGATGCTGACGATCTCGGCGTGGCCGTTGCATGACGGGTACGAGATCGTGATCGTCGACGGCAGTTTGTACACGCCCGACGAAGCGCACCGTCGTGTCGTCGAAGCCTGCGAAGGCGCGCTGCTCTACGCGACGACCGGCATCCTCGGCTACATGGTGACCGACGGTCTCGCGTGCTCGAAGCGGGTCAAAGCGCGTTTCCCCGACCTGCCCATGTTCCTCGGCGGTTGGTTCGCGAGCGTGCGACCGGATTTGCAACTTGGAACGGGTCTGTACGACGCCGTCGTTCTCGGACAAGGCGAGATCACGTTCCGCGAACTCGTGAAAGCGGTGGACTCGGGCACGTCGCTCGAATCGATCCAAGGTCTCGCGTTGTGGCGCGACAACCAAGTCGTGAAGACGGAGAAGCGGGAAGTCGCGAACTGGGATCAGTGCCTCAACGTGCCGTGGCACATCCTCGACATCGAGCCGTACAAGACGGCGCAGTTGCGTGCTCGCTCGCACAAAGACGTCTTGCGCATGCCGACGCCGCCCGCGATGGGCGATCGCAAACCGTATTTCGGCATCACGTATTTCAGTTCGTACGGTTGCCCCGAACCGTGCACGTTCTGCTGCTCGCCGATCGTCACCGATCGCCGCTGGAAGGCGATGCCCGCGGATCGGATGCTAGACGATCTCGCGCAGTTGAAGGAGCGCTGGAACTTCGACGTCGTGCGTTTTCACGACGCGAACTTCGGCGTCATGCGCAAGCGGATCAAGGAATTCGCGCAAGGGATGCTCGATCGCGACCTGCGCTTCCACTGGAACGCGTTCATCGAGACGCACACGATCCTCGAAGCGAAAAAAAAAGATCCTTCAGCCCTCGATTTGCTCGCAGCGTCGGGCATGTACATCGCCGAGATCGGCGCCGAAGCCGGCACCGACGAGATGATGAAGAAGATCGGCAAGCCGATTCACGGTGACGACAACGTCGACGCGGCCGTCGAGATGGACAAGCGCGGCATCTGTGCGTCCGTCACGTACATCATCGGCTACCCCGGTGAAGAGCGCGATTCGATGCTCGCGACGATCGATCAATGTCGTCGCCTGCACGTCGCGGCGCCGAAAGCGCGTCCGACCGTGTGGCCGTACCGGCCGATTCCGGGGACAGTGATGTGGGATCAAGCGATCTCGCTCG
The DNA here is from genome assembly GCA_034440255.1 of Planctomycetota bacterium. Classification (GTDB taxonomy): domain Bacteria; phylum Planctomycetota; class UBA1135; order UBA1135; genus JAEUIA01. The sequence continues at coordinate 767 of JAWXBU010000078.1, read as the reverse complement.
GCTACCACCCGCCGCAAAAGCTCGAAGAATGGGGCTCGATCGGCGAGTACCACCTCGAAGAGACGTGGCCCGGCAAGATCCCGCCCGAGGTTGCGCTCGCACGCAAGATGTATCAGCACTACGTGACGCTCGACTACGGTCTCGCGCGCGGCAAGATCGGCTGGTGGGAGAAGCGTGCGCGTCGGCGATTGGAGCGCGGTCAATTGACCACCGGCTTCCCGAGCGGCTTGATGGAAGCGCGCGCGTTCGACGTCTTCAATCGCCTCGAGAAGAAGATCTTCCCGCGCGAGGAAGTGTCGCGCTCGTGGGTCGATCCGGGACACAAAACCGGCACGAGCGGTAACGCGGCGAGCAAGAGTTCGGACTCGATGACCGAGACGACGGCAGGCTGAGTCGAGCCGCCGAGTGGCTCGAGAAAAGCGGCGAGTCGATCGACTTGCCGCTTCGTCATTCTCGGGCGGAGGGGGACTCGTGTCCTGAGTTGGAAGTTCGCCGACAGCCGCTGGCCCACGAATCGACGGTACGGTGCCAGGTACAACCACGACGGTTCGGGCTGGCCGCTGATCGTGTGTGTACCTGGCACCGTACCGTCGATTCGTGGGCCAGCGGCTGTCGGCGAACTTCCAACTCAGGACACGAGATGCCCAGCGATCGCGACCGTCGGATTGCGCTCACGGCAACCACGTCAGCGCGACCGACTGCGTCAGATTGAAATTCGACGCCGTGCAGAACGGCACCGCATCTCGATACCAGCACTGATAATTGCG
>JAWXBU010000077.1:0-13490 GCA_034440255.1 Planctomycetota bacterium | reverse complement strand
TCCTGACAGGTGAGTGGCGGAGTACCGCCATTCACCTGCCAGGAATTCTGTCAAGAGAAGAAAAGGGGTGTGGCGGCCAAGTGTGCTGGCCCGGCGACCGAGTGCGGTTCCATGTCGGAATGGAACCGTCAGCTGCAGTACCCTCGCCCGCTCTCTGGACGTCGCGACCTACTACGCGTCTTGTCGGGACCCAAGTGTCCCCACAGTGTCCCTCTCCGAACCCATCGGTTCGCGATCCCAAAACACACAGCCACTCACCCCTGGGAGCGCGACAGAATCCACTTGCCGACCATATCCGCTTCCAGATTCACCAGATCGCCGACGCGCGCTTCCCCCAACGTCGTCTTCGCGAGCGTCAGCGGAATCAGCGCGACCGCGAACGTCCGCTCACATGGTGAAACCACCGTCAAACTCACGCCGTCGATCGTGATGCTGCCTTTGTCGAGCAAGTAGCGCTCGAACCCGGCCGGGACCTCGACGACAAGCCGCGCTCCCCCGTCGCTCCACGGTTCGATTGCGCAAATCCGCCCGGCCCCGTCGACATGGCCGGCCACCAGATGGCCGTCCAGACGGTCGCCCAAGCGCAAGGCGCGCTCCAAATTGACCCTCTTTCCAGGGGCGAGCGCGCGAAACCACGTCCGCTCCAACGTCTCTTCCGAAAGTTCGAAAACGAGCGGCGCCCCTGCCGTCTCGCTCCCGACGTGGGTCAGGCAAGCGCCACTGACCGCAATACTCTGCCCTTTCGCCGCCGCAAATAGGCCTTCCGGCGCGCGAAGCGTGACCCTCAGGCCCGTCCCCAGCGGCTCGATTGCCGTCACCGGCACACAGGCTTCGATCAGTCCAGTGAACAAGCGCTCTCCCCTCGTGCTTGACGCTCCCGTAGGTCGCGAATACCCTGCTGAGCCTTTTCCACCGCCTCACGGCCGGGAATACGGAGAGGGAACGTGACGCTCTTTGCCATCCTGACCTTGTTCCCGGAGGCCGTCGAGGCCTACGCGCGGTCCTCTATTCTGGGGATCGCCCAAGCGAACGGGAAGGTTCGGATCCAACTCGTTGATTTTCGCGACTTCACCCGCGACCGACATCGGACCGTCGACGATCGACCTTTCGGTGGCGGTCCAGGCATGGTCTTGAAGCCCGAACCCATCGTCGATTGCATCGAGTGGCTCGAGCGCGAGCACGGGATCTTCGAGAAGATCGCCTTGTGCCCGGCCGGAACACCTTTTCGGCAGGCGCACGCGGAACGACTCTCGAGTGCCGAGCGCATTTTGTTGCTCTGCGGCCGCTACGAAGGTTTCGACGCGCGCATCTTCTCGCAGCTCGAGTTCCAAGAGTTCTCGGTCGGCGATTTCGTGCTGGCTGGCGGCGAACTGCCGGCCTTGGCCATCACGGAAGCGGTCGCGCGGCTCATCCCTGGAGTGCTCGGCGACGAACGCTCGGCGCTGGAGGACTCCTTTGGCGCGAGCGGCGGCCTCGACCACGCGCACTACACCCGCCCGCGCGTCTACCGCGGCGAAGCGGTGCCCGAAGTGCTGCTGTCCGGCGATCACGCCGCCATCGCGCGCCACCGAGCCGCTGAAGCCGCTCATCGAACACGCACGCGCCGACCCGAGTTGGATCCGTCCACTCGAGAACGGCCGCGCAGCGCTCCCCCCGAACACCCACCTACGAATGAACGAAGCGCCTGAATTCCTGGCGTTTCGACCCCTTGTGTGCGCCCCGACGGTGCACGGAGATCGACATGGACCTCATCGGAAAACTGGAACGAGAAAACGGCAAGAAGCAGCTCCCCACCGTGCACGTGGGTGACAACGTCGAGGTCCACTACCTCATCAAGGAAGGCGACAAAGAGCGCGTTCAGCTCTTCGTCGGCACCGTGATCGCACTGAAGGGTCGCGGCATCCGTCGCAACATCATCGTGCGCCGCATCGTGCAGGGCGAAGGCGTCGAGCGCATTTTCCCGATGCACAGTCCGCGTGTGAAGGACATCGTCATCACGCGCCGCGGCGAAGTGCGTCGTGCCAAGCTCTACTTCTTGCGCGATCGCATCGGCAAGCAGACGAAGGTCAAAGAATTGCTCGGCGAGAAAGTGCGTCGCGAGCGCGAGTTCGACAAGGCGATGCGCGCATCGGCATCGACCGACGAAGGCGCCGCGACCGAGTCGGCGCCAGGGAAGCCTGAGAAGCAAGTCCCGGTTCACGCCTAGCAGCACGTTCCGCGCGGACTCGATCGGGTCCGCGCGCGCTGCGCTGTCTCTTCCGGAACGCTTCGGTGTTCGTCGATCGCAAGCACATCCCGCTCTCGCCAATCCAACGCGCCCCCCCTACGTCGGGCTCTTCCAGTTCTAGCTACGCGGAATCCACATGACTGAGAACCTGGGTCGCAAGACCACGCTCGTCGTCGTCGTCACGCTGATTTTCGTCGCGATCCTCGCGTACTTTCCGCTGACGGGACAGAAAATGTTCCGCCTCGGTCTGGACCTGCAGGGCGGAACGAGACTCGTCTACAAATTCGACTTCGAGCAAGCAGCTCGAGACGGGGTCATCACGCAGCAGGACCTCGCTCGCAAGCAAGAGCTCCTCCAAGAGACTGCGACGATCATCCGCGGTCGCGTCGATCCGAAGGGCGTGATGGAGTTGAGCCTTCGACCTGAAGGCGAAAACAACATCGTCATCGAGCTGCCGGGAGCGGCGGAGACCGTCGGCACCGCGACCTTCGGGAAGCTGACGAAGCCGATCGCTGCCGACCCGACTGCGCCTGAAGGTCGCGCGCTCGAGATCGAAACGACGGATCCGCGCATCGTGAACTCGTTCGGCATGCTCGGCGGCACCGTGCGCATCGACGGCGAGAAAATCCTCTACAAGAACCGCTCGGGCGGCGTACTCAACGTCGAAGACAACGGGCGCGGATTCGAATCGACCGTCATCTCTGCCCACGAAGCCGGCGCGACAGTCGAGTTGATCTCGAACGACCTGATCCAGCGTCAGATCGAGAACGTCGGTGACATGCAGTTCTACCTGCAAGCCGAACCGAACGATTTCGTCTCCCTCGGAACGGACCAAGCGACAGAGCAGAAGAAGGTCGACGACTGGCGGCGGACCAATCCGACGCTTCCCGTCGACGACTTCAACCGCACCGCGCTTCCGAACGGAGGTCCTGCGGCAGGACTGAAATGGTTCCCTGAGCGCCAGCGAGCGGACCAAGTTTCGATGGCCGAGAATCAGCGGCGGGTCGTGCCGCTCGTCCTGCCGCGACCGAAGACTCCCGGCACTGTCGGTAACGAATGGGTGTTCACGGGCAACGATATCGGACTGGTCGGCTCGGATGCTGACGAACTCGGTTATCCCGCAGTTGCGTTCGAGATGAAGACCGAGAAGCAGAACGCGTTCGGCGACTTCACTGCGGCGAACATCAATCGCCTGATGGCGGTCGTGATGAACGGCGAGATCGTCACCCTGGCCACGATCAACGGACGTTTGCAGGGTCGGAGCCAGATCACGGGCGGACGCGGCGGCTTCACGAACAAAGAAGTCTCGGACATGGTGACGGTCCTGCGCGCGGGTTCGCTGCGCATCAAACCCAAACTGCTCGACAAGGCGCGAGTCGGAGCCAGCCTCGGCGAAGAGTACGTGAAGACGGCTTTCTACAGCACGCTCGCGGCGTTCGCGTTGATCGTCTTCTTCATGCTGTTCTTCTACCGTCGCCTCGGTGTTTTCTCCGTCATCGGACTGGTGGTCAACATCCTGATCTTGATGGGTGCGCTCGCATTTTTGCGTGCGACGCTCACGCTTCCCGGCATCGCGGGCATCATCCTGACTCTGGGTATGGCCGTGGACGGCAACATCCTGATCTACGAGCGCTTGCGCGAGGAAATGTCGCGCGGCGTCAAGCTCGTGCAGGCGGTGAAGGCTTCGTTCGACAAGGCTGCGGTCACGATCATCGACGCCAACCTGACGACGTTGATCTCGGGCATCATCCTGTATTTCGTCGGTACCGGCCCGATCCGCGGCTTCGCGACGACGCTCAACATCGGCATCCTCTCGACCCTCTTCACGGTCATCGTGGTGACAGAAGCGCTGGTCATGCGCGACGTCAAGGCCGGCGCGAAGCCGTACTCGATGATCAAGGTGCTGGCCCACACGCAGTACAAGTTCATGGATTGGGCGCGGATCTGCATCCCGATCTCGATGAGCATCATGGTCGCCGGCTTGATCCTCTTCGCAGTGCTGCCGAATGAGAAAAAGCTCGGCATCGATTTCCTCGGCGGCTACACGGTCACTGCGCGTACGCAGGATCCGCAGTCCGAAAGCAAGATCCGCGAGCTCGTTTCGAGCATCCCCGGCGAGATCGGCAGGTCGGCGCAGGTCACCTCGATCACGGATTCCGGTTCCAAAGCGACCGGGTACAAATCGTTCCGGATCACTTTCAAGCTCGGCGGCGCGGACACGGTTGCGGCAACGACGCAGAACGAGGGTGAAAACGGGCTCGTCGAAATCAAGCGCGCGCTCGAACCTGTGCTGCAGAGCGGTCCGATCGTCGTCAACGCGGTACCGGTCGAGGGCGTGAACAAGGCGTCGGGCGAGGTCTATTTCGAGGATGGGCATGCCGAAGACGACGTCGTCGCGGCGCTCACTCGCGCTGGCATCGACAACGCGACCGTGGCACCGTTCGCGGGCCACCTGAACGCCTACACATTCCAAGGCAACGTACGCGGCGACAAGTCGGTGGGAGAATTGTCCAACTCGATCTCAGGCAACTTCACCGGGACGAAGGACAAGAACGGACTCCCCTACCGCCTCAGCTCACCTCTACCCGAGTCAGCGTTCGTCGGCGCTCAGGTCGGCGGGGAACTGCGTGACAAGGCCGCGTTGGCCGTGCTCCTGAGCCTTCTCGGAACGATCCTCTACTTGCGTGTGCGCTTCGCCGAGTACTCCTACGGCATCGCCGTCGTGGTCTCGCTGGCCCACGACGTCTTGATCGCGCTCGGCGCACTCGCTTTCGCGGCGTGGACGGGAATCCTGCAGGCTGAGCTGGACCTGGCCATGATCGCTGCGTTCCTCACGATCATCGGTTATTCGCAGAACGACACGATCGTCATCTTCGACCGCGTGCGAGAGAACATCCCGAAGTCGAAGAAGCCGCTGCGGGAAGTCTTGAACGATTCGATCAACGAAACGCTCGGACGCACGATTCTGACGACGTCGACCGTCGTGTTGACGTTGCTCGTGCTCTTCCTCTTCAACGTGGGTTCGCGCAACGTGCTCGAAGGCTTCTCGTACTGCATGCTCGTCGGAGTCATCTCCGGTGCCTATTCGACCGTGTACGTCGCGAGTCCGGTGCTCATGTGGCTCGAAAATCGCGCCAAGAAGAAAGCCGGCTCGAACAGTGACGACACGAAGAAGGCCGAAGTGGTGAGCGCAGCCCGCTGAGCTGCATGGTCCACAGGTAGATCGCCATGCGCATTCTCCTGTGGATCCTGCTGCTTTTGTGCGTGTTCGGCGCGGTGTCGCTGTACCACGCGCGTTTCACGGACGCTGCGCGTGACGAGCGCGCTCTGGCGCATGCAGCAGCCGTTTCCGGCCGCTCTCTGCCCGATGGATTCGGTGCGCGTGTGATCGTCGGAGAGAAGAGCGGCGCTTCGATCGTCGAGGGGCTACGGCCCGTCGAAGCCCCGTCGAAAGCGAACCCTGCTCCAACGAGTTCTCCGCAAGCGAAGCCGACTCCGCCAGCCGCGAAACCGACGCAACCCGCGGCCCCCGCTGCCGTGACGACGCACACGGTGAAGCGCGGTGAGTCGCTCTCGACGATCGCCGACAAGTACTACGGCACGTCGAAGAAAGACGTCGTCGACGCGCTCGCCAAGTTCAACAAGTTGAAGAGCGTGAACGCGCTCGCCGAAGGTCAGGAGCTCACGATTCCGCCGCTCCAAAAACTCGGCGTCGCAGCCAAGTGACTGCGACGCCGACTGCGCTGCAGCGGCCGAGTCCTACGGAACCCAGACCAACGAGATCCCGTTCGTCAGATTGAAGTTCGACGGGCCGCACTGCGCCGGAATCGTGCGGTACCAGCACTGGTAGTGCTTTGTCTGTCCCGCCGAGACAGGCGCGCCTGCGATGTGGATCGGATTGGGCGTCAGGCCGCCCGGATACGACGCCGAGCCGCTCGTCGGGAACACGACGCCCATGCGCAAGATGCCGACTGCTGCGCACAAGTGGCCGTCACCGAAGTTGATGGGACTCCCCGACAATCCGTTGGATTGGAAGAAGAGACCCGGACCGGGGACGTTCACAGCCGTCAGCACGAGCGTGTCCGTTCCCGCCGAGGCTCCGGCGATGCCGGAACTCGTCAGGTTCGCACCCGCGGGGAAAGCGATGCTCGCACAGCCGTTGCCGGCAGTGCCGTTGTTTCCGCACGGGCAGGGTGAACCGCTCCCGTCGCCCAAGCAGAAGGCCGTCGAAGGCGTGGCGCACGCGCTGCCCACCTCGGACAGGTTGAAGCTGCCGACGAGCGACGCGGTCGGGCTGAAGCCGCCGATTTGGATCGTGTAGTCATTACCGCATATCACAGGCCAGGAGAGTGTCGTCTCGAGGTTCGATTGGGCGCAGCTCGCGCCGTCGTCGTCCCAGCAAGCGATCGATGAGTTCGTCGGACAGCCGAGGCCGTCGTAGATCGAGATCTTGCTGTCGAACGTCGCCGAAGTGAGCAGCCCGCAGGTCGAGATCGTCGCGGTGCCGTTCTTCGAAGCCGTGAACGTGTACCACAGGTCTTTCTCGATATCCGTCGCGCCTGCGAACAAGCACAAGCTCTCGAATTGGCCTTGGATGCCGGTCGTCGCGCCGCTCGTGTCGAACGAGTACCCCCCGACCGAAGGCAAGTGAGTCGGCGTCGCGCACTCGTCGTTGTCGAACAGCATCGACGTGTGCAACGTGAACAGCGCTCCGATGCCGATGCCCTTGTCGCCGATGCGGAGGCGCACGCTTTGGCCGGGATTGAGCGGGTAGGTCACGCACGAAGCGCTCGGTCCGCACGGTCCGGTTCCGCAATCGTCGTTGCACGTGAGCTCACTCCCACCGCACGCGCTGAACACCGACAGCACGGTGTCCGCAGCGCTGCCGCACGTGTCCGCGTGAAGCGTGCGCACAGAGGCGCTCGGGTTCGTGATGCGATACCAGACGTCGCGTGAGAACGCTCCACCCGTGTCGCAGCTCGACAAACCGTCGTTGGTCGCGTTCAAGAAACTGCCCGTCTTCGTGCCGCCGAGCCCGACGTCGATGGCGTTCGCGCACGCGTCGTTCGGCGTCACGACGGGCGGCGCGCCGTTCACGACGGTGATGCGCCACCACGTGACCTCGTACGGCGAGAAGGGCGGGATCAAATTGGGCTGCGTGTGCAAACCGTTGGCGGCTTGGACCGAGAAGGTCCAATCCTGCGCGCCCGTCGGGAAATTGATGCTGCGCACGAGCACGTTCGGAAAGTCCATGAGCGCGCCGTTCGCGTAGCCATCGTCCGCGGGCGCCGGCTGATTCCAGGCCGTGTTGTTGCGCGACATCGCGATGTAGTAGATGCCCGCGGTCAGCGTGCGCGTGATCTCGCAGTTGACGCCGTTCGGGGGATAGACGTCGTCGTTGGAACCGCCGGGCAGAGCGTCGAGGTTCGCGTCGTACAAATGGACGTGCGTGTCATTCGCGGTCAGCCCGACGGTCGAAATCGTGAGCGAGCCCGCCTCGAACGTCGGCGTGATGTTCGTCGGCGTCACCGCGAGTGTCGTGAACGTCATCTGGTAGGGCGAGGTGGTGCTCGCGGCCCCGAAGATGCGCCAGTACACCTCCTCTTCCTTGCCGAAGCCGTACCACTGATTGAAGAGCAGCGGACTCGTGATCGTCGCGGTCTGCGCTGTGACGTCCGCCACGCCCGCGGTCCCGCCGATTCCTGGCGCTCCGGTCTGGTCCAGCCCCCGAATCGTCGTGACGTACGGCAGTTGCGGCTGCGACAGACGATGCTTGTAGATGCCGAGCGGCAGCGCCGCGGTCTTGACGCGGTAGTAGTCCGCGGTCGTGACCAGCGTCGAGCCGACCGTGATGTCCACTCCCGTCGTGACGCCTCCGATGGTGTTGCCGTTCACGATGCCGAGAATCGGCGTGGCCTCCGACTTCTGACTGTTGGGTTCGACCTCGAGAAAGGTCTGCGCGCCGACAGCAGACACGAGAGAGGTGGCCGTGATCATCGAGATCACGAACGAGTTGCGAATCATGGGGGGATCCTCGGATCGGGACGAACTTCGAAAGAGAGGCGAGGTCGATGACCCCGCTATCTCACGAGCATACCCCTATTCTTGGATGCGTGGGTCCGCAGCCGGCGTGGCTTGAGCGAGTCGATGCGCTCGAAACGAATGGCTGACTTGGAGTTCCTGCGGGGGCGGGCTCGATGGACTCGAGCACTCCGCATATCGGCGAGCGGCGAGGAGAATGCGCGTTCATCGCACGGGACGCGTTCGGCCAAGACCTAGGGAGGACTACTCCGTTCGACGGACCTGGATGGGATGAGTTTCGACCGACGTGTCTTCGGTCACGATCGACTCGGTCGGAGGTAGGACGACGTCGAAATGAGCGTCTTTTCCCGCGTGCCTGCGCAGATTGCCGAGCGCGCCCTCGGTCAGCCGAACGCGCAAACGATGCTCGCCGTCGTCGCTGACTTCGTCTTCGAGCGGCGTGCACAACTTGCGCACGGCGGAATCGAGGCGACCGTCGGCGATCGGCATCCTGATGTCGACCAAGTACGAGCGCGCATCGAGTTTGCGGCGCACGGCCTCGTCCAGCCGCGCGATCCCCTCGCCTGTCCGGGCCGAAACGAAGACGACCTCGTCTTTGCACGTGCTCGCCAAATTGTGGAGCACGATCGGCTCCTCCACGGCGTCCGTCTTGTTGAATACGACGATCCCACCGCGTGTGTGGAACGAGAGCGAGCGCAAAACGTCGTCGACCGCGGCCATTTGATCGGATGCGTGCACGTGTGAACCGTCGACCACGTGCAGCAACAAGTCGGCGTGCAACGTCTCTTCGAGCGTCGCATGAAACGACGCAACCAGGTGGTGCGGCAGACGCTGCAGGAAGCCGACCGTGTCGGAGAGCAGCACCGTGCGACCGTCCGACAATTTCCACTGCCGCGTGCGCGTGTCGAGCGTGGCGAACAGAAGGTCGGCGACGAATTCGTCCGAGCCGGTCAAGCGATTGAGCAAGGTCGACTTACCTGCGTTCGTGTAACCGACGAGCCCGATCGTGAAGAGATCGCTGCGCGAGGACACCTCGCGGCGTTTGCGTTCTTCGATCTCGGCGAGCTCTTCTTTCAGATCTTGGATCCGCTTGCGCAACAAACGTTTGTCCGTCTCGAGCTGCGTTTCACCGGGACCGCGCGTGCCGATCGCGCCGTCGTGACGCTCGAGGTGCGTCCACATGCGACGCAGGCGCGGCGCGATGTACTCGTTCTGCGCCAGTTCGACTTGCAGTCGCGCCTGACGCGTGCGCGCACGGCGCGCGAAGATGTCGAGGATCAACTCCGAGCGATCGATGATGCGCACGCCCCAGGCCTTTTCGAGGTTGCGTCCCTGTGCCGGCGTCAAATCGTTGTCGACGACGACCGCATCGGGCTGCAAACGCTCGATTTCAGCCGCGATTTCGGCCACTTTTCCGCTGCCGAACAGCGTCGCGGCATCGGGCTTGGGCTTCTTCTGCATGATCAATTCACCGACGACGTCCGCTTCAGCCGCCGCGACGAGACCGCAGGCTTCGGACAGATCCTCGTGCGGTGAAGCGCCCTCGAAATCAGTGAAACGAACGCCCGTCACGATCACGCGTTCACGGGGCGGACGCGTGTGCTGGGGCGGACGAGTCATGCAACCGCGCTCGGCGTGTGGACGGGTTCGTGAGTCATCGTCACGCGCGTGATGCGCGAGCCTTCGAGCGTGGGAGTGAGAACGGTGTGCTTACGCCACGCGTCGCACGCCTCGGGAAATTCGGAACGGTAGTGCGTGCCGCGCGATTCCTCGCGCGCGAGGGCCCCGAGTGTCGCCAAGTACGCGACGGTGAGCATGTTCACGAGCTCGAACGATCTGGGTTCGCTGACGCCAAGGTCGGAGACCGCTCGACCCCAGAAGCGGATTTTCTGCAACGCGTCTTCGAGTCCGGCGCGGTCGCGCTCGACGCCCATTTGTCGCCACATCAGCGACTTCAACGAGTAGATGATGTCCTGGACGTTGACGCGCACCCCCGCCGGCGGCTTCGGCGCGTCGCCGCCGTTGCGAGTCGCCATGACTTCGAATTCGGGCGCGGTGCGTGCTCGTCCCGCGGCTTGGCCCGCGCGCAATCCCAGCACCATGCCCTCGAGCAGCGAATTCGATCCCATGCGGTTCGCACCGTGCAGACCGCTGCTCGCGCATTCGCCGACGGCCCATAATCCAGGCACATTCGTGCGTCCGTCGAGATCGACCGCCAGACCACCGACCATGTAGTGAGCACCGGGGCGAACCGGCACCGGATCGCGCGCGATGTCGATGCCGAAGAAGTGGCAAATACGGCTGATTCCAGGGAAGAGCACATGCGGATCTTCGGGAATGCCGGACAGATCGAGGTAGACGCTCGTGTCCTTCGTCTGCAGCATGCGCGCGGAGACGGCGCGAGAAACGACGTCGCGCGGCGCGAGTTCGGCCGCAGGATGGAAGTCGGGCATGAAGCGTTGGCCGTTGCGATCCCGCAACACCCCGCCGTGTCCGCGCACGATCTCGCTGATCAACACACGCGCGGCGCCTGCAATGTAGAGGCACGTCGGATGGAACTGCACGAATTCGAGATCGCGCACGATCGCTCCCGCGCGAAAACCGATCGCGACACCATCGCCCGTGGCGATGACGGGATTGGTCGTCTCGCGGTAGATCTGTCCTCCCCCCCCTGTTGCGAGGATCACATGACTGGCCGCATAGGCGACGAGATCACCGCGCGCGTTTTGCGTCAGAATTCCGCAAGTGCGACCATCGGGTCCCGTGAGCAAGTCGAGCGCGAATACGTTCATGAACGTGGTGATCGAAGGATGCGTCGTGATCGCGCCAACCATAGCGCGCTGGATCTCGAGCCCGGTCGCGTCACCTTGCGCGTGGACGATGCGCGCGTGCGTATGACCACCTTCGCGCGAGACGACGAGCTCACCGTCGGGCCGTCGATCGAATTCAGCGCCGTAAGCGAGCAGCCGGCGAACGGCGTCGGGTCCGCCGCGCACGACTGTCTCGACGGCGTCGAGTTCGGAAAGGCCGCAACCGACTTTCAGCGTGTCGGAGACGTGCGCTTCGAAGCTGTCGGGGCGCTCGAGGACGGCCGCCATGCCGCCTTGCGCCCACAGGGTGTTGCTCTCGCGCAGATCGGCCTTGGCGACGACCGCGACACTGGCTCCCCCATCGGCCGCAGCCAGGGCCGCGGCACTTCCTGCGATACCGCTGCCCACGACGACGACGTCGAAGCGAAAGCAGGGCACCTGGCGCAGCGAGAACGGGACGAGGAAACGATCGAGGGTCAGGGTTTCAACGTGCACTTGGGGAGGGTTCTCGGGCCCGGAGAGGAGAGCTCGGATTGTAGTCGGCGGATCCGGCGTCCGGGTCGCAATCCGGCCTCGGAAAAGGACTTCGGGAGAGTTCCTGGTTAGGGCCTTGTTCGGGTCGGTAGCCGCGAGTAGATTCGGGTTTCGTTAGGGCCACAACGGACTACCGCGGATCCCATCCCAACTCAACTTTCCTGGAGACGACCATGAACGCACTCACTCATCTCGGCGCCGAACGCCTCTCCTTCCTCTTCTTCGCACTCGTGATCGTCAGTACCTTCATCCTGTGAGCGCACGCAGCAAACACGAGATCGGCACGCGGACCGCATCCGCATCCGTGTCGTTGACACGCCGGCAACGCGACATCCTCGAGTTCTTCGCGGCCTACCGGCGCGATCAAGGCATTTCACCGACGTTGGAGGAGATCGCGGTCTCGCTCGGCGTCAACAAGGTCACCATCTTCGGGCACGTCGCGGAGTTGGAGCGCAAAGGAGTGCTCGTTCGCGCAGCCCGAGGAATCAGTCGCGGCCTGCAGCTCGCCGCAAGCGAACCGGAGCCCGCCGGCTCTAGATCGTCCACGACGATCGCGGTCTTGGGCCGCATCGCCGCCGGCCGTCCTATCGAGGCGATAGAGGATGCCGAAGAACTCGATCTCGCCGATCTACTACCGCCTGGCCGTGAGTGCTACGCGCTGCGCGTGAAGGGCGACTCGATGATCGAGGATGGCATCCGTGACGGGGACGTGGTGTTGATCGAGCGTCGAGTCGAAGCCAAGAACGGCGAAACCGTCGTGGCCGTACTCGCCGATGAGGAGTGCACGCTCAAGCGCTTCTACCGCGAAAAGAATCGCATTCGCTTGCAACCGAGCAACGCGGCTTTGAAGCCCATGTACGTGACGTCCGTCGAAATCCGTGGCGTGGTCGTCGGAGTCATTCGGCGCTACTGACCCGAACGACTGGTGCGCGCGAGCTGACTCGTGATCCTGCAGGATGCCCACCGAGTCGGCATCCATTTTTGTGTCGCGCATTCCTCTGCTCCTTATTTCGCAGCAGCAGCTGCAATCTTGCCAAACATACCGAGAGCCTGGGCAGCCTTGCCGTCCAAGATCCGCTCGGGATCTTTTCGCTGGAAGAAATCCAGGGAGCTCGAGCTCACGCCATAGTCGGCATCCTTAGGAGAGGCGATCGGCCTTGGCTCTGAGCTGTGCACAGGGCTAAAGCCGATTCAGAGACCCACCGAGTTCTGTTCACGTTGGCAATAACAAAAAGACTCAGGGCACCCACGCGTGACCGCATGGATGCCCTGAGTTAGAAAAAACCCGGCGATTACCTACTTTCTCGCGTTAGCAATATCATCGGCGGTGCTCGCTTGACGACCGTGTTCGGAATGGGAACGGGTATGGCCAAGCACCTATCATCACCGGGAATGCGAGGCCTCGGCGGCCGCGAAAAGCGGCGCCAAGGTTCGTTAGAGACAGGTGAATTGCTGGAACATGGGGTCGATGCAGAAAGTCGCAATGCGACCCGACTTTCAAGGACGCACACCCAGAGGCATGTGCCATTGAAAGAAGGTGGTCAAGCCGATCGTCCGATTAGTACTGGTAAGCTCAACATGTTGCCATGCTTACACCGCCAGCCTATCAACCTGGTAGTCTTCCAGGGGACTGTTTGGGATGACTAGTTTTGGAGAGGGCTTCGCGCTTAGATGCATTCAGCACTTATCCGTTCCGGTCATAGCTACCCAGCGCTGCCACTAGCGTGACAACTGGAACACCAGAGGACCGTCCACCCCAATCCTCTCGTACTAGGGGTAAACCTCCGCAATCATCCTACACCCACGTCAGATAGGGACCGACCTGTCTCACGACGGTCTAAACCCAGCTCGCGTACCGCTTTAATTGGCGAACAGCC